>CAZVXA010000270.1:0-8344 GCA_964630955.1 uncultured bacterium | reverse complement strand
GATAAGCCGAGATTAAGGCGATCGCAATACGGTCATCACCATGCCACTGAAATATGCTTACTTCCCCGGCTGCGTTGCCCAGGGAGCCTGTCGGGAACTGTACCAATCCACCGATGCGCTGACGAAGGCACTGGGGATTGAGCTGGTAGAACTGAAAAAGGCTTCCTGCTGTGGTTCTGGCACCTTCAAAGAGGACTCGCAGCTAATGGAAGACACTGTGAATGCCCGCAACATTGCCCTGGCAGAACAATTGAATCTGCCCCTGCTGACCCATTGCAGCACCTGTCAGGGCGTGATTGGTCATGTAGACGAGCGGTTAAAAGAAGCAAAAGAAAGCAGTCCGGCTTATCTGGAGCAGGTCAACGGTTTTCTCAAGGAACAGGGGTGCTCGCCCTACCGGGGTACCAGCGAGGTCAAACATCTGCTGTGGGCGCTGGTGGGTGACTATGGACTGGAGGCGTTGCAGCAGCGCGTCACCCAAAAACTCTCTGGCCTCAAGTGTGCGGCCTTCTACGGCTGCTATCTGCTGCGGGCACAGAAGCACCTGCCATTTGACGATCCCTACAAGCCAGAGTCAATGGAGAACGTCTTCCGTGCCGTCGGGGCGACCCCCATCTACTACCGGGGGCGAACCCAATGCTGCGGCTGGCCTTTGTCCAGCTATGCAACGGAGCAGTCGTTCCAAATGGCGGGGGGGCATATTCAAGAGGCGATCGCCGCCGGAGCAGACTGCCTTGTTACGCCCTGTCCTCTGTGTCACCTGAACCTGGACTCTCGTCAGCCGGAGGTGGCGAAGATCGTTGGTCAAAAGCTAGACCTTCCGGTGCTGCACCTGCCGCAACTGATCGCGCTGGCATTAGGCGTGAGTCCAAAGGAACTGGGACTCGATCGCCACATCGTTTCAACTCGTCCGGTGTTGCAGAAGTTGGGGCTATAGAAACTGATTGGCCGTCCAACGTTAAGCAGGCGAAGCGCTACAGTGCTTCGCCTGCTTAACGTTGGGCTTGCAGATGTGCTTCAGGTCCAACTTCTGTCTGTGACAGCGATTGGAGCCACAGTTGACAATCTAGATTTCTCAAAGTGATTGCCATCGCTAACATTTAAGACTACATTGGTTAGTCTGTGATTTTTCTCTGAAGCCTGATGGTCCCCCCCCCCGATCTTGGCTATCCCTCCGATGGCAGTTACTTTATGGAGCAGTGGCGCGAAGTCTTAGCCCCCTATAGCCTCGGCTATCGGATCAAGCTCCTGGCCCAACTTTTCACTCGAAGGTTCAGTGAACAACTGGCTCCTTATGAAATTACTCCCTTTCATTGGATTGTCCTGTGTTGTCTCTGGGAAGAAGATGGACTATCCACCTCCGTTCTGGGAAGCCGATTGCAGCAGGTAGGCGGCACTTTAACGGGCGTGCTGGATCGGATGGAGAAGCGAGGGCTGGTACAGCGGCAGCGCGACCAGAGCGATCGCCGGGTATGGCGCATCTGGCTGACGGATGCCGGACGAGAACTGCGAGAGACCCTGCCCCCGATCGCCCTGGCCCTGCGGGAGCACATACTGCAAGGAGTCACCCAGGAGGAGTACCAAATGCTGTCTCGTGTGATTGACCAGGCGATCGCGAATTTGACGCATTGATTAAGATCTGTCGCAGGAGGTTGGTGAGTCCTGAACGGGGGCAGTAAGTTTGTTCTGGAGCAAATTTTACGGACTGATGAACGAGACGCTAAACCGGGCGGTAGAACTGAAGCAAGAATTGACGGACTTTGTGCTGGATGCAGAGGGGGATCTGGCGATCGCCCTGGAGACGTTCACCGCTGAACAACTGAAGAAAACCGATGGGCCAGATATGAACCGCCGTGAGTTTGCGGTCGATCGGTTTCTGGTGCAGGGTAAGGTGAACGGACAGTCGCCGCTGGAGTTGTTTATCCAGACGCACCCAGAGTTGACGGAGGGCGATCGCCAGTTAGTCCACCAATGGCAATGGGCCTTTATGGGGCTGTTTGCCGTGATCCAGTGGTCTGAAGACCGCGTGGAACTGGTCAACTGGTTGACTCAGAAGCACTACTGGGTGGAGGTTGCAGATAGTCCACTGGCACAGCCTAAGTTTCGGCAATCCCAGTCGGGGGAGATCGTGCTGACTCAGATTGCACCCCTGACTGCTGAGCAGTGGATGCTATTCAGCTCACAAATGCTGCTGGGTAAACTGGGCAAACCCAAACTGGCGGTGGCTCTGGGGAATTTCAAGCAGAACTACAAACCCTATCTCTACAGTGATGCCCCAGAACTGCTGGAGGAAGCATGGAAATCGGTCGAGCACTACCACACGAAGTTTGTAGAATTCTTCGGCAGTGATGAGGTTACTTTGCCGGGGTATCAGTTGGGCAAAAAGCTAACGGAGTTCCAGTCAAAGCTGACCCAGGAGAATCTGGAGGCCACTGGGATTGACGGCTCAAAGTCTCTGAAGGAATTGGCTGAAGCGGCAGGTGTGACCGAGGAGGAAATTACTGCCAATGCCGAGGAGATGGGCGTCAATGCCCAACAGGTGAAGCAGGCCATGAATTCCAGTGCCAGGATGGCGTCCCCTCAAGTGGAACTGCCACCGCACCTGAAGCAGGCTGAGGCCGTGACGGCCCTCAGTCATCCCCGCTGGGGACAGATGTTCCTACCCACCTACACTCAGGTTGAGGCAGTTCTGCAAGCGGAGGATTGGAAGGCGATCGCCGGGTCTGAGAAACTGGTGCGGCAGAGTTTAGAAGATTTGCAGTTCAACGCCTTTGTGTGGCGGCGACTGGCGGCGAAGTACCCGATCGCACTGCAAACAGTGCTGCGAGACGTGCTGCAACAGCCGACTTTTAATCAACAAACCGATCTGGATGAGGCATTGCAGCGGTTCAATCAACCTTTAGACGCAGAACTGCCGGAAATTGCCAGTGTACCGCTACACCTGCACGAATTATTTCAGGATGCGGTAGCAGAGGTAAATAAAACAAATAACAAGAACAAACCCACCCAGAAGAAGGCGAAGTCGGGCTTCAAAAAGTAGGCTGGAAAACCCTTTCACATGAATTCTACTAATACTTAATCAGTCGTTTGATCCCCATTAATTCTCGTTCATTCGCTCCCCCTTAAGGCATTAACGGTTATATCCTGCGATGGAAGTGGTTCAAAATACGAGCGGATATTGTAGGAATAGTTAACCGAAACGTCCATTGAGAGGTTGAGCTATGAACATTCTTGCATGGTTAATTCTGGGGCTGCTGGCAGGTGCGATCGCCAAAGCTATTTATCCCGGTAATCAGGGTGGTGGCATTCTTGGTACGATTCTGCTGGGCATCATTGGGGCATTTGTCGGTGGTAGCCTCTACTCCCTGCTGACAACGGGAACACTGGCGCTGACCTCCACAGGTCTGAGCATTGGTGGTCTGATTGTTGCTGTTATCGGCGCGATCATCGCTATTTTCATCTGGGGTCTGCTGACTCGTCGCACCACCGTCTAATCCCTTTGTCTTCTGTGTTACACGCCTGAGTCGTGTCAGTCAATTGAGATGAAAATGCAGGCTCCTTAAGCCAGGGCGGGACGCCTGAAGGGCCTGCATTTGTTCTCAAGACTTTTTATGCTCTTGAAATCAGTCCACTCGAAATCGGTCCATTGGTAGGAGGCTTCTATGGAGGAACTCAATCCTTTTATGCTCACTCTTGAGCAGGAATTTCAGATCAGGATGGTGGAGAACCTTGCTCAAGATATGTCCCGTGATCAAATGCTCGAACTATTGCTACAGATTTCTGAGCAGTTGATGGTTAAGGATAACGTCATTCGCGATCTGATGAAAAAAGAAGTCCTGATGGCCTGGTAAAAATGAATTTTTTGTTTCCATCTTTTTTGGCGTTCGAAGGCGGGAAGGTGCTGGTCAAAGCACTTTCTCGCCTTTGTTCTGAGGGTCGTGAATAATCCGAACTAAGTAAGTGGGCGTGGAAAAAGTCGAAACCCAAAAAGCTGTTCCGCCCGCTGCGCGGGCGGAACAGCTTTTTGGGTTTCAAGCTTAATCACGCCTGTCTACTTAAATCTGGTTCACCACAGAGTATGTCACCCAATCCTTCGGATAGGGAAAAAGGCGAAAGAAACTTCAGTTTCTTAGAAGGCGCAGAGGACGCAGAGTAAAAACTTTGTGCGCTCTGCGTCTCTGCATGATTTTCACAAATTATTTAATCCCTGTTCCTGGGGTTTAATCTACCCTCCCTGGTACGTTCCTCCCCCCTAAAAAGGACGGTTCTCCCCTCTCAATTTCTACAAACAGATTTGACAGAATGTAGATGTTGATTGGAGAACAGGTCAATGGACGGGATTTACAACTGGTATAAGCAAACGATTCGCAATCCGAAATATCGCTGGTGGATTATTCTGGGAACGGTAGCCTATCTGCTGATGCCGTTTGACTTTTTACCAGATTTTATCCCCGTTATTGGTCAGCTCGATGATGTGCTGGTGATTACGCTGCTGTTCACCGAGGTGTCGCAGCTTCTGATCGATCGCGTGCGGACGAAGAAGGGCACCGAGGTTAGTGATGCTACAACGGGCAATGCAAAGACCGATGCAGACGGCAATCCCGTTGATGTGAAAGCTGTTCCGATTGAATAAGCGAACAGACTGTTAATAAAGAAGAAATTGAGGGGGCATGGCGCTAAGCACCACGCCCCCTCAATTTCTTCTAAAAACGGAGAGGGAGGGATTCGAACCCTCGGTACGGACTTTCGAACCGTACAACAGATTAGCAATCTGCCGCTTTCGACCACTCAGCCACCTCTCCTGGGTCGAAAATACATCTTATCAGATGATGCCCCCTATCCTGCAAGTCCTTTTGCGTCCCTTTATAAATTTTGTTAAGTAGGTAGGCACGATTAAGCTTGCAACCCCAAAAGCTGTTCTGCCCGCGCAGTGGGCAGAACAGCTTTTGGGGTTGCGACTTTTTCCACGCCCACTGACTGAACAAAATGGCCACTAGCCGATCGCGCAAGCAGGAGTACAGGCGCTTTAACGCTATATATAGAGTTAAAAGTTGGACGAACTGAGAGAATTTGGTAAAAAGGGGAATGGGGTGTTCTATATGTAGCTGTAGGGCGATCGCACCGCAGTTCTACAGTTCGTCATCCGACTTTGGTCAAACTTCGGGGAACGTGGGAATTCAACGCGCTGGCAGGCAGATATTATGGGGAACTGGCAAACGCTTCACAAGCTGGGATTGGGGTTGAGTCTGGCGATCGCGACCCAGCCGCTGATGTTGACCGCAGGCATGGCAATGCAGGTGCTGGCCTCCCCGGTTGCAGCGGCAACCCCAGTCCAATGGCGGTTTGACCCCAGTTCTCGCCAGCTTGAGTTTGCCCTGCCGGAGGGCACCACGCCCCGCTATTTTCTGGTGGCCCAACCCGCCCGCATTGTGGTCGAGCTACCAAATACCGACATTGGAGCCATTACCAATCAGCAGCAATACTCCGGTGCGGTACGTCAGGTGCGGGTGGCTCAGTTTCAACCGGGGGTGGCTCGCATTGTGATCGAACTCTCCCCTGATGCGGAACTGGCTCCCGGTCAGGTCGAGCTGCGGCGAATCGGCACGAGCGGTGGTCGGACTCGCTGGGCAGTGCGCCCGCTGCTGGTGGGGGATCGTCAGACGGCCAGCCGTCCCGCACCCGCTGCACCTGCCCGTCCCGCGCCCGCTGCCCCGGTGCGGCCTGCCCCTGCGCAGACCACTCCTCCGGTCGCACCACCCGCCGTTCCTCCCATGACAGCGACTGTCCCGCCAGTTACTCCCTCTGCGGTCACTCCCCCAAATCCTGTCAATCGTCCTCCAGGTACGCCGTCCCCATCAGCAGCAATCTTTCCCCCCTCCAGTCTTCCTCCAGCGATTCCCCTGCCCCCTGCTGCTGAAGGAACAGCTCCTTCCCCCAGTTCTACGGCGATCGCCCCTCCCGCCGAGCCGCCCTCAGCGCCTTTTCCTCCGGCGCAACCGGATGTGGTACCTTCCGTTCCTCCTTCCACTTCCACGATCCCCGAAATCGCAGCTCCGCCCGTTACTCCTGCGCCACCGTCGAACGCTGCTTCTGCTCGTCCTTCAGTTGTCCTGCCCAGTCCACTTCCCTCTCCCCAACCGCCTGTCGCTGTCGCCCCTTCCCCTCCTCCAGCCCCAGAGCAACCATCACTACCCCAGTCTCGCCCAACTGAACAACTGCCCTCTGCGCCGCAACCGTCCCAGGTCGCGCCCCCTCGTCCTGGGACTCCGACCGCCCCAGCTTCTCCAGGCCAACCGGGACAACTGCCTCCGCTCGAACCGGGAGCCATTCAGATCCCAATACAGCTACCACCAGTGGCCCCTGTGCGTCCTGCTCCTGCAACAACGGTACCAATCCCCCCGCCAGCCCCAACGGCGACCGCAGTGCCCCCTGGCCCAACGCCGGGAGTGTCCGCATCTGTCCCTGCTCCCCCGACTCCCAGGATCACCACCACCCCTCCCGCTACGGCTGCGCCCCCCACGTTTCCAAATCCTGCGGCTCGCTCCACCCCGGTAACTCCAGGCGCAGCCCTCCCCCCACCCGTACTCCTCAATGATCGCCCTGTCACGGTTCAGGTTCCACCCCCATCGGGTACCGCCCCTTCGGTCACGGCACCTCCTGCACCGGGGCGCGTTCCTCCGTCTTCATCCGGTGCGATCGCCCCACCGCCATCGCCCAGTTTCCCTTCGCCATCTGCAGGACAACGCACCCCATCAGTGCCTCCTTCGCTTCCTCCAGCTACGACCACCGTTCCCTCGGCCCCCTTACCGACGGCGCAGACGACTGCCGTCCGGCCCTACAATCCCAACGTTCTGCTGCCTGAGGGCACCATACTGCGTTTGCGCTACCCACGCACAACTCCGCTGGAACTGTCCGCTGCTCAGTCTCGACAGGAGGTGCTGCTGCTAGAAGAGGACGTGCGCGATCGCGCCGGGAATGTCGTTTTTCCGAGAGGAAGCCAGGTGATTGGCCGATTCGAGACGGATCGGAGCGGCAGTCAGTTTATTATCCAGGCGATCTCCCTGCGGGGGCGCAATCTGCTGATCCAGGGGGAATCAGACCCACTGACGGGCGATCGCGAGGTTTCCCGTAACCGTCTGCTGCGCAATTCGGCGATCGGGGCATTAGGGGCAACTCTGCTGGGGGTTCTCACCGGAGGCTTGGGTTTTCTGGGGCTGGCTGCGGGAGCCGCCACTGGAGCTGCAACTACCTACTTCACAGCTCCCAAACCTGCCGTGATTCAACCCAACCAGGTCATCGAAGTGCGGCTCACTGAGGATTTGCCCCGCTAATGTTGGGAACCCCACGAATAGAAGCGGCGCAGTGCTCAGCACTGCGCCGCATCAATTAGTGGGATTTGAGTGTTTAGAATAGCAGTTAAAAGTCGGGGACATCTACACCCAGACCCGAAAGGTTCAGGAACAGGTTGCCTGCGGCGCTGTTCTGATAGACGCATTCGATCTGGGGATTGCCATCTTTGCGATCGATCGCACCAGTGAAGCCAAAGGTGTTGAGGCGCTGCCGACACTCGCGTGACTGCTCTGGAGTGATCAGGTTGCCTTTTTCCAGAATCGAGAAGTTGGAACTGCGAATCACGCATCCCGGCTGCGTCTTGGGCTGCGTGATGTAGACCGCGATCGGGTTCAGCGTGACAAAGGCCCGCACATCCATCGTCACTGCACTGGCTCCAAAGTTAAGGCAGAGGTCAGCGCTGGGAGCCACTTTGTCCAGGTCGTAGCGAGTCGCAAGGCTACCCGTTGGTGCAGAGGCGGCAGAACTGAAGGCCACTCCAACCCCAATCCCAAACACAAAGACGGCTACCAGAATGGCGATCGTGGTTGCGCTCAGCATCTGGAAAAATGATGACTTGGGTGCTGGTTTTTCTGGTTTTTGGGGATAGTCGTCCATATAGCGATCTTCGGGGTATCTCGAAGAGGAACGGGATGGCGGTTTGGGTCTACGTCTCATAGGTTCCAGAAATTGGCCGAAAGTTAACCTATCCCCGGACTGAGATAGGGCTACAGGTTCTACTATAGCTTCTTCGATAGGAGAGCGAGGTTAGCCGTTCTGGAGATTTAGAAGTACAGCCTTCATCAATAGAATGTGAACGGGGTGCAATCCCGTTCACATTCTTCAAAGGATGGCGATAGCTGCATATTGAGGGAGCATCCCACTTTTGCAAATTTCCAAACTCAGTTTTGCGAGTGGCGCGGGCTTCGCCCACGCCACTCGCAAAACTGAGATGCACCCCATAATGAGGATGGTTGGTCAAGGCGATTGGTTGGTAGGAAATTATGGTAACCAT
>CAZVXA010000269.1:0-8425 GCA_964630955.1 uncultured bacterium | reverse complement strand
CCCCCCCCCCCCCCCCCCTCTCTCAAAAACAATTCGGTTTTATTTAATTCGCGATTCTAAGAAAGAACCTACCCGCTCTCCCATACAGATCCCCGGCTTCTTCAAGAAGCCGGGGATCTGTATGGGTATCTTCTTTTGTGGAAATTTTTTTAGTCCCATAGCGTCATCTGCCGTGAGTTGGATTTCTTTCTCCTCGTACTATGCTGTTCATTTACTGGTCAGCCAACTAATTTCTTCTGCCAGGGAAACCAATCGTTTTCTGTAAAGTACACTGGAGAAGAAAATTCATGTCTCCTATTATTTTTTCTGCGATCTCGCAGCCCCTCGCGGCGCATTTTGCACCCTATCCCTGGTTATTGTCTGTATCGGTCATTGGGGGTCAGTGCCATGTTAGAAAATTTGCTTGCCCAATTCGACCAGGGGGAACTGATGCAACTAGTATCTGTTCCACCGGAGATCGCTACAGCTTTTAGAGACACCTGGAAAACACTGGAGAAATCAACTCAGCAAGTTGGGCGGATGCTGGGGCTGTTTGCCGCTGTCCCGATTTCCCAGGAGTTGTTGCTGACGGTGATGCAGGGCGAGGCTAGTGATAGTTGGGATGCGTCCAGGCTGACTGCGGTCTGCGAGGATCTGATCCAGCATCACCTGCTGGAACGCAGTGATGAGAACCATTACGTGCTGCACTGCATGATTTATCTCTGTCTGCGACAGCACCTCAGTGAGTTTTACCGATCCAATCACTTAAAGCGATCTTTCTGCCGTGTGATGGCAGCAACTGCCCGATCAATCCCTGAATCGCCCAGCCAGGCTCTGCTAACTGCGATCGCCCTCCAGATTCCCCATCTCACTGAAGCTGCGACGACCTGGATCGAGTGGCTGGCTAATGAGGATCTGGTTGCTCTATTCGCCGGATTAGGGCGATTCTATAAAATTCAAGGGGATTACGAACAGGCGCTTCCCTGGTATCAGGATGGGCTGATTCTGGCCCGCGATCGTCTGGGGCAGGAGCATCCCGATGTCGCCCAGAGTCTGAACAATTTGGCTGGACTCTACTGTGTTCAGGGCCAGTATGAGATGTCGGAGTTGCTCTGCAAGCAGGCCCTGGAAATGCGGAAACGCCTGTTGGGACCGGAGCATCCCGATGTCGCCCAGAGTCTGAACAGTCTGGCTTTGCTCTACTATACTCAGGAACGGTACCCCGTGGCAGAGCCATTGTATGAGCAAGTCCTGGAAATGCGGCTACGCCTACTGGGGGAGGAACACCCGGACATTGCCCTCAGCTTCAATAACCTGGCAGGACTTTACTACGTGCAAGGTCGATTCGCTGCAGCAGAACGACTGTCTATCAAGGCCCTGGAGATGCGGCGGAAACTACTGGGTGAGCATCACTCAGCGGTCGCCCTCAGTCTCAACAATCTGGCGATGATCTACGAAGTGCAGCAGCATGATGAGGCAGCCGCATCTTTCTACCATGAGGCGTTCACAATTGCAGAACAGGTGTTAGGAGTAGACCATGCGAACACCTTGCTCTATCGGATGAATTGGAATCGAGCGAATGCAAAGGTGCGATCGCCCCTCAGACGGCTGAGACAATGGTGGCGATCGCGCACCTCACCTCAAAGAAAGACGGAATAGATTAAGAGCCTATCCGACAACAAAAAAACCAAATTCCAGGGGGGCGACGCTACAGCGTCGCCCCCCTGGAATTTGGTTTTTGGGTAGACTCTAAGTCGATCAAAGCGCCGCTGGTTCGTGACCAGAAGTCACAGGGGCGATCGCCCTTAAATCCAGTACCGGATGTTCGCCTTCTACCTGCTGGCAGTTCCATTCATTGCGGAACAGTAGCACCGGACGACCCCAGCTATCCTTAACGGTGACGGTGTTGAACAGGCGACTCACTTTTTCCAGCGCTTCCCAGCCGCCTCCCACCCAGCGGGCGACGCTGTAGGGCAGAGGGTCGAGCAGGGTTTCAACGCCATACTCGTTTTTCATGCGAAACTGAACGACCTCAAATTGCAGTTGGCCGACGGCGGCGAGAATCGGTTCCCGTTTGGACTCATCTGCCGAGTACATAATCTGGACGGCCCCCTCCTCCCGCAGTTCATTTACCCCTTTCTGGAACTGTTTGAACTTGCTGGGGTTGGGGTTGCGCAGGTAGGCAAACAGTTCGGGAGAGAAAGAAGGGATACCTTCGTATTCCAGTTTGGGGCCGATGTAGATCGTGTCACCGATGGCAAAGACGCCAGGGTTATTCAGGCCGATTACATCTCCGGCGTAGGCTTCCTCCAGGGATTCGCGACCCTGGCCAAAGAGCTTTTGTGGGTGAGAGAGGCGGACACTCTTTCCGGTGCGGGCATGGTTGACCACCATGTCTTTCTCAAACTTGCCGGAGCAGACACGGACGAACGCTACACGATCCCGGTGCTTGGGGTCCATGTTCGCCTGCAATTTAAACACGAAGGCAGAGAAAGCGGGGTTCGTTGGCTCAATCTCGCCCTTGCTGCTGCGGCGAGCACCTGGTTTCAGAGCGTAGTCCAGGAAGGAGTTGAGGAAGAGTTCTACGCCGAAGTTGGTCATGGCGCTGCCGAAGAAGACGGGGGTGAGTTTGCCCTGGTGGATCAGATCCAGGTCAAACTCGGTGCCGACGCCCTCCAGCAGTTCCAGTTCCTCTTTGAACTGGTAGTAGAGGTCTTTCTCCAGCAGGGCTTCGATGCGCGGATCGCCCAGGTCAATCACAGTGTCGATCGCTTCCTTGCTTCCGTGGGCGGCGCGCTCAAACAGGTGGATCTGGCGGTCGCGGCGATCGAAAACGCCTTTGAAGCGATCGCCCATGCCGATGGGCCAGTTCACGGGGTAGGTTTGCAGACCCAGTTCTTGCTCGATCTCGTCCATCAGCTCCAGCGGGTCACGTCCAGGGCGGTCGAGCTTATTGAAGAAGGTGAAGATAGGAATGCCGCGCATCCGGCAGACTTCGAAGAGTTTTCGCGTCTGGGGTTCCAGACCTTTGGCGGCGTCCTCCAGCATGACAGCGTTGTCGGCAGCGGCCAGGGTGCGGTAGGTGTCCTCGCTGAAGTCCTGGTGGCCAGGGGTGTCCAGCAGGTTAATGGTGTAGCCGCTGTAGTCAAACTGAAGCACGGTGGAGGTAATGGAAATTCCCCGCTGCTGCTCCATTTCCATCCAGTCGGAAGTAGCGTGGCGCTGTGCCCGTCGTGCCTTGACCGCCCCTGCTTCGTGGATCGCGCCTCCGTACAGCAGCAGTTTTTCGGTCAGGGTTGTTTTTCCGGCGTCGGGGTGGGAGATGATGGCGAAGTTGCGCCGCCGCTCTACCGCTTCGAGCAGTTCAGTTTGCAGGTCTTCCGTCTGGAACTCTGTAGACATTCAGTGAAGGGATGGGATATGGCTCAAACTTTATTATAGAAGGATGTTCCTGAGAGTCCTTCGTCTCAGGGGAAATCCGTCCCCGGCACATAACGTTTTCGCCTCAAACCCTTGCCATCACTACACATTCCCCGGTAGGGTACTGTCAGATTTACGGAAATCTTTCAGGATAAGAATTACCCCCATCTGCGGCGGCTGCTTTTTATGGTTCAACCGGTTGACCCCCTTTCTACCGAACGAAATCTACTCCAGCGCGCCAAACAGGGCGATGCAGAGGCGATCGCCGAACTGCTGAACCACTCCCTGCACCAGCGCGGCATGACCGCCCAGGCAAGGCTCCAGGACGATACTCTGCACATATTTCTGGATGCGATCGATCTACCTGCACCGCAAGACATGATGCCGTTTGTGCAGCAGAGCGTGGCCAGCTTAGGTGTGCCACTGATTCGCATGGTACAGGTGTATGGGCGGCGGCGTGGCGAGATGCAGCCTGCATGGCAGCAGGGAACCACTCTGAACAGTCCCGTCACCCCCTACAGTCCAGCCGGACAGACTGAAACCTCCAGTGCCCAGGGCTATCGTCCACAGAATTTTGCTTCGCAGTACAGTCCACAGGGGGGGCAACCCCAGCCCTACACTCCCGTGGGAAATGGGACAATCCCTGTTACCCAGTTTGAGGCGGAGGAGACTGGGGAGAAAGTGGTGATCGGGGATAAGGGCATCCAGCTCACCAGTCACGGTGGGAGGGTCAGTTTTGACCCGCAGTCGCAGCCGAACCCCCAACCCCGACCCCGGCCTCA
Source organism: uncultured bacterium (assembly GCA_964630955.1). Lineage (GTDB taxonomy): Bacteria > Cyanobacteriota > Cyanobacteriia > Elainellales > Elainellaceae > CAZVXA01. The sequence goes on along the minus strand of CAZVXA010000269.1, from coordinate 4,244 downwards.
ACCGCAGTACTACTGTCGCCCCGTGACGAATTTGCTGGATCGGAAGCAGGAGATGGATCGCATTATGGGGCTGCTACGGGACTCTCAGCCCGTCGAGGTTTACGGAGAACCGGGGGTTGGCAAAACCCTGCTGTTGCGCTCGCTCGCCTTTTCACCCGATCTCGCCTACCTCTTCCAGGACGGCATCATTTACCGGGCCGTACATCAGCAGCCCATCGACGACCTGATGCAGAGCCTGTTTGACGATTTTTATGAATACGAGGAGGAAGCGTTCTACAAACCCACTCCCGAAGAAATTCAGCAACGGTTGCGAGGAAAGCGATCGCTGGTGATTCTGGATGATGTCGATCTGCCCGCTGAGGACGTGCAAACGCTACTCACCAGCCTGCCCAGCCTCAACTTTTTACTGGCGGGGCGATCGCCGCACCTGGGGGGAGGAGAACACCGGATTGAGCTGGAGGGGTTGCCGACAGAGTCGGCGATCGATCTGGCGGAGGTGGCGATCAATACGTCTTTCACTGACGAGGAACGGAGGATTGCTGAGGAACTCTGCACTGTACTGAACAATCATCCCCTGCGGATCGTGCAGGCATCAGCCCTGGTGCGAGAACGACGGCTCAACCTGCCCACCCTGGTGCAGCAAATTCAGGCCGCACCTACCCCTGAGGTTCTGATTCTGCGGGCGGTCAGCACCCTGCCGGAACCGCAGCGGCGGGTTCTGGCGGCAATCAGCGTTTTGGGCACCACCCCGGTTGCCGCCTACCATCTGGGCACGATTACTGCCATTTCGAACCTGCCCCCCGTGCTGGAAGATCTGGTGTCATGGGGGCTGCTGACCACCGATGGCGTTCGGTATGCCCTGGCGGGAAACCTGCTGACAACGATCCGTCAATACTGGAACCTGACCCCGTGGGTTCAGCCCGTCATCCGCCATTTCGTCAACTGGGCAGCACAACACGCCCGTGTACGCGGTACGCTGGCCCAGGAATCTGACACCTTGCTGGCGGTGATGGCCACCGCAGCCCAGCAGACCCAATGGAAGGAAGTGCTGCACCTGGCTCGACAGGCCGACCAGTCGCTGCCACTCAGTGGTCACTGGGGAGCCTGGGAACACGTCTGGCAGCGTGGACTCCATGCCGCACGAGAACTGGGGGATCAGGGGGCGATCGCCAATGCGCTGCACCAGCTTGGCACCCGCGCCCTCGGTCTCAACGACGCCCTCAGTGCCAACACCTACCTGACACAGGCCCTCCAGCTTCGTCAGTCCATCAACGACCCCGGAGCCAGGACTACCCGCCACAACCTGGAATTCCTCCTCAATCCCAGCGCCCAAAACGTCCAGTCCCCCCCCGTTCCAACTGTCCTCCAAACCCCACCCATCCACCCATCCACCCATCCACCCATCCACCCATCCACCCATCCACCCACCCCCGATTCCTCCGAACTACAACCCCCTCCCGGCATCCAACCCTCCCGCAGCGATTCACGTATTCCTGCCGCTGTCCCGATCAGTATTCTGGCGGCGCTGGCGATCAGCGGGGGTGGGTTTCTCGCCTATCAAGCGATTCGCACCAACACCGCCGTTGCTATTACTCCTGACACTCTGGACTTTGCCAACCAGGAGCAGAACACCACCAGTACTGCCCGTGCTGTCACGGTGACCAACATTGGAGGCCGCCCACTGGAACTGGTCAGAATTGTCCCTGTGGGAGGGGATGCAGGCGACTTCCACGTGAGTGAAGCCTGCACTCGGACGGTGATCCAACCGGAGCGGGACTGCCGTCTGGAAATTACCTTTACGCCCCAGGCGACTGGCCCCCGACAGACGACGCTGACATTGCGCGATCGCTTTGGCACCAACCAGGGCACCGTTACTCTGCGCGGCAATGGCACCCCCCCACCCAGCAACCAGACGGCGATTCTCAACTTTAACCCCGGTAACCTGGACTTTGGCGACCAGACGGTAAACCAGGAAAGCGGCGTCCGCCGGATTGTGGTGACGAATAATGGCGGACAGCCGATTACGATTCGCTCAGTCAACACCAGCGGCGACGGCCAGAATGACTTCATCGGCAGTGAAACCTGCACCAAGAACCCGATTGCACCCAATGGTACCTGCACCCTGGATCTGAAGTTTCGACCCACGGTACGCGGCACCCGCAGCGCCAATTTGCTGATTAGTGACGCCAGTGGCAACCAGTGGAATATCCCCGTGCGAGGCAATGGAGTGGTTGCCACACCGCAGGTTCCCAGCCTCAGCTACAGCCCCGGTAGCCTGTTCTTTGGGGGGCAGGACATTAACACCAATAGCCGGGAGCAGCTTCTCACCGTTACGAACACGGGCACCCAGCCCCTGACAGTGAACCAGGTGAACTTTGTGAATGGCAGTTCTGAGGACTTCCGCTTCACGCGCAACACCTGTTTCAGTGGCGCAATCGCTCCCAACGGCACCTGTCAGATTGGCGTCGTCTTCTCACCGCGTACTCAGGGGGAACGGCAGATCACCCTGCAAATCAGCAGCAATGATCCGAGGGGAGATGCTAATGTTTTCATCAGTGGGTTTGGGGTTGCGCCAGCAACGGCCAGCCTCTCTGTGACGCCCAATAATGTGAATTTTGGCAGCGTGAATCTGGATTCGCGCAGTGATACGCAGCAGCTTTTGATTCGCAATACGGGGAATGCTCCTCTGCAAATCGGTAACATTCAGGTCACCGGAAACCCCGACTTTATTAGTGATACCAGTGCCGGGATTGGTCGCAACTGTCAGTTCCTCACCCTGAGGCCGGGGCAGACCTGCCAGTTTGGGGTGGCCTTTTTGCCGCAGACGGCGGGCGATCGCGCTGCAAATATCGTCATCCCCAGCAACATCGGCGCAAGGGCAAATGTGCAACTGCGAGGCGTGGGAATTCAGCAGCAGGTTCCCGCCATAGCAGTCAATCCCGCCAGTCTGGATTTTGGCACTGCGTCGCAGGGGAGCACCAGTCCACCCCAGGCGATTACCATTACCAATCGCGGTAACGGTGTACTGCGGCTGGGGCCGATTGGGATTCGCGGCACCCATCCCAATGATTTCTTTGCCACTGGCATCGACTTTGAGGGCTGCACTAACCGGGTACTGAGTCCTAACGAGAACTGTACCTTCCGTATCTTTTTTGGGCCAACGGGGGCGGGCGATCGCGCTGCCCAGGTGACCATCCCCAGCAATGACCCCCAGGGACAGATTGCTGTCAACCTGCGGGGGGCAGGCGGTGCTCCTGCCAGTCCCGGTATCGTGGCCAATCCGACCGCGATTGACTTTGGGACTCAACCCCTGAATACGTCCACAACTCGAATTCTGACTCTGTCGAATAATGGCACCGCCAACCTGCAAATTAATGACATCAGCATCAGCAACACTTCCGACTATGTAATTGACCTGAATCCGCCAGACGCAGCGAAATCCTGTGTGGGCAGTCCCCTGACCCCCGGTGCTGCCTGCACGGTGGGGGTAACTTTCCGGCCTGTGGTGGAGGGCGATCGCCGCACCCGGATTCTCATCCTGAGCAATGCTGGAGATGGAACGACCAATGTGGATGTAGCAGGATTTGGAACTGCGGCTCAGACGTTGCCACCTGGCCCTACATTGTTCCGTTAGGATTTTATTGATAGAAGCGCGGCTTAGCCGCGGTATGCGATTAGCGTCTCTTGCGTGCCCCTGCACCGCAGGGGCACGCAAGAGACGCTAAAAATTAGGTTTTCGGATTCCAGCCTGGGTGTCGCCCAGGCTGGAATCCGAAAACGCTAAACAGATACTTAGCCGCGCTTCTATCAATAAAATTGGTTCGATTGAATCTGGGGGAGGAACAGTTCCCCACAACTCAAGGGAGGAAAAACGATGGTGCTGGGCAGTATGAACCATCTGGCGCTGACGGTGAGCGATCGTGCCAAAGCAGATCCTTTCTATGAAAAGGTGCTGGGCTTTATGGGCTATCAGCAGGTGGAGCAGAACGAGGAGTTTACTATGTGGTGGTCGCCGCAGGCGGGGGCGATCACGGTTGGAGCGGCGAATCCGGACTCACCGAATAAAACGCACGATCGTTACTCTCCGGGGCTGCACCACTTTGCGTTTAATGCAGAAAGCCGGGAGCAGGTAGACCAGATGTATCAGCTTTTGTTAGAGATGGGGGCGACGATTCTGGATGCCCCTGCCCAGTATGACCAGTATGCGCCGGGGTACTATGCGGTGTTCTTTGCTGACCCGGATG
>CAZVXA010000268.1:0-8439 GCA_964630955.1 uncultured bacterium | reverse complement strand
ATTGTGGAGGGCGCGACGCTACAGCGTCGCGCCCTCCACAATTTGGGTTTTCGGATAGGCTCTAATAGACATCTGGAGTGATCGAACAGAGAATAGGCTGCAAAAACTGATCAAATTTGATACCAACGCCTCCACTGGAGTGACGGCATGACAAACGTTGATAATCGGCTGAACGGCACGAACTTTCGGGTGTTCAATCTGGGGGTCTTGCAGGCCATTCCCCGGAGCTGGGGCGATCGCGTTGGCCCTACAGATATCGAAGACCTGCGCCGCTTCCAACTGGTTCGTCCCACCCGGCTGGCGCTGAATCTCACGGGAAATGTCACCTTCCAGATCTATACCCTGCGCCCCCGTCAGCTCCTGCCTCAAGTTCTCAGTCGAGTTGGAGGCCAGAACTTCAGCCGTATTCCCCCGGCGCTCCTGAATGCCAATCTCCGATTTGTGCGTCCGGCGGAGTATGGCAATCTCGCCGCCGGGTTCTACTTTGTACGGGTGCTGCGCCGCCAGGGGGATACCCCCTATCGGGTGATCCTGCGACCCACGCCCCTGCCTCCCCCCAGAGACAGGCAAGCTCCCAGCGCTACGCTGACGCCAGTTACCCCGCCTTCCGACGGCACCACCCTTGATTTCACCGTCACCTACACCGACAACTTTGCCCTCAATAACAGCACTATCGGCAATGGTGACATTCGCGTCATCGGTCCCAATGGCTTTAATCAAGCTGCCACGCTAGTCGCCCTGGCCCCCTCCGGAAACAGCACGACCCGGACGGCCCTCTATCGCATCACTTCCCCTGCTGGCCCCTGGAACTCCTTAAACAGCGGCAACTACAGCATTCTGCTGCAACCGGGTCAGGTATCGGATACCAGCGGCAATGCGATGGCGGCTGCAACGCTGGGTAGTTTCACCGTCGATATTCCTTCCAGCTTCGTTCAGGCCAGTGTCCGGCCCAACGAAACTCGGGTGAACTATGTCTTAGATTTCTCAAAAACCACGGATGCCGACAGCCGTCCGGGGTTGGGTCTGTTTCGGAGGGCAGTGCCCTTTGTGGTGCAGGATCTGAGCCTTTCCACTCGGGATTTTGAGGGAGGAACGACTTTTCGATCGGGCATCACGGTGTCTGTGACCGATCGCGCCCCTAACACAACGGGCACCCCTTACCAGACAGGGGATCTGGTCGTTTCTAGAATCACAGTGGATGGGGGCAGTTTTGTTGCCTACCGGACCCTGCTGGTCGATCCTGCGACTCAACGGGCTGCCATGCTCCAACTTCGTATCCGTGCCACTCAAGTGAACCCGGACGATCTGCTGTCGCTGAAGCGAGCGATGGAATCTCCCGATCGCGTCAGTAATGCCTTAATCCTCAGCTTCATTTCAGTTAGACCCAACGCTACCGGGCTGTATCCTACGTTTAGCTTGTTTGACCAACCCTTTCCCTCCGAAGATTTCTCCCCCGGCGTCAGTTTACCGTTTGGATGGTCCGGCTCCAGAGTCAGTGATATTCCACCCAATACAGCCTATCGGCTCAATTCCACCACAACTTCGTTTGCGATCGCCCCCAATGCCCCCTTCACCGACGTACTGGGTAATCTTCTGAACAATACGATTATCGGCAACAGTGCAGAAAACCAGATCGACAGTTCCTGGGGCGACGATTTCTTAGTAGGCGGTGCGGGAGATGACCAGTTGCAGGGCGGTGATGGCAATGACCGTCTGGAAGGGGGGGATGGCGATGACATCCTCAACGGGTTTCAGGACTTTACTGGGGCAACGGCGAATGGAGGAGCAGGGCAAATCGACACGCTCATTGGCGGATTGGGAAGCGATACCTTTGAACTGAACCTCCGTGACGGCAGAGCGGCCTACGTGGAGGAACCTGGTGACGGTTATGCACTTATTGTTGATATGCAAATCGGCATTGATAAAATTCGCCTGCCCAGTTCAGCATTTACTGCAACTGGCCTCATTAATACCAGCCGTTACCAACTGGAAGTACGGGCAGTGGCAGGCATTGGAACTTCTGCGCTGGATACCGAAATTTATTTTGTTAACGGCACTGTTCGAGATCGAATTGCCATTGTTCAGGACCAAACGGGTTTGAGGGCAAATGGCAATGTCGCTGGAGATTTTCTTGGTTTCTAACCGATGATCTGCTGTAGGAAGACTACTTGTTCCATAGATCCATTTGCATGTGAAGGCAATTTCCCAATCAATTAGCGTCATTTTCTGGCTGTGTTACCCCGGTGCCGCACTGGCTCAAATTCTTCCGGATCGGACCCTACCGAATCCTTCGCTTGCGTCACCGGGTTGTACCATATGCGAAATTACAGGCGGAACCCAGGCAGGGAGCAATCTCTTTCACAGTTTTGAACAGTTCTCGATTCCTGCTGGCGGCAGCGCCTACTTTAACCAACCTGCCACCGTCCAGAACATCTTCGCCCGCGTCACCGGACGATCGCCCTCCACCCTCAATGGCGAACTCCGCGCCAATGGCACTGCCAATTTATTCCTGCTTAACCCCAATGGCATTCTCTTTGGCCGCAACGCCTCGTTGAATATCGGCGGTTCTTTCTATGCCACTACGGGCGATCGCATCCGTTTCTCAGACAACACCGAATTCTCCGCCACCCCAATCACCCCAACGCTGTTAACCGTCAGCGTCCCCGTCGGCATCCAGTTCGGGCCAATGGCTGGAGCCATTGTTAATCGCTCCCAGGCCAGCCCTAACGGTGCTGTGAATACCCTGCCCAATTCACCCGCTGGCCTCCGGGTGAATTCCCGACAGGCGATCGCCCTCCTGGGTCGGGGCGTGACCCTGAACAACGGCAACCTCACCGCCCGCTCAGGCCAGGTCGAACTGGGCAGTATTGCATCCAACAGTCAGATTTCCCTGGTGCGCAATCTGAACGGCAGCTTCGGTGTGCAGTATCCGGGAGATACGACCTTTGCCAACCTGTCCCTGCTGAACCGGAGTGTGATCGATACCAGTGGCGAATCTCCGTTGGGCAGTGGTGGGGCAATTTCCCTGCGCGGGCGAGAGATTTGGCTGGGCGATCGCTCCGTTCTGAACGCCATTACTTATGGAGGGGTCGGTGGAACGCTGAGGGCGATCGCTTCCCAGTCCATCGTGCTGTCGGGTAATTCTTCCATCGGCACTTTCATGGCGGGAGTCGGCAAAGCAGGAGATATCAGAGTTCGAGCGGGCAATACCCTCCAGTTAACCGGCCCAGTCCCCAGCTTTATTGCGGCCCAGACATTTCGAGGTTCTGCGGGAACTGCGGGCAACATCGACATTCAGGCGAGAGAGGTTCGCCTGGATCAGGGGGCAAGTATCGAAGCTTCCAGTTTTGGCAACGGGGATGGCGGCAGCATCCGGGTGCAGGCTCCCCTGGTGGAGTTGACGGGCTTTAATCCCCAGCCGTTTCTGGATGCGGGTGGAAGAGTTTTACTGCCCGGAGTGCTGACCAGTGGAATCCTTTCCCAGACGAATCCGGTACTGGGATCGGCAGCCAATGCCGGAAGCCTGTTAGTAGAAACGAATCGTCTCGTTTTGCGTCAGGGAGGATTTATTTCAACTGCCACATTCACAGGTGGTCAGGGGGGGCGTCTGGAAGTTCGTGCAAGTGAATCGGTACAAATTGGCGGGGTTTCTCCAGTAGCGACCCGCAACCAGTACCGCAGCGGCATTTTTGTCTCCGCAGAACCGGGGGCAACAGGGAGTGTCGGGACACTGCTGATTACGACACCTCAGTTGGTGATGGGCGATCGCGCCGAGATCGCTGCCAATAACCGGGGCCTGGGACAACCGGGAACTGCCACGTTAAATGTCGGAACTTTGGTGCTTCAGGGTGGCGCAGAAGTCAGAGCCAGTTCCGTGGGCAATCGGGCGAACAACTTCAAGGCAGGCACGGGTGGCACTCTGACGGTGAATGCCGACCGCATCCGCCTCAGCGGTTCCGGTATACTGCCCTCGGAAGCCATTCCCGGAGCGCTGGAACAATTTCCCAGCAGTCTGGCGGCCCTGACAACCTCCTCCGGGGTGGCGGGAAACCTGCAAATTCAAACTGGCTTGCTGGAAGTGGGCGATCGCGCTGAAATTTCCGTCCTTGGCACCCGCACCGGAGCCGCAGGCAACCTCACCGTCACTTCCCGCCAAATCCTCTTATTAAATAACGGTCAAATTACCGCTTCTACCAATGCAGGCAGTGGCGCACAAATTACGCTTCAGGGACTGGATCTGCTTTTCCTGCGAAACCGCAGTCAGATCACCGCCGAGGCGTTCAATCAGGGTAATGGTGGAAACCTCGCAATTCTCGCTCCTCAAGGCTTTGTTGTTGCGACACCAGACGCAGACAGCAATATTGTGGCCAATGCCTTCGGCGGAGACGGCGGCAATATCCTGATTCAGGCGCGGAGCATTCTGGGACTGGTGGCAGGGCGATCGCTTCCTGACAACGGCAGTAACGACATCGACGCCAGTTCAGCTTTTGGAAGACCGGGTACCATCACACTGCTCCAGCCTGAGGTCGATCCGAGTCGGGGGTTAACCGCCCTGCCCACCGATCTGACCGACGCGTCTCAGCAAATCGCCCGTGGCTGCACCCCGTCCAGTACCGTCACCACTACATCCAGTCAATTCATCGTCAGCGGTCGGGGAGGTCTGCCACCCGCTCCCAGTGATCCGCTCTCCCGCAGCAACACAACTGCGGCCTGGGTTAGGGTGGAGGAGCAGGTGCAGGAAGGCGATCGCTTTTTCACTGGCAGTGCTCCCCCATCCAACAGGCTCTCCCCACCGCAAAATTTAGTCGAGCCGAATCAACTGGTTGAGGTGCAGGGGTGGGTCAGAAACGACTGGGGCGCGATCGCGCTGATTGCATTACCGCCCATATCACCACCAATGAACTTTCCGTTAGCTCTGAACCAGAGAGGTGTACGAGGCGATCGCTGTCCCTCGTGAGGTCTTGGAGATGAGGTGATGGGTGGATGGGTGGATGGGTGGATGGGTGGATGGGTGGATGGGTGGATGGGTGGATGGGATGCTGCTGATGTCCACTCCCCCTTCCACTCCCCCACTCCCCCGCTGAACAAACAGAAAATCAAGATTAAGAATTTTTACTCAGTCATTTGGTGATAATCTGATGAGGGGCATTTTTACAATTGTTAAAACTGTCACCTAACCCTTAAAAAGCTTTAGACGATAGGCGTAAGCATGGTCACCACAGCAGAGAAAACCAACGTCGGCTATATCACCCAGATCATCGGTCCAGTTGTGGACGTCAAGTTCCCCGCTGGCAAGATGCCGAAGATTTATAACGCATTGACGATCAGCGGAACCAACGCTGCCGGACAGGAAGTTTCTAACACCTGTGAAGTGCAGCAGCTCCTGGGCGACAACCAGATTCGTGCGGTCGCCATGAGTTCGACCGATGGTCTGGTGCGCGGTATGGAAGTGGTTGATACTGGGGCACCCATCAGCGTTCCCGTCGGTCCTGCCACCCTGGGACGAATCTTCAACGTACTGGGCGAACCCGTAGACAACAAGGGTCCCGTGGACATGAGCACTGTCTCCCCCATCCACCGGGCTGCTCCCAAGCTGACCGACCTGGAAACCAAGCCCTCCGTATTTGAAACAGGCATCAAGGTGGTTGACCTGCTGACCCCCTATCGTCGTGGTGGCAAGATTGGCTTGTTTGGCGGCGCGGGCGTGGGCAAGACCGTCATTATGATGGAGCTGATCAACAACATCGCAACCCAGCACGGGGGTGTGTCGGTGTTTGCTGGTGTGGGTGAGCGCACCCGTGAGGGAAATGACCTCTACAACGAAATGATCGAGTCGGGCGTTATTAATAAGGACAACCCCGGCGAATCCAAGATTGCTCTGGTCTACGGTCAGATGAACGAACCACCCGGAGCGCGGATGCGTGTGGGTCTGTCGGGTCTGACGATGGCCGAGTATTTCCGCGACGTGAACAAGCAGGACGTGCTGCTGTTCGTAGACAACATTTTCCGCTTCGTTCAGGCCGGCTCTGAAGTATCCGCTCTGCTGGGCCGGATGCCCTCCGCTGTAGGATACCAGCCCACCCTCGGCACCGACGTGGGTGACCTGCAGGAGCGTATTACCTCCACTACCGAAGGTTCCATCACCTCGATTCAGGCCGTCTACGTTCCTGCAGACGACCTGACCGACCCCGCGCCTGCCACCACCTTCGCCCACCTGGATGGAACAACGGTGCTGTCTCGCGGTCTGGCCTCCAAGGGCATCTACCCTGCTGTGGATCCCCTGGATTCTACCTCCACCATGCTCCAGCCCAGCATTGTGGGTGACGATCACTACAACATTGCCCGTTCTGTACAGTCCACTCTCCAGCGCTACAAAGAACTGCAGGACATCATCGCCATCCTGGGTCTGGACGAACTCTCCGAAGACGACCGTCTGACGGTGGCTCGCGCTCGCAAGATCGAGCGCTTCCTGTCGCAGCCCTTCTTTGTGGCAGAAGTCTTCACCGGCGCTCCTGGTAAGTACGTCACCCTGGAGAAGACCATTGCAGGCTTCAAGAAAATCCTTTCTGGTGAGCTGGATGACCTGCCAGAGCAAGCCTTCTACATGGTGGGCGACATCGACGAAGCGATCGCCAAGGGCGAAAAGCTGAAGGCCGAAGGCAAGTAAAACTATCCCACTCCCTCTTCGGGGGAGTGAGATAGCCCCACTGGAGATTCAACTATGACACTCACCGTTCGTGTAATTGCACCCGATAAGACGGTCTGGGACTCTGTTGCCGAGGAGGTTATTCTTCCCAGCACCACCGGGCAATTGGGTATTTTGACGGGCCATGCGCCCCTGCTGACTGCCCTGGATATGGGTGTGATGCGGGTTCGTGCTGCCAGCAAAGATTGGGTGGCGATCGCCCTGATGGGTGGTTTTGCCGAAGTAGAAAACAATGAAGTCACTATTCTGGTGAACTCTGCTGAGCGAGGCGATGCCATCGACCGGGAAGAAGCCCAGAAAGTCTACAAGGAAGCTGAAGCGCAATACAACCGGGTACAGGGCACGGGTTCTCGTCAGGAGCAGATCCAGGCAACCCAGAGCTTTAAGCGTGCTCGTGCGCGCTATATGGCCGCAGGCGGAATGGTCTAGGTCAGCTCGATAGAATAAAAAGCTGCCCACCGCATTGCGGTGGGCAGCTTTTTATTCTATCGCTGTCTTAGATTCGCTTATCCACGATTGGGTTGCCTTCGGCATCCACATCCAGTTCTTCACGCCGCAGGGTTTCGTCTACCTCCACCAGTTCCTGTTCGGATACCTTCTTCACCTGCACTTCTTCGCGCACAAAGGCTTCCTTTCGGACATCCGGGGTTTCTTCGTAGACTTCGACGCGAGCGACTTCGCTGTCATTGAACGCATCACCGACGGAACCCGCAGTAGACTGATCAGAAACGGGAACCCGCTCTACCACGACCCGCTCTCGCTTAACGGGAACTGCAACATGGGCCTGCTCGGTATTCACTGTCTTGCCAACCACAACTTCCCCAGTCTTCTGGCGGTGCTTGTTGGCAATCAGGCGCTCTTCGTAGAGCTTCAGGCTCTGGTGATCGCGATCGGTCAGGTTGTACAGCGCAGGATCGCGATCATAGGTGTAGGAATCGCGATCGTAAGTCTCGCTACCCAGGGATGCGTTGGAAGAGCCGATGGTGCTGCCGGAGCCAATCGATGGGGTTGCAGCCATGTTTGCAGTTGCAGTTCCGGCAGTCGTAGCAGTGCTGGTGGTCGCCAGGGGACGATAGATGCTGCGTACGTTTTCTTCGTGTTCGTAGTCGAGCTTTTCCAGGTTGTCAAAATTAGGGAGATTCTCCACTTGCTCTTTGGTCAGCCCCGTCACGTCAATGCGGTGATCGGTGTGGCTGATGCGAGCGCTGCCAACTGGAAGAAGCACTTTTTTCCCAAAGATCCAGAATCCCGTGTCCACCACGAAGTAGCGGAATCGCCCATCCACATCATCTACTAGCACATCAGTGACCGTACCGACCTTCTCATTGTCCTGGGCATAGACATCAAAGCGTTTGATGTCATCAAAGCTAAAATCTGTGTCGTTGGAGATTTGTTGGTCGTCACCATAAAAATCTTCAAACTTCATCAACGGCATTTCTCGGTCTCCTGTTACAAGTCTTCTCTTCATCTTTCAGAATCGATACCCTGGGTTCATCTGTCCGATGAGAGACAGGAGGATCAGACACCAAAAATCAACTCAATGGGTTAGATCATTCGGTATACAGCGCTTTGCCAGCGCGTGAGGTAAAAAGTTTTTGTTGAGAGCCGCGCTCAGCGCGGCTCTCAACAAAAACGTTGGTTCTATCTCAGCGCAAAGCGCTGTAAGTTACTGGACTCTGGGTGTATCTCAGTTTTGCGAGTGGGGGGGGGGGGGGGGGGGGGGGGGGGGGGGG
>CAZVXA010000267.1:0-8449 GCA_964630955.1 uncultured bacterium | reverse complement strand
CGTGGCTTCGCCACGCCAAACGAAAACTGGGGTTTTATTTTATGGCAAGCTCCTTATCATCTGCTCATTCCCCTGCAGTCAATGTTAAGTGTGCGGTTTTGACGTTCGTGGCTAATTTCAACTTCTCCAAGAATCGAATCGTCAGCCAGATTAGATCAATTTCCCACCAGTGCCAGCCAAACCGCGCTGAGGACTGACAGGCATGATGATTGTTGTGCCAGCCTTCACCAAAGGTTAGCACGGCTACCCACCAGCAGTTGGTAGAGCGATCGCCTACCTCGGCATGACGATAGCCAAACTTGTGGCAGGCACTATTGACGAAACAGGTGCTGTGAAAGCCCACAAATAAGCGAACGAAAACACCCCACACAACAAAGGGCATTCCCCCCAGTCCGTAAAGTGCAAGTGCCAGGACAACTTGCAGCACAATGTAGTACCTGTGACAAAACTGATAAAACGGATCATCGGCAATATCTTTAGTGAAGCGATGCAGTTCACTACGCATCGGAACTTCATGCATCAGCCAACTAACGTGGCTCCACCAGAAGCCCTGTGTGGAATCATGGGGATCTCCGGGACGATCGGCATACAAATGGTGCATCCGATGGTAACCGACCCACCCTTTAACTCCTCCTTGACCCGCTAACGTACCGCACAAAATGAAGAAATACTCCAACCATTTGGGCACTTTGAAACTACGATGGGTTGCCAATCGATGAAAACCCAGGGAAATACCAACACCGATTGTAAGCCAGTGGAGAAACAACGCCACTCCAACAGCTTCCCAACTGAAATTAGTCGGGAAAACTGCAAATAGCACTCCTAAATGGAGTAGAACTGTGAATGCAATTACATTCCACCGAGGAAGGGGGGAATTCGAGTCAAGATTAATCAAGCAGTATCTCCAGATATGAAATCGTTTTGATCAGTAGCGATTATTAAGAGCAGCATTAGAATTCTCAGCGTAAGTCAGTGGGCATGAAAAAAGCCAGGTTCTCGCGGATGAAGTGATGTTGCCAGTAACCACAATAGTCTTTCCAAAGTTCACTTCGCATTGGCTCTCTCCTGTACTTGCTGTTGTGCTGCCACCATAGTTTTCAGAGTGGGAATCTTCTCCTTTTATGGGCGTCCAGTACCTCTTTCGCGCCTCAATTCTTACCAACACGGGGATATCTCAGTGCTACGATTTGAATATTTTGCAGGAGCATATCTATAGCGCCTTAACACTGAGAATAGTTGTAGAAATTTATTTCACTTCTGCCATAAGCAAGCAGAATGAACCGATCTCGTGCAACCCAAATATTTGCCATACAGAATCAAGCAACCCCTGAACACCACTAATGTGAGCCAGATATGAGAATGTGGCTTCAACAAATCAGTGCCTGAACAGGTTCACCATTTCTACCAGTCGGCAATTTCAAAGGAGGATGCTACAAATCCAACCCAACAAAAATTGTGCTAAGCCCAATGGCTAGTTTGGAAGCTAAGTTGACTATCATCCGTACCTCGCAGATGTTTATGCAATGGGTTAACAAGTCGGCGGGCATTCTGACTTAGAGAGTTGCACCTCTCTTTACAGCTGCGGGACAGCGCCGGATTTCCACCGGACTTTCCCCCTTGCGTCTGGTGACTGTTCCCCACCAGAACCGAATGAGTATTTGAACAATAACACAATAAGAGCCTTACAACATTCTGAATTTCAGATTTTGCTAAATACAGTGGTTTTCATTCGCATAAAGGGTTGGCATCGCCTGCGAAGAAATGCTTCACTTTTGTTACCGCACCCTGTATAATGAGAATGATAATCATTCTCGTATAATTTGAATACGGCAGCAGGATTAAGTAGATAGGCGCGATTAAGCTTGAGACCCCAAAAACTGTTTCCACGCCCACTTACTTAGCTGTGCTGTTTGAGTTGGCCAATGCAATGAAGCGGGAGTTCAATTTACGCAGCTTTCAAGGATCGACAGAGCTATTACCTCGGCGACTTTAGAGAATGCGAAAATGAACCGACCCCGCGTAGGATGGGCAAAGCGAAGCGTGCCCATCACCCAACGACAGGCTAGATGGGCACGCTTCGCTTTGCCCATCCTACGAATAAAGAGTCTTTGTGCAATGTACCCTATTTAATCACCGAGGTAATAACTGATATGCCGTTGCAACAGAAATCGCAAACCCTGACTCACCTAGCACAGATCTTAGGTCTAGACGTTCAGTTAGCCTCCATCTCTCAAGCAGACATTGATGTTGGTTGGATTGAATCTCTGCTGCGACAAAGACAGCAGGCACGGCAGGAAAAACGCCATGCCGAGAGCGTGTCCGAAGGGATCAGCTTCGCTGCGCGCATCCGCAATGAGTTACAATCCGCTGGCATCACCATCACAGATCACCGGATGGACATACTCGCTGGCATCAGTAAATAGATATGACACGCCCAAACATTGAGCAATGGAATCACCAATGGGTCAAAATTTTAGTTTGGGTTGGGCCGTTCAGTTGGCTTGTGCTAGCAATTTATGTGCTGATCCGCAATCAGGCCGTGTGGGGAGGGCTGGCTGCACTTTATACCATGATACCAATCAGCTTGGTGATTCATATAATCGCTCCACTTGCACTAATTATCCTGGTATTTTATCGTCGTCGTCGTCGTCAGCCAATTGGCAAAATGATTCATTGGGGGCTGGTTTACTACGTCTCAGTTCCTTTGATTATTCTCGCCCTTTCGATTAAGCTGCAAGGTCTTTCAGGAACCCTGGCGTGGCTTGAGATGATCATTCGTGAGATTAAATTTCAGATGGATCGATAGAAAATCTTACACTGGAAAAAACTAATGAGATGATGAGTGTAACCTTAAAATCAATTCTGGAGTTAAGCGCTCAAGAAACATTGTCGGATTATGTGACGGCGATCGCCTGGTCACCGATTGGTCATCTGCTGGCGGCAGCTTCGGGGGCGGGAGAGGTGAAGGTGTTAAACCACGGAGTGGGAATCTTGCTGCTTCAACCGGGTGAGTATTCCGTTGATGCACTGGCCTTTTCTGCGGATGGCAAATGGTTGGCAGCAGGCGGACAGAATGGCACGATTACCTTGTGGCAAGTCAAAAGCGGAACGTTCAAACTGGCAGATACCTTAGACTGTGGCGGTTGGATTGATCGGCTATATTGGCATCCCACCTGCAACTATCTGGCCTTTAACCAGGGTAAAGTCGTGCAAATTTGGGATGTTGAGCAGTCAGAGACGGTGGCAACGCTTCCGGGAATTGCCAGTCCGCAAGATATTCGCTGGTCGCCGGATGGGAAACAACTGGCGATCGCCGTCAAAAGCAACATCCACATCTGGAACAGCCAGGACTGGAACGCCCCCCGCTACCAGTGGGAGTTGGCTTCGCCCGCCAGTGCGATCGCCTGGTCACCGAATGGAAACTATCTCGCCTGTGCGATTCATGACCACAGTATTGGAGTGCTGGACTGGTCAAAAGTACAACACCTCCGGCATGAGCCAACCGACGAAAATGATTTGCCATCTCTCATGCGCGGCTTTCCAGGAAAAATTCGCCAACTAGCATGGGCAGATTTACCGCCATCGGCTAACTTGCCGCCAATTTTAGCGGCTGCCACTTGTGAACTGGTGACGATGTGGATGCAATCCCCTGAAGGTTGGGATAGTTGGGTGTTAGACCTGCACAGTGATACGGTCTTAGACGTGGCATTTCAACCCAAAACGGGATGGCTTGCCTCACTGTCCGAAGATGGCTGGATTATTCTCTGGCAAGCAGCACTGGAAGCGGCCCAAGTACTGGAAGGAGCGGAAGCGGGGTTTGCCTGTCTGGCATGGCACCCGACGGGACAACATTTAGCCGCAGGCGGACAACAAGGTGAATTGTTGGTCTGGTCTACGGGGACTCAAGCACTTATTGACTAAAATGGATACCATCTCCTTCATCCCTCTAGAGCTTGATTATGGTGTTGCAGCAGCCTCCTCGTTCCATCCCGATTCCACCTCTGGAGAGTGGCGATCGCCTGACTCGCGCTGAGTTTGAGCGTCGCTATGAAGCGACCCCAGAAAAATTCAAAGCGGAACTGATTGAAGGAGTGGTTTACGTGGCATCTCCAGTTAGAACGTTTCATGGTACGCCTCACGCTGCCTTAGTCACCTGGTTAGGGGTATATTGGACAGCTACTCCCGGTGTCAGCGTGGCTGATAACACCACAACCCGGTTGGACTTAGACAATGAACCCCAGCCAGATGCCTTACTGCGGATTGAAGTTGGCGGTAGCTCGACGATTAGCGAGGATGGCTACATTGAAGGGGCACCGGAATTAGTAGCAGAAATTGCTACGAGTAGTGCGGCGATCGACTTAGGAACCAAGCAAAATGCCTATCGCCGCAATGGGGTACAGGAATATTTGGTCTGGCAGACCTTTGAGAATCGCTTCAGTTGGTTTCGGTTGCAAGCAGAAGAATTTGTTGTCATTGAACCGGATGCCGATGGCATGATTCACAGTAGCGTGTTTCCAGGGTTGTGGCTGAACGTGCCAGCCTTATTGGAGGGCAGGATGATAGAGGTGTTGAATGGGCTGCAAGCTGGAATTGCTGACCCAATTCATCAAGCGTTTGTACAAGACCTGGCAGAGCGTGCTGCTTTGCAGATACCGCAAGGGTCGCGCAATCTTGAATGAGCTTGTCAAGCAGATGCCGTAGGATATCTACTTCAGGATATCCAGCACTTTTTGATAGGTCATGCCTTTTTCGGTCACCAAAAACTGAAATACACCCTAATGTCTCTTCTCCCTCACGGGAACTCATTCGGTCAGTCAGCCTAATCTGCAATCAGGGGATTTGATAACGTAGATGCAACAGAAAGGTGAAATTGCTTGCCTGTATCTTGCAGTTGAAAATCAACAATATACCGCTTATTCTTGGCAAAGAATTTCTGTTTTCGAGCAATGAGTTCGTCAATAATCTCCCGCGTATCTTGTTGAGCCAACAGGTCATTTCCTTTCAAGCCCACTTTGATCAACTGGTCAATCATGGGTTGTCGCTTCTTCTCTGACATAATAGCCAAGTTTCAGGCAATCACGGCAATGCTGAACAACTTCTCCCGTTGACTCCGATTCTGGGCAAAGTCTAGATAAGGTTCAACAAATTCCTCCAAAACCTCAGACATCTTGACTTCGCCCTTCGGATTTGTCACCATACCCGCAAATTTATCACCCAAAGGTCCTTTCTGAACCTTCTGCTGCAACTTCTCCAGTCCTTTTTGATGGGCTTTATCCGCCCGTTGTTGGTTGAGAATTTCACTGAAGCCTTTAGATTTTCTCGCCATAAAAATCTGCTCCATTGCTTGATGTTAAGTTTAACATCTGCGTCTGTTCGGGAATCAGGCGATCGCCTGGTCACCGATTGGTCATCTGCTGGCAGCAGCTTCGGGGGCGGGAGAGGTGAAGGTGTTAAACGTGTTGGACTAGTAGGCTGCGGCTTAAGTTCAGAACCCATTTTTTGTGGGGGGTGCGAAGCACCCCCCACAAAAAATGGGTTCTAGATTTCCGCCCCAGCGTACTAGTCAAAAGTACAACACCTCCGGTGTGAGCCAACCGACGAAAACGACCTGCCATCTCTCATGCGCGGCTTCCCTGGAAAAATTCGCCAACTAGCATGGGCAGATTTACCACCATCGACTGACTTGCCTTTTACCTCACGCGCTTGCAAAGCGCTGTATACTCAGACCAGTTGTGGATGGCGTGTTTGATTATTGATTAAATGCCGACGATTCCAGAGTGAGCATATTGAGATGAAGCAGTACTTTTTTCATCAATGGGTTGGTATTTCCTTTGTTCATTGGCTCATTGCACCTCTCCTGGGGATTTATCTTGCGACCTATCCTCTCTCAAGGTGGTCATTCCATCAAGTGGCAACCGCCCTATGGTTTCTTCTATTCAGTTTGATTCTTTGCTTATGGACAGTTTACCCTCCCATTGGCGGCTCGATCGGGCTTGAATTGCGTCGAATGCGCCGCATTGAGTTTAGACAACGCACGTAAAGTTTCTAAGGATTAAAGTGATCATGGCAACACCGATACCCTATCCAACGATACAAATTGATGGGCAACCACAAAGCCTGGACTGGAACTGGCAAAATCAGACCTATCGCCTCGCTTACGAAGTCCGTGGTTCAGGTTCACCGCTACTGCTACTGCCTGCGTTTAGCACCGTCTCAAGCCGGCTGGAAATGCGAGAGGTGGCAGCACAACTGGCAGCTAATTTTCAGGTCTTCGTGCTGGATTGGTTGGGGTTTGGCCAATCTAGCCGTCCGACTTTACAGTATCGTCCAGCACTCTATCAACAGCTATTACAGGATTTTGTCGCGACGACATTCAATCAACCTTTGGTCATCGTCGCAGCAGGACACGCTGCGGGATACGCGATGAAACTGGCGCAACAGTATCCCCATCGGGTGTCCAAACTCGTGCTGGTGGCTCCCACCTGGAAAGGCCCACTCTGTGCAATGGGTGCTCCAACTCCGCTGCGCGATACGGTCAGAGAACTGGTACGATCGCCGGGAGTGGGTCAGTTCCTGTACAGCCTCAACACTACCCCTGCATTTCTCAAGTTCATGTACCGTCGTCACGTTTTTGTCGATGACAGTTTGCTGACGCCAGAGTTTATGCAGCAAAAACACCAGATTACGCAGCAGCCAGGGGCAAGGTTTGCTCCAGCGGCTTTTGTGACGGGAACCCTCGACCCGATGAGGGATCGGGAAGAGTTTCTGGAAGTGGGGCGATCGCTCTCCATTCCAACCCTGGAGGTGATTGCTGGAAATGCCCCACCCCAATCGAAAGCAGAAATGGCTGCGCTTGCAACTCTGCCCAACATTCAATCGGTGACGCTTCCCGGAACCCTGGGCATACACGAAGAACATGCGGTCGAGGTGGCGGAAGGAATAATGGTTTTTCTGCGATCGCAATCGTGAGGCGCAGACTCCCTTTCCCAACCAAACCTGCGCTTCAGGAAACTCGTGCAACGCTCGGTTTTGCTAATGCTGGAACAATGCGATCGCTCGCCATTCTTGCACCTGATAAATTCCGAGCCGTTGGTCCCACCCGCAGTGAGGCAAATCCACCCATGATGAACAGTTCACAGCCACCCCAGCGTAATTGTTCATCAATCACGGGTAAGCCGTTTGTCATCTCGATTGGAAACGCCTCCAGCATCGGGGTTAACAACGGGTGTTGCGCCATATCCAACTGGCTTCCTGTAGCCAGCCAGATGCGGTCGATCCGCTGATGTTGCAGGCAGTCATGGACCGCTGAGTTGGTGCAGCAAATTTGCCAGTGGTTGCTTCGCAGTTCCTCGGAGGGGGCATCACCCATCCATCGTGCCTGAGACACCTGGCACTGCTCGTAAAACGCGACCTGCCCATCGCGGCGCAGACGGCGCAGGCGGGTCATCATCGCGGGTGTCATGGAACCACCATTGCGGGCCTGCTGGATCATCTGCCAGCGAGTAGACCAGTCCGACTCCGCCCAGAAGTCTTTGAGATACTTGGGGCCGAGCCAGCCCGGATCGGCATCAAAGAGCTTCTCATAGAGCTGGCGGCGCGACATCAGGAGAACCTGTGCCCCCCGTTGAATGGCTCCAACCGCCAGATGCCCACTGGTCAACCCACCCCCTACAATCAAAATCCGCTCTCCCCGAAGCTGCAATCCCCGCAGGTCAACTTGATGGGAATGCAGCAGGCGATCGCCCGGATAATTCTTTGGAATCTGCTCCACCCAGTCGGGCTGGCGTGGTTTTCCTCCCCCATTTGCCACGACAACTCGACGCGCCATCACCCTTTGCCCATTGGACAACTCCAGGCAAAATCGCGGACGGCGATCGCCCTGCACTGGCTCAATGCACACGACCTGAGCCGGATAGACACAGTTCTGCAATTGCCAGCGCCGTATCACTTCCTGACAGAAATTCTGAAACAGCTGAGTCCCCGGCAGATCATAGGGGGCAACCAGTTCATCCGGACGCGACTCCGCAAACGTCCGGAGTGCATGAGGATCGGGGGCGGGATGGTGGACAGCGGGCGATCGCAGATGGGGAATTTCCAGGGCGGCAAACTGGTGGTGCCACTGGTGCATCCACAGGCCACTGGGGTCGAACACCAGAAATCGACCCCGCATCGATCGCTTCTTCTGCAACAGGTGAGTCACCAGCGTCAGTGCATGGGGACCGGCACCAATGATAGCAATGTCGATCGAAGCTGGCAGGACAGGAGCGACTCCAAACATGAAATCAAGTTACACAATGATAACGATTATCATTTTAGTTGTATCATAGGTCGGTGGGAACTGCTGGACAGGGTGCTGGCGTTCAGGATTGAGATCCATGATTGTTCTTGATAAAAATCGTGAACAAATTAACCTGTAATTGTTTTTGAGAGAGGCGCGGCGACGCCGCGC
>CAZVXA010000266.1:0-8450 GCA_964630955.1 uncultured bacterium | reverse complement strand
GTTGGGTTGTTGTTGGTTTTTTACCAAAAAATAATTCACCGGGGTGGGGTGGAGTTCCCCCCGGGGGGGGGGGGGACACACCCCCACGACGGGTAATTTCATTGCTAGAATCTCCTCACGACAATTGTCATGATGACCACAATGAGGTGCCTGATTTGAGCCTATGTCCACTGACTCTCCTCAACAACCACTATCTACATTGATTGGGGAACCAGTTGATGCACCATTCCCAATTGTAGGAGTGGCGGCTTCTGCTGGAGGTTTAGAAGCCTTTACAGAGCTACTCAGTCATCTTCCAAGCGATACCGGGATGGCATTTGTCCTGATTCAACATCTGGCACCAGACCATGAAAGTTTGTTGAGCCAGATTCTCGCCAGAGTTACGCAACTCCCGGTTTGCGAAGTGCAGAACAACACAACCGTCGAGCCAAACCATGTTTACGTCATTCCGCCGAACGCCAAGATGATCCTCTCAAACGGTGTGCTGCAACTGTCGCCCCGTGAGAAGGTGTTGGGTCGATACATGCCGGGGGACGCTTTCTTTACCTCGCTGGCAACTGATCGTGGACACAAAGCGATCGCAGTCGTTTTATCGGGATCGGATGGCGATGGATCGGTGGGCTTGAAGGCGATCAAGGCAGTTGGTGGGGTGACATTCGCCCAATGCAAGGAGACCGCCCAATTTGACAGTATGCCGACTATCGCCGTTGCCACAGGAGACGTTGATTTTGTACTGCCGCCTGCAAAAATTGCGGAAGAATTGGCAAACCTGAGCCGCAATCCGCTGCTGGTTCGCTCACCAGTGATCAAGATAACAGAAGACGCACCTCAACCCACAGATGCGCTGGCCATCATTTTTGCTCTGTTACGATCGCATACAGGAGTTGACTTTAGCCGCTATAAGCCCAACACCATTGATCGAAGGATTCAGCGACGCATGTTGCTGTATAAGTTGGAACAGTTGGAGGAATATGCTGCTTATCTACAGTCACATCCGGTTGAAGTCAAAGCTTTGTATGAAGAAATTCTGATCCATGTCACCAGCTTTTTCCGTGATGGGGAAGTGTTTGATCTGTTGAAACAGCGAGTGTTTCCAGCCATTGTGCAAAATAGGGCCGCTGACATCCCTATTCGGATCTGGGTGGCGGGTTGTTCGACAGGCGAAGAAGTTTACTCGATCGCCATTTGCCTGCTGGAATTTTTTGAAGAGCAAACTGCCCAGTTTCCGATCCAGATTTTTGCAACAGACATCAGCGAAGCGGCGATCGACAAAGCCAGGGCAGGCATCTACGCCGCAAATCAGATGGTAGACGTGTCTACAACCCGCCGTCGCCGTTTCTTTCATGCCATTGAGGGCGATCGCTTTCGAATCAGCAAGGTCGTGCGTGAACTCTGTGTCTTTGCCCGACAGAATCTAGGCAGCGATCCACCATTCTCGAATCTCGATCTCATTAGCTGCCGCAATGTTCTGATCTACCTGGGAGATGTGCTGCAAAGACGGATTATTCCGATCTTTCACTACAGCCTCAACCCAACGGGATTTCTACTGTTGGGCACCTCTGAGAGCGTGGGGCAGGCGTCAGACTTATTTACACTGGTCGATAAAAAATACAGACTTTATACCAAAAATCTGACCACAACTCGCCCGACCTTTTCGTTTGTCCCCAGCAGCTATCCGCTGATGAAGATAAGCGATCGCCCGTCCGTGACTGATCCAACCGAAACGTTTGACCTGGAGAAAAAGGTTGATCGCCTGATTGCCAATCATTACGCTCCTGTGGGAGTGGTGCTCGATGACAAAATGCAGGTGTTGCAATTTCGAGGAAACGTCGATCGCTATCTGAAACTCGTCTCTGGAGCCGCTAACCTCAACCTGTTTAGCCTGTTGAGAGATGGTCTGCTGGCGGAGGTACGGGCCGCCATTTACCAGGCCCAGCGCCAGGAGATGCTGAGTACCAGGAGTGGACTCCGCCTTGAAGAGGGCAACGGCTCTCAGGGCGTCACGGTTCACGTCATTCCCTTCAAAATTCTAGCCACGGAAGAACGCCGCTTCTTGGTGCTGTTTGAAGACGCACCTCCGGCCAGTAGCAGCCCTGTTGCCCTCCCTTTAGACATGTCTCAGGGGGAGTTAGCGCAGGAAAACGCCCGCCTCCGAGCCGAACTCACCGTTGCGAATCAGGAGCGAGCAGCAACGCAAGAATATTTGCAGGCGATTATTAAAGAACAGGAATCTACCAATCAGGATCTCAAGGTTGCAAATGAAGAAATTTTGTCGAGCAATGAGGAGCTGCAAAGCACCAATGAGGAGTTAGAAACGGCCAAAGAAGAGATCCAGGCAACCAACGAAGAGCTGAATACGACGAATGAGGAACTCCGCAGTCGGAATACAGAATTAAACCAGATTAACAATGACCTGACCAATTTGCTTGCCAGCATCAATATCCCGATTTTAATGCTGACGAACGACCTGCGCATTCGCCGCTTCACACCGATGGCACAGCGGTTATTTAACTTCATTCCTGGAGATACCGGACGCCCCCTGAGCGACATTCGAGCCAACCTCACCATTCCGGATCTGGAGCCGCTGCTGTTGGAGGTGCTGGAAACCCTGGTTGTGAAAGAGTTGGAGGTTCAAACTCAGGAAGGGTACTGGTACACACTGCGAATTCGCCCCTATCGCACCAGCGAAAATCAGATCGATGGCGTGGTTCTGGTGTTGCTCGATATTGATGCCCTCAAGCGCAGTGCTACCACCCTGGAGGAAGCCCGAAACTATGCTGAAGCGATCGTCGAAACAGTGCAGGTTCCGCTGATTGTGCTGGAGCCTGATTTTCGAGTGAACACCGCCAATCGAGCATTCTATGAAACGTTTCAGGTCACTCCCCCCGAAACTGCCCAGACGTTTCTGTTTGATTTAGGCAATGGTCAGTGGAACATTCCCGGTCTGCGATCGCTTCTTGAGGACGTTTTGACCAACAATACGAGTTTGCGAAACTTTGAAGTGGAGCATGATTTTGAGCAGATTGGCCAGAGAATCATGCTGCTGAACGCATGGAAAATTATTCAAACCGGGGAGACTCCACGCATTCTGCTGGCGATTGAAGATATCACCAGGCGCAAGCAGTTTGAAGCCGAGCGATTGCTTCTCCTGAGCCAGGAACAAGCAGCCCGTCAAGAGGCGGAAGCCGCCAACCGTGCCAAAGATGAGTTTTTGTCGAACCTCTCCCATGAACTCCGCAATCCACTCAACATCATGCTGGGTTGGTCACAACTGCTCCGCAGCGGTCGTTTGAATGCGGAAGACATGGGGCGTGCGTTAGAATCCATCGAACAAAGCGCTAAAGCACAGTCACAGTTGATTGAGGATATGCTGGATCTCTCCCGCATCACCAGCGGCAAGCTGCGCCTCAACCCCAGGCCGCTGGATCTGGTTTTCGTTGTGAATCTTGCAATCGACGCCGTTCAACTGGTCGCTGAGGCAAAATCCATCCAAATCGTCTCGCATTTCAACGCTGTCACGATCGTGGGCGATCGCGATCGTCTGCAACAGGTCATGTGGAATTTGATTTCAAACGCGATTAAATTCACGCCAGCAGGGGGACGGATAGACATCACCGTATCACCGAAGCAGGATGCTGCTGAAATTCAGGTCAGCGACACGGGACAGGGAATTTCGGCAGAGCTATTGCCCTACGTGTTCGATCGCTTCCGCCAGGGCGATTCAAGCACTACGAAAGCTTGGCAGGGATTAGGGTTGGGGCTGGCGATCGTCCGACATATCGTAGAACTGCATGGCGGCACCGTGCGAGCCGATAGTCCGGGTGTAGGGAAAGGAACCACAATGACCGTGAGGCTACCGCTCTATTCAAATCCTCCAGATTTTGTGCAGTTGAGGAGTGATGTCGAACCACTTGCAGAGGAGTCTTTAGAACTGGTCAACAGCGAAGTTCCCTCACTGAAGGGCCTGTGCATTCTGGCAGTGGATGACGAGGTGGCCAGTCTCGATCTGATCCGGTATATCTTAGAATCGGTCGGAGCCAGTGTTGTGACCGTGACCTCAGCCAGAGTAGCGATCGCCGCTTTAACCGACTCTCCGGGTCAATACGATGTTCTCCTGGCAGATATCGGGATGCCAGAGGAGGATGGACTGACGCTGATTCGACAGGTGAGAACACTGGACGCAGAAGCTGGAGGGCAGATTCCAGCAGTAGCAACGACGGCGTATGCCAGCGAGCGAGAACGACAACAGGCTCTTGATGCCGGGTTTCAGATGCACATGCCGAAGCCAATTGACCCAACTCGCCTGATCTGGGCGGTAGCAACTCTGGGTAAACGAGTGGGATCAGATGCAGCAGATGCAAAAGCCTGACTCACGGAACGCCAGTTTTGTTTTTATTGAATTCGCGATCCTAAATCGAAAGACTCAGGCAGGAACCCTGTTCTGTCTTCGCCACTTCGATGTGCGTCTGGAACGCCTCCTTCAGTCGCGGCATATGCGTGACCGTGAGAATGCAGGCAAAATCAGAGGCGATCGCCTGAATTGCCGCAATCAACCGATCGCATCCCGCTTCATCCTGAGTGCCAAATCCCTCATCCACAATCAATAACTGCAATGCAGTCCCGGATCGTTGCGCTAATAGACGCGCTAATGCTAAGCGAATGGCAAAGTTGATGCGGAAGGCTTCGCCGCCGGAATAGGTTTCGTAGGGGCGGGTGCCCTGGGCGTCGGCGATCAGGATGTCCAGGGTGTCGATCAGTTTGAGACCTGTGCGCGACTGGGGCGCTTTGCGTTTGCCTGCGCGTTGAGTAACGAACTGGACGTGGAGCTGATAGTTGCTGAGGCGACCCAGGATTTGATTGGTTTCTGCCTCCAGTTGGGGCAGCACGTTCTCGATCATCAGCGCCTGGATGCCATTCTTGCCAAACGCCTGGGCCAGTTCGTGATAGACGCGGCTCTGTCGCCGTAGGGTTTGAATTTCCTGTTGCTGCTGTTGCTGCTGTTCGCGCAGGACTTCAAACTGCTGTTGCTGCTGCTGGAGCCGACCGAGACGGGAGATAGACTCGTCAAGCTGCGATCGCTGCTCCTGAATCTGCCGCTCCAATGCTTGAATGGCATTGCTGGCATCGGGCGTTGCTTCCAGCGCGTGAACCAGTGTTTCAATGCGCTCCGTCAGCGTTTGCAGCGCCTGATTGCGATCCTTCAAAAGCTGGGCTAACTCCTGGATGCGCTTCTGTACCTGTGGATACTGCTGCTGTGCCTGGGTCAACTCCCGGTGGCGCAACTGCCAGGACTGGGCTTTCTTCAGGGCATTACGCAGGGCGGTGTGCTGGTTCAGGTCGTAGGCGATCGCCGCAATTTGCTGATCCAGTCGGTCTAACTTAATTTTCAGGGGAGATTCTGCCAATCGGGTGAGTTGCTTTTCCAGGTCAGTGATCTGCATTTCCAGTTCCGGCAGTTTTTCCAGAAGCTGCGTTTGTCGCCGTTGAGCTTGCTTAATTTCGGCCTGCTTAATTTCGGCCCAGCGCCAGCGATCGACTTCTCCCCGTGCCAGGGCGTGATCTCTGTCATCGTAGTTGAGCTGATCCAGGGTGGCTTCCAGCATTTCTAATTCTTCGTGCAGTTCCGGGGCGTAGCTGCCCGTTTGCAGCGATCGCTCCAACTCCACCTGTTCCTGCATCAGTTGTTGCAGTCGTTCTTGACTGATCACTGAACCCTGAAGCTGTTCCTGGAGCTGCCCCCGACGTTCTAAGGCAGAGGCATAGTGGGCCATCTCCTGGTCCAGGTCACGGTACTCCTGGCGCAACACCTGAATCTCTCGCTCCGACACCGCAAGCTGTTCCCGAATCACCCAGATCTGGTTGAGAATTTCCTGTTTATCTGACTGATGGCGCTCGACCACGACGTTCCAGTGGTGTTCGTCGAGGGGGCGATCGCACAGCGGACAGGGGGGATACTGCATCAACGTCGATGTAGCCTGGAGTAATGTCACCTGCCCCTCATCCTCCCACTCATCCACCCGCTCACCGTTCGGCTGAGCGCTCACGTCGAAGCCCATCCACTCTTCCCGGCGAAGCAGCGCAATCTTCTGTTCCAGTTCTGCCAACTGTCGCTCACCGTCCCGCTGTCGCGCCTGGAGCTGTTCCATAAAATTGCGGCGCTCCTGACCTTTCTCCAGCACCTTTTGCTGGTAAGCTTTGCGCTGTTCCAGGTATTCCACCAGTTCGGCGATCTCGCTCACCGCCTGCCGCAGCAGGGGTTGGCGCTGCTGCTGGGTTTGCAGTTGAACGGTGGCGGTTTGAAGTTCCTCCAGGCGGGTGGTGAGGCGCGTCTGGGCAATTTCTAGAGTGCTCTGGATCCGCTGGCGGCGTTGTAGCAGGGGAGTGGCCTGCATCTGAAGCTGATCCATATCGGTGAGGGTTTCCCGCGCCTGGTGCAGTTGCCGGACGGCGGCTTCAATGTCGTCGGCTTTTCGCAGAGCGTGCTGTAATTCCTGCACCTGCTGATGCAAGGACTCCTGCTGGGTCTGGAGTTTGCCCAGTTGATCCTTTAAGATAGCCGTCTGCTCAGAGAGCTGCTGCTGGAGCTGCTGTCGCTGGGTGGCCGCCGCCTGATGAGCGTGAAACTTGGCGGTCTGGGCTTCTTCTTCGGTCTGGAGACTATGAAATTCGGCGTATCCTTTGGCGATCGCATCCGCATCACGCAACACAGCCGCCAACTGCTGCTGCTGTTGTTCCGCTGCGGTCTGCTCCTGCCGGAGTCGCTGACAGTCCTGGGTTAGATGCTGCTGTTGCTGCTGATAGAGCTGGAGTTGTTGGGTCCATGCCTGCCGCTGCTGCTGGGTGGCCCGCAGTTGTAGCAACCGTGTTTCGTCGGCTTCCTGTTGGGTCTGGAGGTGGGCCAGGGTCTCCTGGAGCAACTGCTGCTCTGTGCCCAGGGCTATCTCCTGCTGGAGCTGCTGCTCAACGTTTTGCAGCGATCGCTCCAGCACGGCGAGTTCGGCTCTGTACTGGCGCGATCGCTCCCGTGCCTGTTCCGCCAGCAGGTCGTACTGGTCTAGCTTGAGTAAATCAGCCAGAATTTGCTTGCGCTCGCTGGGGCGCTTCAGCATGAACTCGTCGGCGCGACCCTGGCGCAGGTAGGCGGAGTTAATGAAGGTGTCGTAATCGAGCTTGAGGCACTGGGTAATGAGCTGCTGGGTGGCTCGCATTCCTTTCCCCGTCAGGCTGCGGAATCCCTGGGGCGTTTCAATCTGAAATTCCAGGGTGCTGCTCTGCCCCCGCTGGCGAGCGCGAATGACGCGGTAGTTCTGTTCGTAGCAGCGAAAGACGAAATCGACCCGCACCTCCATCTCGTTCAGATGGATCACGTCGTCTTCGGTGACGGCTCGACTCTGACCCCACAGGGACCAGGCGATCGCCTCCAGCAGCGACGATTTCCCCGCCCCGTTGGCACCACAAATGCAGGCCACGTGCAGCCCGTTGAAGTCGAGGGTGGCCTCCCGGTAGCTCAGGAAGTTTTTGAGGGTGAGTCGGACGGGGATCATACCAGATTTAGCGTAGCCCTGATACCAGAGTAGCAGTACAATCGCACTTTAATACAGGTGATCCTCAAATACAGGCGATCGCCGACTGAGCGCCAATGATGCTTGCAGGATGGCTATGGGTGGGAAAAGTCTCTGAAGGTAACCCTTCAGGGCTACCTGAACTCACTAAAATAAAGACATCGTAGGAGGAGCAATCCAATGGTTCAACTCCAATCCGAACAAATTAAGCCTTCACCTTCAGACCAGCGGATTGTTCATTCCGGCATTACCTGGCAGCAATTCAAGCTGATTCAGTCAGGATTTGGTGACACCCGCAACGTGCGGCTGTTCTACTACAACAACACCGTCGAAATCATCATGCCGGGGCGCGAACACGAATTTTTCAGCCGTTTAATTGGCTTCTTGCTCGGGCTGTTTTGCTTAGAATCAGGCATTGAGTTTGAACCCCTTGGCTCTACGACCCAGGAGCAGGAAGGTGAAGCCTCAGCCGAACCCGATGAGTCATACTGTTTTGGTGCTTCCAAACCTGTCCCTGATCTGGTTATTGAAGTCGTTTTTACCAGCGGTAGCATCAAAAAACTGAATCTTTATCGGGCGTTGAATATCCCTGAAGTTTGGTTTTGGGAAGATGGTGTGTTCAGCCTCTATCGCCTGCGCGGTTCTGAGTATGAGTCAATTGCGAACAGTGAAATTCCTGAATTAGCCTCCCTCAACATCGCATTACTGACCCGCTGTGTGTTGATGGCGCAAACCTCCCGACTGCAAGCAGCGAATACACTGCGCAATACTTTGAGATCCACGTAGATGTTGTTAATGAACTACCCCACCGCACGGGCGGATGGGGTTTCATACCCCAATTCCGCCCTGCGCTGAGATTTCTGACGCTTCTTCGCCCCAAGTTGCCGC
>CAZVXA010000265.1:0-8479 GCA_964630955.1 uncultured bacterium | reverse complement strand
ATTTACAGGGTGTCTAACCTTGCCAGATAGGTCGTGCCTCCAGGTTGCTCGGAATTGTTGTCCGCCCTTTGCCGTACCCATTAAGATAGACCAATTGTACTAGATAATTGGCGATTTGTCGCTCACCCGCTCCACTCGCCGCAAAACTTCACTCAGTAACGAAGTCTTGCGAATTTTGTGTAAAAAATAATACCAGTATATTTCTCTGTACGGTTGTTGATCAGTGGATTAATCATATCTTTGCCCATACTTCACAATGATTGTGTTTGTAGAAAAGTTGTCGCGGGCACTCTAAGCCTGATAGAGGTAGGTGGCAAATGACACCGACGGTTCCGTTCCAGCGCACGCCTCTGTTTCCCTGTTCCAGTCCGGCTAGACACAGTTGCAGTTTGGTAATCCACATGGACTTTAGACAGCTATGGTGGCAGTGCTAACTCCTTTACAGGAAGTTGTCAATGAGCTTTCGCAGGACGGAAATATTCTGCGAATCAAAAAACTGTTGGTCTACGCCTGTCGGCGAACCTGGGAGAATGACCCGGAGCGGCTGAATCGCTTTCACTTAGCCGAGCTGATTCGTGATCTGCTGGGAATTGTGCCAACGCTGGGGCAACTGCGGACCTATCTGTCCAATATTGTCAAAACGCTGAATAAGCCTGACGAGTACACACTGATTGCCAATGCTATTGTCAATCGTCTACTCAGGCTTTACCCCGAAGACAGTTCTGGCACTTCCGTTTCACATAATCAGCAGTATCTTCAGTTAGCCGCAGACCTGGAACAACACAATCAGCACCTGCGTCTAAAGAAGCTCATTTTCTGTGCCTGCAAACAGACGTGGGAAAATGATCCAACTGTCCTCAGCCAAGACTCCCTGGTGAATCTGGTTCAGGAACTGCACCAGCTCACCCCCACTCCGCAGGGGCTGGAAGCGATTCTCTACAGCATTGTTCGCACCCTCAATCGCAGCAACGAGTACATGGCGATCGCCGACACCATTACGGCAGCCTTTGCTCCCCTCTATGTTGCTACCCCTGAAGCCCCCATTGACCCGGCGGTACCACTGCAATCGACCCCTGCTATTCCTGCAACCCCTGACTCAAAATTCGCCCAGGTCGCAGACGCACCTGCTGTTGCCGCAGATGAACCAGGAATGCTGGCGCGATCGCTGGCATCGGCTGAACTATTTGAATTGCGGCTGAACCTGATGAAGTACACCAACCCCTTCCAGGCAAAAATGCTGCTGTACGCCGTCCTCCACTGTCCGCTGTCACTCCCGGAGTTGGGTGTTGAGCTAAGGAAATACGACCTGGATGAGCTACTGCGCAACCTGATGCGGGATTACAAACTCTTTCCCCAACTGGAGCAAAAATGTTTGGCGATCGCCAGAGTACTCCCCAACGCTCAATCAGCGCTGCAATCTGCTCAAGTTGTATTGCGTTTGGTTAAACCGTTCTACTCCCAGCCATTGACCTTAGACGAGAAAGGGTACCAGACCACTTCCTCTGAGGTTGCAACCGAACTAGAAACAGGCCGAATGAAACGAGCTGAACCCACCCGTATCCATAGCATACAATCCCAGGTGGCGATCGCCTCCAATCCCCAACCTGAAGCCAATCGAGTCAAAGAGGAAACGCTGGCCTTTGATGGGTGATGGGAGGTCAGGAGAGTAGGTGGGTGGATGGGTGGGGGGTGGATGGGTGGATGAGTGGATGAGTGGATGGGTAAGGCGAGGACGGATAAATAAAGGCAGGTAAGTCAGTGAAAAAACAGGATTTCCCTGTCATCATCCTTTCCACTTTTCCTCCTTCCCTCGCTCATTGCCATTCCCCCTCTCAACGCCCTGTTCTTCCCTCTCCTTGCTTCCCCCTTATTGTTTCCCTCGCCATTTTGTTCACCCATCTACCCCTACCCATCCACCCTGTTCTTGGGCCTGCCGAAAGATCCACCCATCTCTGTACGGGCGGCCCTTGCGGCAACAGCGAAGCCGCGCGGCCGTTTGCCCCTACCCATCCACCCATCCACCCATCCACCTCTATGCAAGTCACTGAACTCCTTGAACGCTATGCTGCTACTGAAACCAAATTTAGCGGTGCAAGCCTGACTGGAGCAGATCTCAGTGAGGCTGATTTGATTGGAATTGACCTGAGCAAGTCCGATCTGCGGCACGCCAACCTGTCGCTGGCCTATTTCAACCGCGCGATTTTGAGCCATGCCAGCTTGAAGCGAGCCATCCTCTGGGGAGTGAACTTGAGTCAGGCGATCTTGATTGGGGCGAACCTGCAGGACAGTGATTTGCAGGGGGCGACGTTGCAAGGGGCTGATTTGCGCAGCGCCAATCTCATCCTGGCTGACCTGATGGATGCCAACCTGATGGATGCTGACCTGCGCAATGCCAACTTACAGGGGGCAAATCTGACGGGGGCCTGCCTGCGGGGGGCGAACCTGCGGGAGGAGAACCGTCACTACGTGGCAAACCTGCGGGGGGCAAACCTGCGCAATGCCGACCTGCAGGGGGCAAATTTGACGGGGGCTGACCTGGCAAAAGTTGATTTGCGGGGGGCCAATCTGCGAGAAGCTGCGCTGCGGGGAGCGGACCTGAGCGGAGCGGATCTGAGCGGAGCAGACCTGACCAACGCGCTGCTGACCGAGGCCAATCTCGCCCAGGCGACACTGCGCCAGACGAATCTGACGAATGCCAAACTGGAACGGGCAGTCCTGACGGAATGCGATCTGGCCAGTGCCAACTTTAAGCGGGCAGTGATGCCCGATGTCCGCCTGAGCAAAGCAAATCTGGTGCGGGCGGTTTTCATTCAGGCGCAGATGAGCCGCGCCGACCTGAGCCGTGCCAACCTGAGCCGCGCCAACCTGTACTGTGCAAATTTGACTGACGCCTATCTGGCCCGCACCGATTTTCAGCAGGCAAACTTGCAGGACGCCTGTCTGGTAAGGGCAGAAATGAGTAGCGCCAATTTGACGGGAGCTGAACTGAAAGGCGCAACCATGCCAGATGGCAGCATAATGCCGGGTTAACTCTCAGCCTAACCTTCTTCCTCAGCCAGCACCTTGAGCCGGATCAGGCGAGCAAAGCTGCTGCTGGGATCGCCCAGTTGTAGTTCCAGGGTTTCGCCTGTCAGGGGGCTGAGATAGGCCAGGAGCGATCGCAGATGGGGCGTACTCGATCCGCTATCCAGGTAAACCCGTTCGGACAAACTGGTAATCCGCTTCCAGGTGGTGTAGAGTCGGGCGATCGTTTGCTCCAGTTGGGCGGCCTGACTCACCAGATCAGCGGTGGAGTTGAGACAGCCAATCCGCAGGGCCTCCTCCAGCGCCTGCTCCAGGTCCAGTCCCTCCCGATTCAGCGCCTGCACCTGGGTAGCAGAGTTGATGTATCGGGCCAGAAACTTGGCTTCAGCAGTGACCTGTTTCACCGTATCGACATCAGGATTTTCGGCCACCTCCTGCCGCAGATGAGCTTGATGCGAGTCGGGCAGTTTCTCCATTTCCTTAACCAGGGGGGCCAGATAGCGGGCTGGAAGCGTGTGGTCAGCAGCTTTTTGCCTCAGCTCGTCTGGCAGCAGATCGGAGGTCATCGCGGTCCACTCATCTGCGAGTTGACGGACTTCTCGCCGGGTAATGCGATCGCCCCGGTGTGCTGCATCGCTGACCATTTGTTGCACTTCTGGAGCGGCGTGGGCGGTTTCTACAAAGGCCCGCTTGCTGAACTGGTTCACATCCTCCGGCTCCAGAAACCCCCCATCCAGCAGCGTGTCTGCACTGTCCGCCAGTTCAATCAGCGAGTAAGCCTGACTCTTGCTGATCTCCCGATCCCGCAGCCAGTTCATAAACCCTGTGCCGTTGCCCTCACTGCCCCGTTTCTCCCGGTTGCGCACTGTCCGTAGAATGCGCCCGCGCCAGATGTCGGTTTGCAGGTCGAAGCGATCGCACACCTGCCATGCAGTTTCGATCTGCCGCTCAAACTCCGCATCTGAAAGGTATTCGTCCTCCGGATCCGGCAGGTTAAAGGTCAGATCTACCTCAGTAGTAGCGTTAGTAAGGTCAGCAATGTAGGGAGCAGCTACCATATCTAGGGTTTGAGACAGCCGAATCATTATGCCACAGGCTGCCCTGGATAGGAATGAGAACTCACACTTAAAGCCTATCCGAAAACCGAAATTCTGGAGGGCGCGACGCTGTCGCGTCGCGCCCTCCAGAATTTCGGTTTTCGGATAGGCACTTAGAGCGACACCAAATGGATGGTATGCACTTGACAAAAGGTTGAAACTGACGCTAGCAAAAGGGATCTTGTCCTGAATGCCTGCGAAAGCAAGTGAAGAAGGAGATAGCATACACTGCTCCACCTTTTCCTTTTTCACTTGTGGCCGATATTCCTTCTCGCACGATTTTGGGGCTGAACCAACAGACGTTGCAGCGACTGAAGCTGGCGCTGGGGCTAAACCTGCGCCGCCAGGTTTTCATCGCGGTCTGTGACGATCTACCATTGCGCGATCGCCTTGCAGCTCAGCTCCAGGCTGACCTGACCCATCCCCCTGGCTCTACTGCTGCCCAGGGCCATCGCTCTACCGATGCGCCAATCCACTCCTATCCCCGCATCGTTAGCCTGCGTCTGAACCCCACCAATCCAGATCCCATTGGGCAGATTAGAAATTGGCTACAGCAGGCGACTCCCCCCGCAGGACCAGGTCGGTCACAGACCCCGGCCTTCCAATTTTTGGGAGCGGAGCAGATCACCCGTCAGTCTGCGGCAGTTCAACGGCTGTTTCTGACGCACCTCCAGGAGATTGAGCGGAGTCTGGCTACACTGGATTCCAGCCTGCTGCTGTGGTTGCCCCAACCCTGGTTTCGCGCTCTGCCTCAGTCGGCTCCAGAGTTCTGGCGCTGTCGTACCGCTGTGTTTGAGTTTGCCGGAGAACCCGTGCCCCTGGTGGCGCGTTCTCGTAGGCGGGTGGCGGCGGTTGCTTCGCAGTTCCCTGAAGGAGGAATCGCTACTCCGGCTCCTGTTGAGTCGCTTGCTGGGATTGCAACGGTCGCCCCGACTCCAGCGGCAGCAATCATCGATCCGGCTCCGACCACAGTCGAAGTGGCACCGCCCCCTGTCCCAGAAGCAGTGCCCGATCTCCCCCCCGTTCCCCCGGAGGATTTGTGGAAACGACTGGAACAGGAGCTAGCCAAACGAGAACAGCAGAACGTTGACTGTCATCCCATCGAACAGCAGCAACATCAGGAGACTCATGATCCAGTCGCCCAGCCGCCCGCAGATTCCACCTGGGCAGATTTTGAGGCGTTGGCCCAACCTCTGGTGACACCTCATCTGTTCACAGACTGGGACGTTCTGGAATCTACCCCAATCGCCCCACCGATCGAAAACTGGGCTGCTCCTCAACTCCCTGAGCCTGCTGAACCTGAGCCTGCTGAACCTGAGCCTGCTGAACCTGAGCCTGCTGAACCTGACGCTGAGGTTCAATCTGCGACGGTATCCCTGCCCAATGGAGAGACCACATCGGCACCGCTTCAGGAACACCCTTCACCAGAGCAAGAGCGTGATGAACCTCCACGGGAATTGTTGCCTCACGAATTAGAGGCGCACCTGCTGCAACAGGTCGAAGCGCTGCTTCAGAAAAATGCACCACCCACCGTCATGGCGGAGGCTTATCGGGCGCTGGGAGATTTTTATCGCGATCGCATTGAACAGGGAGAGGCATCGCAGGACTTCCTGCTGGTGGGAATCCATGCCTATGAGCAAACGCTCAACTGGTTGGCGGAAAGCTCTCCGATGTGGAGCGATGTGCTGAACGACCTGGGCAATCTGTACTGGATGCTGGGCAAGCGCGGCGCAACAGCCGATGACCAGCTTGCGTATCTGAGGCAGAGCATCCAGTCGTATCAGTTGGCGCTGGTGAAGCTGCACACACAGAATCAGACTCACTACCCACTGATTCAGAACAACCTGGGCGCAGCCTTTGCCGACCTGGCGCTGCATCTGCAACCCGCTGAGAATTTGCAGCGATCGGTACAGGCGTACCGGGAGGCGCTGCGGTTCTGGAAGCTCGATACAGAACCGTTGCAATACGCTACGGTACAGAACAACCTGGGCACCAGCTACTGGAATCTGGCTCAGCACCGCCAACCAGAGAGCAATCTGGAGCAGGCGATCGCCGCCTATACCGAAGCGCTGCGCTACTACACCCCAGAGCGTGACGCTATCAGCTATGCCATGATCCAGAACAACCTGGGTACCGCCTGCTGGAATTTAGCCCAGCACGAGCAAGCCCAGGACTGGTTGAAGCGGGCGATCGCTGCCTACCACAGCGCTTTGCAATACCGCACACCTGAAAATAACCCGACTGCTGCTGCTGCCACCCAGAACAATCTGGGGACTGCCTGCTGGCATATGGCCACCCAACTGGAGCAGCAGCCCACGGAGCGCGGGGAATATCTGAAGCAGGCCATTGCGGCCTATGAAGGGGCGATCGCCGCTGGCAACCGCAGCACCCAACCGCTTACCTTTGACCTCGCCGCCACCCAGAACAACCTTGGCCTGACGCATTACCAGTTTGCGACAGCATCGGGCCTCTGTCCTGAAACTTCGGAGAAAGCCAAACACCTGAACACCGCCATTCAGCACCATCTGAAGGCACTGGAAGCATGGCAGGAACAGCCAGATTTTCACAAGACCGCCCTCAACAGCATTATTCAGGCCATTCGTGCCTTATATCAGCACTGCGGTATTCCAGGGCAAAACCATGCCCTGTCGCAGCTTCCGGGGCCGGTGCTGGCAGAGGTTCTGCCAAAACTTTAGTCGCTTACATCAGGCTTCAACAAGAAGTGGCACGGTGCCAAGCACCGCGCCACTTCTTGTTGAAGCGAACATCTTATGCCAGAACGGGTTCCTGGCTGGTCAGATGGGGATAGAGGGGGAAGCGATCGCACAGGGCTGCGACCCGACGACGGCAGTCCTGCACCACCGACTCATCTTCGGGATGAGTCAGGCGATCGGCGATGATATTGGCGATCTCCATGAACTCGGTGGTGCCCATGCCGCGAGTGGTCATGGCAGGGGAGCCAAGCCGCAGACCACTGGTGACAAAGGGAGATTCGGGGTCAAAGGGAACCGTGTTTTTGTTGGCGGTGATGTTGACTTCGCTCACCAACTGGTCAGCCTGTTTACCCGTCATGCCAACCGATCGCAGGTCTACCAGCATCAGGTGGTTGTCAGTGCCACCCGAAACGGTCTTCAATCCACGCTCCTGAAGCTGAGCAGCCATTGACTTTGCATTCTGAATCACCTGACCGGAGTAGGTCTTGAATTCAGGTTGGAGCGCCTCACCAAAGGCGACTGCCTTCGCGGCGATCACATGCTCCAGTGGCCCCCCCTGAGTTCCAGGGAAGACTGCCTTGTCAAACTTTTTGCCCAGTTCTGCATCGCGGGTTAGAATCAGACCGCCACGAGGCCCCCGCAGGGTCTTGTGGGTGGTGGTGGTGACCACATCGCAGTGGGAAATGGGATTGGGGTGGTGCCCCGTGGCAACCAGTCCAGCAATGTGGGCGATGTCGGCCATCAGGTAAGCCCCTACTTCATCAGCGATCGCCCGGAATTTCTCAAAGTGAATCGTGCGGGGATAGGCTGAATAGCCGCAAATCAGAAGTTTCGGACGGTGTTGCAGCGCCAGTTCTCGAATCTGGTCGTAATCGAGCTGCTCTGTTTCCTGGCTGACGCCGTAATGACAGACCTTGAACCACTTACCGGACACGTTCACCGGAGAGCCGTGAGTCAGGTGGCCACCGTGGGATAGATCCATCCCCATAATGGTGTCGCCCGGTTCCAGCAGCGACAGGAACACTGCAAAGTTGGCTTGAGCGCCAGAGTGGGGCTGGACGTTCGCGTGGGCAGCACCAAACAGTTGCTTGGCCCGATCGATCGCCAATTGTTCCACCTGGTCAATATATTCGCAGCCGCCATAGTAGCGTTTTTTCGGCAGCCCCTCTGCGTACTTATTGGTCAGTACCGACCCCTGTGCGGCCATGACTGCCGCAGAGGTAAAGTTTTCGCTGGCGATCAGTTCCAGGTGGTCCTGCTGACGCTTCAGCTCATGCTGGATGATATCAGCGACCAGCGGATCGGATTTTGCCAAGAAATCCCAGTTAGTTTGAGTCACAAGCACACTCCAAGCAATGATGATTCAGGGAAGCAAAACGGAATCGACTTGCAGTTTTGCTCAGGCAAAGTGCAATGGTTACTCGTTACCCCCGATCGCTTTATAAATCATACCGCTCTTCACCCTGAGTCTCAAACTCCAACGACGGAAACCGTTCCCAATACAAATTTGTCAAACCTGCAGGGGATGGCATTCCGCTCGTGCGGCCAAGCTGTAGGGCGTAGCATTCGGATGTTTTGCCTGTAGCTTGCCTTATCTGCCGAATGCTACGCCTCTACCCGAATAACGAAAACCCAAATTCTGGC
>CAZVXA010000264.1:832-8513 GCA_964630955.1 uncultured bacterium | reverse complement strand
CCCCCCCCCCCCCCCCCCCCCCCTCTCTCAAAAACAATTACAGGTTAATTTGTTCGCGATCCTTAGACGGAGAATGTTTACACCGATAACATCCAGGATAGCGCCGAATGTTGACAATGTAAACACCTGGGATGAAAATTTTATTGCGACAGTTTCAGGAGGTTCATGGTCGAAAAATCGAATTATCATCACGGCGACCTGCGGCAGGCGCTAATCGACGGGGC
This sequence comes from uncultured bacterium, assembly GCA_964630955.1. Classification (GTDB taxonomy): domain Bacteria; phylum Cyanobacteriota; class Cyanobacteriia; order Elainellales; family Elainellaceae; genus CAZVXA01. The sequence continues at coordinate 8,289 of CAZVXA010000264.1, read as the reverse complement.
GATCGCCCTGATTGCTGAGCAGGACATCAGCAGCCTCTCTCTGCGTGAGGTGGCTCGTCGAGTTGGTGTTTCCCACGCCGCCCCCTACCGTCATTTCGCTGATAAAGAAGCGCTCCTGGCGGCGGTGGCTGAGGAGGGATTCATCCGTCTCACCGCCTCAATGCGACAACAGCAGCAGATGGTTTCCGATGATCCGCTGCAACGATTACAGGCAACGGGAGTGGGGTATGTGAAATTTGCGATCGCCCATCCCTCCTACTACCGCGTCATGTTCGGAACCTTCCAGAAAGAAGAAAGTCCCCATCCCAAACAAGCGCGGGTGGGATATCAGGCATTTGAGGTGTTGCTGAACGCGATTAGAGCAGGCCAGCAGGCAGGGGCAGTGCGATCAGGAGATACTTTTCAACTGGCGCTGGTCGCCTGGTCAGCGGTGCATGGTCTGGCAATGTTGTTAATTGATGGATGCCTACCGATCGCACCGACAGAAGCTGAGAACCTGGCAGGATTCGTGACTCAAACACTGACCGAAGGATTTGCAGCGTGATGTGAATCCTCCAAGAAGCTTAAGCAAAAACCTCTGAAACCTCCCGGTTTAAACCCTGCACGATACACTCGACGGTACAAGCCCAGTCGAGAACGATGAGAAAGCTGCTGAATCGTCTTTTCAACACGCCTTTCTGGGCGCTGACGATTAAGGAAGTCAGCCAAATTTTGCGCAACAAGCAGTTAATTTTTCTGCTGATTTTCCCCCCCACCATCCAGCTTCTGGTCTACGGATTTGCCCTCAGTCCAGAAGTGCATTTCCTGAAGCTGGGGGTAGTGGACTATGCCCGCAGCCAGGAGAGCCGGGAACTGGTGGCGGCCATGACAGAGAACCGGATTTTTACACCGCAGGCGTTTCTGATGAGTGAGGAGGCGTTGGGCGATCGCGTCCGGCAGGGCAATCTCACCGTAGGGTTGGTGATTCCTCCCGAGTTCAACCGCAACCTCAGCAGCGGTAAACCCGCAGAGGTACAGGTGTTTATTGACGGGGTCGATGCCAACACCGCAGGCATTGCCAGCGGCTATATGTCCCAAATTGTGAATCAGTACAGCCAGCGGCTCAACCCCAGTCCTACTCCTAATCTGGTTATTCCCCAGGTGACGTTTCTCTACAACCCAGGTCTCATCAGCAGTTGGTTTTTCGTACCGGGGGTGATGGGTGTCGTTCTGACCCTCACCAGCGTTCTGGTCTCCGCTTCCACCGTCATCCGCGAAAAAGATACGGGCACACTGGAACAACTCCTCATGACACCCGCCCAGGAGTGGGAGATTCTACTGGCCAAAATCGCGCCTCTGGCCGTGCTACTGATGGGTGACGTATTTCTTGCCCTGGGAATGGGTCAATTTATCTTCCAGCTTCCCTTTCGCGGCAATCTGCTGATGTATCTGCTCGTCTCCGCCCTCTACGTCTGCGTCGGCATCGGTATTGGCATTCTCCTCGCTACCTTCTCAAAGAACCAGCGACAGGTTGTGTTGACCTCATTCTTTATCAATCTGCCCCTGATCCAGACCTCCGGGTCGCTCGCCCCTATTGAGAGTATGCCTCCCTTCTTCCGCTACATGGCCTGGATCAATCCGCTCCAGCATTACGTGGCAATTATCCGGGGATTTCTACTCAAGGGAGTCGGCTTAGAGGTTCTTTGGCAGCACGTTCTGTCGTTGGCGCTCATTGCGATCGTTTTGCTGACCCTCAGTATCCGCAAGTTTCGATCCCAGCTTAGTTGATGACAAAGAAGCGCGGCAAGGCTGCGCTTCTTTGTCATCAACTGGTTGCCTCACTGGAAGCCGCATCGCAGTCACGGTTCAGCGTCCGACCATCCGGCCCCGTAGTGTTGCAGAGGGTCACATTGTCGGGACTCACGCCATCCAGGGTAGCGTCCTTCAAATTGGCGTCGGTCATGTCCACCACCAGCACCGTTGCATCCGTAAGATTCGCCCTCTGCAGGTCGGCTCCCCGCAGATTGGCTGCCATCAGGTTGGCCTCGCGCAAATTGGCGCGGCTCAGGTTGGCGCGGCTCAGGTTGGCCCCGCGCAGATCGGCTTTCTGTAAATTTGCGCCCTGCAAATCGCAGCCGATGCAGGTGCCCGTTTGACGCAGTTGGTTCAGATGGTCAGGATTTGCTGCTCTGGCTGGACTGACAAAGCAAAAAACAGCCAGAAGGAACGCAGCAATCAAACTCAAAGTTCTCATGATGTTGCCTCCCTCAACAAGTCTGTTTACAGCGGTTTGCGCTGAGATAAAACCAGAATATAGCAATCCTAAATCGGTTGTGAGAAGGGGGTGTGGGAGCGGTGTGTTACCCGACGTAGGGGCACCCCCCCTGCAACCCGCTCACAAATCAAATAGGATTGCTAAGTAAGTAGGCGTGATTAAGCTTGAAATCCAAAAAGCTGTTCCGCCCGCTGCGCGGGCGGAACAGCTTTTTGGATTTCAACTTTTTCCACGCCCATTTACTTATACTCCAGGTAAATTGTATCAATTCAGACACACTCTGAGAGTGCCCAGGAATCTCAAGGTAGCCATCACTCTACTATCAACTGGCGAAAGTAAACCGATGGTTGCTGGTGTGGGGCGTTTGCGCCCCACACCAGCAACCATCGGTTTACTTCATCTGCCGAGTACCAGGTGCTTATCCGAAAACCCAAATTCTGGCAGGCGCGACGCTGTAGCTTTGGGTTTTCGGATAGGCTTTAAGCAGCCTTACAGCGCTTTGCAAGCTCGTGAGGTACAAAGTTTTTGTTGAGAGCCGCGCTCCGCGCGGCTCTCAACAAGGGTGTATCCCAGTTTTGCGGGTGGCGCGGGCGAAGCCCGCGCCACTCGCAAAACTGGGTCTGGAAATTTGCAAAAGTGGGATGCGCCCCTCAACAAAAACTTTAGTTCTATCTCAGCGAAAGCGCTGTATCTCTACAATCATGACCGTCTGGCAAGTTGACTTCTACCGCCGCCCCCTGCAAGACAAATCCGGCAATCCCCTCTGGGAACTCCTGATCTGTGATGCCGATGGAAATGCGATCGCCCAAACTTTCTGTCCCCAATCCAAAGCCACTGCTGATTGGCTCACCTCAGAAATCGCCACCCTTGCCGAGCGGAACCCACCCGATCGCATCCAGGCATTCCGCCCCCAGAGCGTCAACCTGTTGGAAACCGCCACCCAAAATCTGGGCATTCCCCTTGAACCCACTCGCCACACGGACGCTTTGAAACGTCTGCTGGAACAGCGAGCGACTGACTACAAAACCCTACCTGGCTACACTCAGCAACCCTACGAACCCGTCAAACTTGAGCAGCCCGCCCCCGTCCCTCTGCCCGAAAACCTCTGGGGGCAACAGTGGCGCTTTGGAGCGATCGCCGCCACTGATTTTCTGCTGGCCTTTGGCGATCGCCCCATCCCCATGCGCCATCTGCCCGAAGAGTTGTTGCCCTTCAACCTGCAACTGGCCTCCACCACCCCCATTCCCGGTGTCATTATTGACGGGGGTCGCCAGTCCATGCGTCTTTCCCGCTGGTTGGAGCAGAGTCGCCCTGCCGCCCTCAACTACATTCCCGGCGATCCCGATGGGTTAATTCTGGAGGCGGGGTTGGTCGATCGCTGGGTACTGACCACCTTCACAGATGCCGAAGTTGCTGCTGCTGGTCGCACTTTCCTGCAACGGCAGCAGGCCGCGAAGGGTCTCCACTTCCTGCTGGTGCAGCCCGATGATTCAGGCGTCACCTACAGTGGCATCTGGTTATTACAGCGTTAGCTGGGGTGTTGTGCCTGTGGCACAGGCATAACACCCCTTCATTGCACTACTGCACGCCCACCAGCAGTGCGTTAATAAACAGCTCCAGGTAATTGTTCACCAGTGCTGCATAGTCCGCTGGCATGGTTGCTCGAACTTCCTCCTGGAGCATGCGATAGGCTCTGGCCGACTGAGCTTCTTTATTCAGAGCGGCCATAATGTTTTGCATCCACAGCACGAGCTGTTGCTGGAATCCTTCCTCATCATCCCGCAGGATCGCTGTTGCCAGTGACTGCAACACAAAAGTCATGTCGCGGACACACTTGTCTTTGTACTGCTGCACCGTTTGGGCATCAGTTTGCGCCAGTTTCTGGAGCGATCGCTGCACCATTTCATTGCCTTTCTCACAGATCAGCGCGTAGGTTTTTAGACGCAGGGAATAGGTCTGGACATAGCGTTCCAGGGTTTTCAGTTCAGCGTCCGAGAAGTACCGACCGTCGGCCTGATGAATGGTCTGTTCCAGTGTGCTGTTCATACGTGGTGTTTGTTGCTGTAAATGCTTGTGATTGTTTGTGGATAATCGAGTGTTCCCAGAATTTCGCCCCGGCAATAGGGGCTGTAGAATAGACCCGTCTGGTTGTTAACAGGGCGATCGCATGACAGAAACAAAAATTGGCATTATTGGCGGCAGTGGTCTCTACAAGATGGAGGCACTCAAAGATGTAAGGGACGTCGAGATTGACACCCCCTTTGGCAAACCCTCCGACGCTCTGATTCTCGGCACCCTGGAGGGGACGCCCGTCGCCTTTCTGGCCCGCCACGGACGCAACCACACCCTGATGCCCTCAGAATTGCCCTTCCGTGCCAACATCTATGCGATGAAAAGTTTGGGCGTGGAATACCTGATTTCCGCCTCGGCGGTTGGTTCACTGCGGGAAGAAGCCAAACCGCTGGACATGGTAATTCCCGATCAGTTTATCGATCGCACTCGCAACCGCATCTCTACCTTTTTTGGGGAAGGACTGGTGGCCCATGTTACCTTCGGTGATCCGGTCTGTCCCAACCTGGCAGGCTTGCTGGCGGATGCGATCGCCTCCCTCAACCTGCCTGAAATCACCCTCCACCGGGGCGGCACCTACGTCTGCATGGAAGGCCCCGCCTTTTCCACCAAGGCCGAATCCAATCTCTATCGCAGTTGGGGTGCAACGATTATCGGCATGACCAATCTGCCAGAGGCCAAACTGGCACGAGAAGCCGAAATTGCCTATGCCACGCTGGCGATGGTCACCGACTACGATTGCTGGCACCCCGACCACGACAGCGTCACCGTCGAGATGGTGATCGGCAACCTGATGAAAAACGCTGCCAACGCCCAGCAGATCATCCTGGAAGCCGTGCGTCGCCTGAGCCAGAATCCCCCCCCATCCACCGCCCACTCCGCCCTCAAGTACGCCATTATCACCCCTCTCAGCAAAGCACCTGCGGCTACCAGGGAAAAGCTGGGTCTGCTGCTGAAAAAGTACATCTAAAAACCCTAAAGACCGTTCTGCCCGCTAAGCAGACAGAACGGTCTTTAGGGTTTTTAGACATAGCCTGATGTCATGGGAATCAGGCCGGGGTGCAGGAGGTTCATCCTCTTCGGCTTGAGCGCTCAGGTCTAAAGCTGCATGGGGGCAATCCCCCACTCCCCATTGTTCGAACCGAGATGGCAACAGCCATATCTATAGATTGGAGCTATTCTAATCATCAGAACTTCCTGTGGTTAAGGCAATGCCAGACGGCCCGATCGCCCAAAACCGCGACCAAAAGGCAGTACCATGATTAGTGGTTTACCCTACGATTGGAACGGCGAGGGTCTAGTGTTTGTTCTAAGCGGCTACGAATATTTCCTGGGATTTCTCCTCATCTGCAGCCTGGTGCCCATTCTGGCGCTGGGTGCCAGTTGGTTTGTTCGTCCCAAGCGCAAAGGGGCAGAACGGCGTACCACCTACGAGTCAGGGATGGAGCCGATTGGCGGTGCCTGGATTCAATTCAATATCCGCTACTATATGTTCTCCCTGGTTTTCGTTATCTTTGATGTAGAAACCGTGTTTCTCTACCCCTGGGCCGTTGCGTTTAATGAGCTGGGTCTGCTGGCGTTTTTAGAAGCACTGATTTTTGTCGCAATTCTGGTCATTGGTCTGGTATACGCCTGGCGGAAAGGAGCATTGGAATGGTCATGACCCCTCAAGGCCCTCTGGATATTACAAACCCGGTTGGGCAACCCACCGTTACTCAGGATCTGTCGGAGAACGTGATTCTTACGACGGTTGATGATCTGCACAACTGGGCACGTCTTTCCAGCCTGTGGCCGCTTCTTTATGGCACTGCCTGCTGCTTCATTGAGTTTGCCGCGCTGATTGGCTCCCGCTTTGACTTTGACCGGTTTGGTCTGGTGCCCCGTTCCAGTCCGCGTCAGGCTGATCTGATCATCACCGCTGGAACGATCACAATGAAGATGGCTCCTGCCCTGGTGCGTCTGTACGAGCAGATGCCTGATCCCAAGTATGTGATCGCCATGGGTGCCTGCACGATTACGGGCGGTATGTTCAGCATGGATTCCCCCACCGCAGTCCGGGGTGTAGATAAGCTCATCCCCGTCGATGTTTACATTCCTGGATGTCCTCCCCGTCCAGAGGCGATCATTGATGCCATCATCAAACTGCGCAAGAAAATTTCTGCGGAAGCGGGCGTAGAGCGTGGTCTGGCAAATCAAACCCACCGCTACCACACCGTTTCCCACAATATGCAGCCCGTCCCTGAAATTTTGACGGGTAGGTATCTGGCGGAGGCAACCCGTCAGGTGCCGCCAAAGGAACTGGCAGAAGCGCTGGGTCTACCCATCACCCCCGCCCTGCAACAGGTTCAAAAGGAGGGCGTCGCTCGTGGCTGAAGAAACAACTCAAATTGTAGAGGCGGGTAAAGTCTCTCGCTGGTTGACCGAGCAGGGCTTTGAACACGAGTCGCTGGAGCAGGATCACCAGGGCGTCGAGGTGTTAAAGGTCGATCGGGAATTTTTAATCCCATTCTCGACGGCGCTCTATGCCTATGGCTTTAACTACCTGCGCTGTCAGTCTGGTTACGATACCGGACCGGGTGGCGATCTGGTGAGCGTCTACGACCTGACGAAGGTATCTGACAACGCCGATCGCCCGGAAGAAGTTCGCATCAAGGTGTTTATCCCTCGCGAAGACCCCAGGGTTCCTTCGGTCTACTGGATCTGGAAGGCGGTGGACTGGCAGGAGCGTGAAACCTACGATATGTTCGGCATCATCTACGAGGGCCACCCCAGCCTGAAGCGAATTCTGATGCCGGAAGATTGGGTCGGCTTCCCGCTGCGGAAGGACTACATCTCGCCCGATTTCTTTGAACTGCAAGACGCTTACTAACCTCTTTTGGGAGTCTCCGGCGGTGCCGGAGACTCCTAATTTTTTTCTCGTTTCAGGCTTTCAGCCTGAAATGCCCACTGGAGGCTCTGCCTCCTTCTGATATAGCCGGAAGCAGAGCCTCCAGTCGGTGTCCCAAGGCAGAGCCTTGAGACGAGGGTTGACGAGGACTAAACGAGCAGATAGAGAGGAGGTGAGGGCGATCGCCCACACCTCCACTCGTTCTGGGCCAGGAGTTTGTGTGGATTTTGTGCAACCGCCGGCGCA
>CAZVXA010000264.1:0-822 GCA_964630955.1 uncultured bacterium | reverse complement strand
CAGCCTCCAGTCGGTTTCCCCATCATGATACTTTTGAGGTTGTTTTCCTAGTACTAACGTTGCATTTTTAGTGGTGGGGGGGCCCCCCCCCCCCCCCTCCTCTCTATCTGCGCCAGGATTTTGTCTGTATTTGCTGCAACCGCCGTCTCAGCACTGCCCAATCTCCCGGTTGGCCACCATAACGCCAGCGTACATAGGTCTGGGAAATATCAGTAATCAACGCCGCCTGTTCTGGAGAAGAGTGGGAGGCAGTTTCCCTCCCATACTCCAGCGGGGTTTGAGCCTTTTTCTTGGGAAATCCCTGTTCCGCGAGCCAGCGCAACATCTGCTGATAGAGCGCCTCTATTGGCGGCAGAGTGGACAGCCAGCGGTGGTAGCGCCACAGTTGCCAGCCCTGCCACAGCAGCCAGCCCAGAAAGCCGAGGGCCGTCAGGCCAACCGTTGTCACCAGTACCCCCACCCAGCCCCGATTCATCAGGCTGGTCAGGAAGGCGATCGCTCCCCCCAGCACATCCGAAAGCCACTCCACCAGGCCATTCAAAAATCCTGTCACGGGCGACGGTAGCCAGCCCGCAATCCAGTTCCAGAACTGTTTGAGCACGCTGAATGCCTGAAACTCCTGAATCGAGGGCGGTAGCAGCTCCATGCCAGGAATCGGGTTAAACGCAAACCAGCCAAAGCGGGGAAAGAACACCTCCGTCATAGCGAAAGCGTCAGTGTTCTTCACCACATAGAAGCCTGTGAAAGGATTGAACTCACCGGGACGATAACCGACAACTAAACGCGCCGGGATGCCGATCGATCGCAGCATCACCGTCAGCG
>CAZVXA010000263.1:0-8671 GCA_964630955.1 uncultured bacterium | reverse complement strand
TTGGGTTTGCATACTCATTCCCTTCACGAAGCTATCCGATAGTTGGCATCCAGCCAGCAACGCGGCAGGCTTTCACCCGAGGGAAACACCAGATTCGCTTTTCTGTAGGACTCTGGATTTTGTTCCTCCTGACCTTCCTGCACCCTTGCGGGAATTGAATCTTTGGTGGGACTGATCAGGGAATCAATATCCATCACCTCAATCATCGTTCCCGTATCTTTATCCTGCAAAATCATATTCGATCTCCTGATCAACAACTGAATACAGCGAGCGTTGCTTAATCCAGATATGATTTTTTGATTATGTGGCGCGCTCCATGCGCCATACAATCAAAAAATCATACTTCAAATCAGCAACGCCTACAGTGCTTTACAAGCGCGTGAGGTACAAAGCACTGTGTTCATAATTTCAGACTTGAAGCTGAATTATCATCCTTCAAGAGACGAATGTTGACTCTGGATTCGCGTGTCGCAGCAGTCTTTCGACCAGCACCATCGCTGTACTCATGGTTTTGTACCCAACCTTGTCAAACAGCACCACGATCTTGTCATCTTCGTATCGCATCACCGTACCTTCACCCCAGGATTTGTGGATGACGCGGCTGTTTAATTCGTAGGGTTTCAGAGTGCTGTTTTGGGCAGTAATGCCTGCATCACAGTTATCACAGAAGCCACAGGGATCTTCCCGCTGTTCGCCAAAGTAGTTGAGCAGGTAGCGACGACGACAGTCCTTCAGTTCGGCATAACCCCGGATCATTTCCAGGCGAGATTGTTCAATCTTCGCCTTGCGGGTCTGAATGGTCTGAACCTCGGCGATCGCTTGATTGGGCGTCATCTCCGTTTTCTGTCGCACCACCGTCTGGTCAGACAACACCCGGAGAAAACCCACCATCTCCAGATAGTTCAGGGCAGCCCTGAGTTTGTGTTTAGAAACCTCCAACCGCGTTGCCAGTTCCTCCAGGGGAATCGGGGCCTCCTGCTCCCGCATCAGTAGAACAATCGGCTGAATGATCGCATCGTTCACCTTACCGCTGGCACCCAGAAATCGGCGCAACCCTAAGTCGGAGGGTGAATAGAACAGCAGCACCCGCGATGGCTCCCCATCCCGCCCCGCACGGCCAATCTGCTGGTAGTAGTTATCTACCGAGGCGCTGATGTTGTAGTGGAAGACAGATCGCACATTGGGCTTATCAATACCCATGCCGAAGGCGATCGTCGCCACAATCACGTCCAGCTCGTCGGACATAAAAGCTGTCTGGATGTGTTCGCGCAGTCTGGATCTGAGTCCAGCATGGTAAGCGATCGCTCGAATTCCTCGCCGCTGCAGCTCCTCTGCCAATTCTTCGGTGACTTTTCGGGTTGCGGCATAGACAATTCCGGGTTTTTCTGCCTGGGCAACTGCATGGAGGAGTGCTTTTTTCTTCTCCTCCTCGTCGTCCATGCGCTCCACGCCCAGCCAAAGGTTTGGGCGATCAAATCCCCCCACGACCACCGTCGGATCCCGCATCTTTAGACGCTGGACAATTTCCTCCTGCACCGGAGGGGCGGCGGTTGCCGTCAGAGCCAGCACCGTTGGATGGCCTAATGCTTCAATGGCACTGCCCAGACGTAAATAGCTGGGGCGAAAATCATGTCCCCATTCACTGATACAGTGTGCCTCATCCACAACAAACAGGGAAACGTTGGCTTCCTTCAGTCGCTCCACCGTTTCAGGGTTCTCAAACTGCTCTGGAGCCAGGAACAGGAACTCTAAACCCCCGCTCTCAAAGTTCTCCAGCACCTCGGTACGTTCTCCTGAGGTGAGTGTGGAGTTCAGCGCCGCAGCCTCCCCCACGTCTGGCTCATCCAGTGACTCAAGTTGGTCTTGCTGAAGCGCCAGGAGCGGCGAAACAATCACCGTTGCTCCCGCGATTTGGGCAGCAGCAATCTGGTAAATCGCGGACTTACCCGACCCAGTCGGCATCACAACCAGTGTGTCTTTGCCTTTGACAGCCGACTGAATGGCCGCTTCCTGACCAGGTCGCAGATGATGATAACCAAACTGCTCCTGGGCCATTCGTTTAATCGAAGGCAGCTTTTTTGCTTTACCTGGCATTGCTTGTAGCAGTTCTCAAAGTGCAGTAAAAGCTTTGGTGTGCGCGCTTTACTGAGCGTGGTTCTTCCACCAAAAACTGGGGCTTACTTCAGCGTAAAGCCCTCATAGGGGTTGATTATCATTCAGCACGGCGCTCACGATAGTCTTCAGCCGAACTGGGGTCCAGTTCCCAGCGGCGATCGTCGCGCTCCTCCAGAATGTCGTTGGTGTGCAGGAAGACACGATCGTCCATCTCCAGTCCTACCGCTTTTCCCAGGTCGTCCACAATGTCCATATCGGGGGTCGGGGCAGTTCCGCCAACGGCCTCATCTCCAACAGCGTTGGCCTGCTCAAAGTTGGCGTCGATATCGCCACCCGTCAGTTCCGGTGTTGCCTGGTTGAACTCGCTGAAGCGGTCTTGCATCGACCGACCGCCCTCCACGTATCCCGGTAGGTCATGTACACCAGTCCCGTAGGACTCGGTCAACTCCTGGGGAACGTCATCACTGTAGATAATTTCTTCGTCATCTTCCAGGGAACCATCATCTAAAGGCTGACCGTTCGCCAGTTCGTCCATTTCATCATCCACAGGAACATCGGATACTAGATCTCCCTGATCAACTGCTATATCGTCGATAGGTCGCTGAATTTCTCTTCTTCCAGTTGTTTTTTCAGCCATTGCAGGATATCAGCTCCTTAAAATTTCTCTTGATTTATTCCCTCTCTTATCTGTTGGGTGTATCTCAATTTTGCGGGTGACACGGGCCTCACTCGCGTCACCCACAAAATTGGCTTTGAGAATTCGCATAAGTGGGATACGCCCCATCTGTTCCTAGAAAATGGTGAGGACGACAACGTCCTCACCCGATTCTTCTCAAGGAATCACCTATGTGAAACAAAGGTAGCGAAATGGCGATCGCTCCTACCTCTTCATTGCGGAGGATTTGGTTAACTCCGATCTCGCACCAGAACCCAAAACTCTGATTTCGCCGCCGCTTCGCGGCGGTATGCGATTAGCGTCTCTGCGTGCCCCTGCGGCGCAGGGGCACGCAGAGACGTTAAAAACAGGTTTTCAGATTCCAGCCTGGGCGTCGCCCAGGCTGGAATCCGAAAACGCTAAACAGATACTCGCGGCGGCGAAATCAGGGTTTTGGGTTTTCTTTAATTGAGGTGCAAGATCGGAGTTAATCTCTCGGTTCAAACGATTAACGTCTCCCCTACAACCCCCATCATTGCCTCTTCTGATAGAGGTTAATCCACAGCTCGATCGCTACCTTAGGATTTGTAAAGAAATAACCTCACGTATTGAATTGACCCCACCTCAGCCCTCCTCTTGTATCGGGGAGGGAGTCTGGACTTTCCCCCTTTACAAGGGGGAATTGAGGGGGATGACGTTGTTGATTTACACCACCTTAACGAGTGCGATATTGATTTCCTTACACTCAATTTTTACGGGGAATGTCGAGCTTACTGGATATTTTAATTCCGACCTGTGTCCGTCCGGTAGCACTGGCGGTAACCCTCACCAGTTTATGTACCCAGACGGAAAAGAATTTTCGTGTGATTATCTCTGACCAAACGGAGGACAGTGAACCTTTAGAAACAGGCGGCGTACAGGCGGCGCTTCGTGTATTGAGGCTACACGGGCATGAGGTAGAGACGCATAAACATTTACCCCGGTTAGGAATGGCGGAACATCGGCAGTTTTTGCTGGACCAGGCGATCGCCCCCTACGTTCTCTACCTGGACGACGACTTGATTCTGGAACCCTGGGTGGTGCGATCGCTGCTCACCACTATCGAAAAGGAAAAATGCGGCTTTGTGGGGTCTGCCGTGATTGGCCTCAGCTACGCCGAAGACGTGCGCCCCCACCAGCAGATTCTGGAACTTTGGGAGGGGCCAGTGGTGCCTGAAATCGTGCGGTCAGGAACCCCCCAGTGGGAACGCTACAAGCTCCATAATGCCGCCAATCTGCTCCACGTCCAGCAACAGTTAGACGCTACCCCTGATGCGCCGCGTCCCTACCGGGTGGCCTGGGTGGGTGGCTGTGTGCTGTACGACATGGAGAAACTGCACAGCACCGGAGGCTTTCAATTCTGGCAGGATCTGCCGATCAAACACTGCGGCGAAGACGTACTGGCGCAACTACGGGTAATGGCGAAATACGGCGGCTGCGGCATTCTGCCTTCTGGCGTGTATCACCAGGAACTGCCGACGACGATTGTGGATCGATCCAACGACGCACCCCAGATTCTGTCCTATGCCGAACTGGCCGAGAGCACGGGGGCATGAAACAGAGAGATATTCGCACCATTTTGTTTATCGAACTCCTGGGTGGCATTGGGGATGTGCTGATTGCGCTACCCGCCATCCACGCACTGGCGCGATCGCACCCCTCCGCCTGCCTGACGCTCCTCACCTTCGCTCCTGGTCATGTTCTCCTCGAACATGACCCCCTGATCCACAAAGTGGTTGTCGCCCCAAAAGACTTTGCCCGTCAACAGGTGGATCAACTCCTGTATCAACAATCCTTTGACCTGGTTGTCTCCGATGTCAGCTACGAAGGCATTGGTGACCTCATCCGCGCCAGCGATGCCCCTCACGTCGTGAGCAACCTGTGGCGATCGCCCCCACCGGATGAACTGGTAGGCGATCGCTTCCTGCAAATCCTCCTGTCTGAAGGCTGGATCACCCCCGAATCCATCATCCACAATCAGCCCCAAATTACCCTGCTGGCCTCCGAAAAAGTTGCCGCCCGTCAGCAACTCGGAGCGGCCTTTCGCCCCCTGGTGTTTCTGATCCCCGATGCAGGCATGGCAATCAAACGCTGGCCCAACCAGAACTTTGTAGCGGTAGGGCGATCGCTACAACAACAGTACGGTGCCACGATCCTTGTTGTTGCAGGCTCCAATCGAGCAGAAGCAGAAGCGATCGCCCACGCCATCGGCGGCACCGCCCAACTCTGGCACTCCAGTTCCTTGCGCCACCTTGCCGCCGCCCTCTCCGAAGCTGACCTGGTCATCGCCGCAGACACCGGCCCCACTCGCATCGCTGTTGCCCTTTGCGTTCCCACCATCACCCTGTTTGGCCCCTCGTGGCACGGACGCTACGGCCAACCCGCTCCCCACGTGAATCTCCAGGGGTATCCGGAGTGTGGCGATCGCAACATTCAGAACTTTACCCAGCAACCCTGCTGGTACAGCGGCACCTGCCCCCTCGACTGGCAAACCTGCCTCGAAGACATTACCCCCCCCCAGGTTCTCACCGCCGCCCAATCCCTGCTGCGATCGGCTGCCGATGCTAACCGCACGGGCGCAGCATCCGGCCTTGATATCAGGGACTCTGACAAAGCGCCCCTGCCGAATGCCGCGCCCCTACCTGTCAATACCATCTGCGTTCAGGGTTCGACTCATCGCTTACCCCAAAGTCTGCGTTCAGGGTTCGACTCGTCGCTCACCCCAAAGTCTGCGTTCAATCTTCTGGTTATGCGCCTCGACAACATCGGCGACGTAATCATGACCAGCGCCGCCCTCCGATCGCTCCGCGAAAACCTCCCCGAAGCCAGCATCACCCTGATGGCCAGTCCGGGCGGCGCTCAGGTGGCTCCCCTTCTGCCCTGGGTCAACGAGGTATTGCCCCACCGCACCCTCTGGCAGGATTTAGGCAAACTCCCCTTCGACCCCCAGCGAGAATGGGCGCTGATCGACACCCTCCGCCAGCGTCAGTTTGACGCCGCCATCCTCTTCACCAGCTTCAGCCAGAGTCCTCACCCCCCCGCCTTGATCTGTGCTCTAGCAGGAATTCCCATCCGCCTCGGAGAATCCAAAGAACAGGATCTGGGCACCCTGACCCACAGCGTCCCCCCTGCCCCTGACGACCTGCATCAGGTAGAACGCAACCTGCGCTTAATCGAATTGGTTGGCTTTCAGGTGTGCGATCGCTCCCTCACCCTGCACATCCCCGACGACGCCAAAACCATCGTCCCCCACTTTCCCTATCTGCTCTTGAATCCCTGGACAAGCTGCCAGTCGCGCAACTATGACGCCTGCAAATTTGCGATCGCCGCCCACACCTTAAGCGAAAGCACAGGCTATCCAGTTCTGGTGACAGGCGTTGAAAAAGATCGCGATCGCGCCTTCCCACTGCTGCAAATATTAGGCGATCGGGCGGTCAACCTGATTGGCAAAACGGCACTTCCAGAACTGGTTGCCCTAATTGAAAAAGCCAAACTGGTAATGACCAACAATACTTCGACGATGCACATTGCGGATGCGGTGCGATCGCCCAATGTCATCCTGTTCTCCGGCACCGAACACGAATGTCAGTGGGCACCCCGCCACAGCCCCACCCGCCTGCTGCGCCGCCCCACCGTCTGCAATCCCTGCTACCAGTTCGCCTGCCCTTACCAACTGGAGTGTCTGGACATCGAGCCGGATGCAGTGGTCGAGGCAGGGCTAGAGCTGTTGAAATGGACTAATCGTTGAAGAAATACTGGCTGAGCAGAGTCAAGGTGCTGGCTGAGCGGAGTCAAAGCCAGCTTGAGGAAAGTTCTTCTGTAATGGGCCGTTCCCTTCGACTCTGCTCAGGGAACGCTTCAGGACTCCGCTCAGGGAACGCTTCAGGACTCCGCTCAGGGAAGCCACACCCATCTCCCGACCGTGGGTAACCCGCTGTAGGCCGCTGGCTCCCCACGAGTAACCTAATCGGAGGGGTCTGGGGACGCGGCGTCCCCAATCGAGGGGTTTGGGGGGCAAGATGCCCCCAAAACTTCTGGCTTCCAACCAAGAATATCTGCTCACCCATCTGCACTTCCAACCAACCCTTTACTCAACCCCCATCACCCGCTACCATAAAAGATCGGTTTTTGTCACCCAGGCTACCGTTGTGACCCTAAGGCTCAGTCCCGACCACCTGCAAACCATCCGCACTCATGCCCAGCACACCTACCCCGAAGAGTGCTGCGGCCTACTCCTGGGAACGCGAAGCCAGGACGCCAACCAAACGATTGAACTCTGGCAGGCCACTAACGCCTGGAACGCCGAAGCTGCAGAACTCCTCGGCGGCAGTCCCTACGATCGCCATCGCCGCTTCTGGATCGATCCCCAGGAGCTACTCACCGTCCACAAATATGCTTGCGATCGCCATCTGGACATCATCGGCGTCTACCACTCCCACCCCGACCACCCGGCGGTGCCCTCAGAATGGGATCGGGCGATCGCCTGGGAAGGTTATTCTTACATCATTGTTTCTGTAGAACGGGGAAGTGCCAAAGATTTACTATGCTGGAGGTTGAACATTGAATTACAGTTTCAACCCGAACCCCTCACCCTGACCATCCCTCACACCAGTCCTCCATCTCACTCCAACACGCTATGTTAAATCCCAACCTGGACGAAATCCAGCTCAGTCGAGACGAATACGAACGCTACTCCCGTCACCTGATCCTGCCGGAGGTAGGACTGGAGGGCCAGAAACGGCTGAAAGCCGCCAGCGTCCTCTGTGTTGGGACAGGCGGACTTGGTTCACCACTGCTGCTGTACCTTGCTGCAGCGGGCATCGGACGCATCGGGATCGTCGATTTTGACGTGGTAGACAGCTCCAACCTGCAACGCCAGGTGATCCACGGCACCTCCTGGGTGGGCAAACCCAAAATTGATTCGGCCAAGAACCGGATTCTGGAGATTAACCCCCACTGTCAGGTGGATCTCTACGAGACTCGCCTCAGCGCCGAAAACGCCCTCGACATCCTGCGCCCCTACGATATTGTGGCCGACGGCACCGATAACTTCCCAACCCGCTACCTGGTCAACGACGCCTGCGTACTCCTCGATAAGCCCAACGTCTACGGCTCCATCTTCCGGTTTGAGGGACAGGCGACGGTCTTTAACTACGAGGGTGGTCCCAACTACCGCGACCTCTATCCCGAACCCCCACCACCGGGCCTGGTTCCTTCCTGCGCGGAAGGCGGCGTATTAGGAATTCTGCCGGGGATCATCGGTGTGATTCAGGCCACTGAGACGGTGAAGATCATCCTCGGTCAGGGCAACACCCTTAGCGGTCGTCTACTGCTGTTCAACGCGCTGAACATGACCTTTAAGGAACTGAAGCTACGTCCGAATCCCGTGCGCCCGGTCATCGAAAAACTGATCGACTACGAAGAATTCTGCGGTATTCCCCAGGCCAAAGCCGCCGAAGCTCAACAGCAGGCTGCGATGCCAGAAATGACGGTACAGGAGCTGAAGCAACTACTGGACAGCGGCAAACAGGACTTCGTGCTGCTGGATGTGCGCAACCACAACGAATACCAGATCGCCCAAATCCCCGGTTCTGTGCTGGTTCCCCTGCCAGATATTGAGAACGGCGACGGCCTTTCCAAAGTCAAGGAGACCCTCAACGGTCATCGCCTGATCGTCCACTGCAAGTCGGGAGTGCGATCGGCGAAGGCACTGGGCATCCTCAAGGAGAAAACCGGGATCGAAGGCACCAACGTTAAAGGTGGCATCCTGGCATGGAGCCGTGAGGTTGATGCCTCGGTGCCAGAGTACTAAGGAGCTTGCCATAAAATAAAATCCCAGTAAATCCCAGTTTTCGCTTGGCG
>CAZVXA010000262.1:0-8832 GCA_964630955.1 uncultured bacterium | reverse complement strand
TTTTGGGTTTCAAGTTTAATCTCGCCTATCTACTTATATGTTGAATAAATCATCGTTTGCTCAAGCGTGAGGCATGACCTTTCGAACTTAGCCGAAAAAACACAGCAACAAAGTACCCCTGAGGATAATTCCAATATGCGATCGCCTGATCCAAATACCACAGATGGGTACTGCTGACGATGATTGTGCTGGGCTACGTTAACAGGAAGTTCCTCAAACAGGCTTTTAATCCAATGCGGCAAAGGAAGGTGCATTGTGCTGCACGTTGCCGCCAAAATTATCCCGCCTTAAGACGGCAAACAAGACAAGGAGTAAAATGATGACGACTCGACGTTGGCTTATGACTGGAGTCATTACCAGTTTGCTTGCAGCCGGAACAGGAATGCTGCCAGCAACGACACCCGATGCTCACGCCCTCTGCGCTGCACCATCGGAACCTCTGGCAGGAAATTGGGTCAACGTAGATGCGGCAACAAGAGGAATCCGGCGCGTCCAAATCACCTTCCAATGCAATGATGTCAGACGGTGTCCGGTGGGTGAGCCATGCCCTCCCTTGCCCCCTTCTGGCTTCTATATCCGCCCCTTCGGAGCCTGTTCACCCACTGACTGTGACTGGGGCTCGCGGTTTGCCCAATACTCCGCATCCCACAGGACGATCACCGGGCAGTTCAACCCTGGATTTGCCATTAAAACCGTCGAAGCCCGCATTATTCGACGCGGTAGCCGTAGTGGTCAACTGATTCTGACCCATCGAACTCGTTTCACCGATGGTAGCGGACGACGGGACTATAGTATGACGGAGTACTTTGTCCGTGTTCGATAAGTACTGGACTTTTGACTATTTTCCCTATAGCGCCGCGAAACGCGCTCTCCGAGAGCGTTTCGCGGCGAACTTTATTTTCGCGCCGAATTTTTCTGAAATGCTGGCAGCGCCAGCGTTTCAGAAAAATTCGGCGCAATTTAGTCAAAAGTCCAGCACTTAAAGCCTATCCGAAGACCCAAATTCTGGAGGGCGCAACGCTACAGCGTTGCGCCCTCCAGAATTTGGGTCTTCGGTTTTCGGATAGGTACTAAGACTCCTTCGCATCCTTCACGATCGCCCCAAAATCCGCCAGCACCCGCGCATGGTTTCGCAGAAGTCCCAGCAAATTCAGGCGATTGCGTCGCACCTCCAGGTTCTCGTCCATGACCAGAACACTCTGGGAGCCATCAAAGAAGTTGCTGACGATCGGGGCAATGTGCGTCAGGCCATCCACCAGTTTTTGATAGTTGCGCTCTGCCTGTGCCGCCTGGGTTTGAGGCACAAGTTTGACCAGTGCATCGTAGAAAGCCTGCTCCGAGGGCTGCTGGAATAACTTGGGTTGAACCCGTTCTTTTGGATCAAGCTGCATCGTGTCCAGGTCACCCTGTTTTGCAAGGCGAGTGGAACGGTTAACAGTTTCGTAGATAGCATCCAGCGATTGGTTGTGGCGAATCGATTGCAGGAATTGGGCGCGATCGCGCACATCCAGCAAATCTTTTAACGCCCGTGCTGCATACTCCGGGTCGTTCTCGCCCAGAACGGCGTTCACCAGGTCATAGTCAATGTGCAGATCATCCTGAAGCAAGGTCCGCACCCGCTGCAGGAAGAAATCTTGCAGTTGAGCACCAAGCGCATCGGCGTCTTTGATCGTACCAGTGCCGTAGTCAGCGATCACATCCCGCAACAGTTGCTCCAGGTTCAGCGGCAGATTCGCAGCCCAGGCAATATGCACGATCGCATTGGCAGCACGACGCAGGGCAAACGGGTCAGAGGAGCCACTGGGAATCATCCCCAGGCTAAAGATGCCAACCAGAGTATCTAAGCGATCGGCAAGACCAACCACCTGACCCGCCAGAGATTTCGGCAACTGATCGCCCGCTCCTTTCGGCAGGTAATGCTCTGCGATCGCCACTGCCACCGCCTCCGTCTCCCCACTGCTGCGGGCGTACTTTTCGCCCATCACCCCCTGGAGTTCCGGGAACTCGCCCACCATCTGGGTGACCAGATCGGCTTTGCAGAGTAACGCCGATCGGAGGATAGGGGTGCGATCGCTACTACTCACCTGCAACTGGTCAGCAATCTGTCCGGCGATCGCCACAATTCGATCAGCCTTTGCTCGCATTGAACCTAGCTCATCCTGAAAAGTCACGGTTTCCAGTTTGTCCAGGTAGGATGCCAGCGGCTGCTTGCGATCGATATCATAGAAATAGCGACCATCGGAGAGTCGGGCACGAATCACCCGACCATTACCTTCCGCAATAATGGCTGATTTCTTCGGATCACCGTTAGAAATTGTGATGAAATAGGGCAGTAGATCGGAGGAAGATTCGGATCTGCGAATGGGGAAATAGCGCTGGTGGCTCTCCATCTCCATCACCAGCACCTCAGCGGGCACCTCCAGGAATTCCGGGTCAAACTTGCCGACAACCGCCGTCGGGTACTCCACCAGATCAACAACCTCTTCAAGCAGATCAGGATCGATCGATGCCACCCCACCGATTCCTTTAGCAGCGGCGATCGCCTGCTCCTGAATTGTTTTCCGTCGCCGATCCGCGTCCGCCTCCACATAGACACCGCGCAGGGCGGTGAGATACTCGGAAGCGCCGGGAATGGAGACGGAACCTTCAGAAAGAATCCGATGGCCACGCGAAATACGATCGCTCGTCACCATCTCCGAGCCATTCACCAATGTAATCGGCAGAACTTCCTGATCCCACAGCGTTACCAGCCAGCGCACCGGACGAGAAAAGCGATCATCGCCATCGCCCCAGCGCATAAACCGCTTGCCCTCCAGCCCAAAAATCCACTGGGGCACCAATTCCGTCAGAATCTCAGTCGTGGGACGACCAGAAATCGTTTGTTTGACAAAGACAAACTCGCCCTTTTTGTCCTTGCGAATCTCAAAATCCTCAACGCTGACGCCACGAGACCGGGCAAATCCCTCCGCTGCTTTCGTTGGCTGGCCATCCTTAAACGCTGCCTGCACCGAAGGCCCCTTGAATTCCTCCTCCCGATCAGGTTGGCGATCGCCCAGTCCCTCAAGCACCACCGCCAATCGGCGCGGAGTGCCATAAACGTTAATTGCACTGGGGGTCACAAATTGCTCACCCAGACTCTTGGGGATCAGCGATCGCCACTGATTGACTGCACTCGCCACAAAGCTTGCGGGTAGTTCTTCCGTCCCAACCTCTAACAAAAAAGTTGCCATGATGCGATCGCGAATTCCCAACGAACCTTTAACTTCAATAGTCTATCGCAGCACTTCCGCGTTAAATCGGAATGATGCAGACATCAAAAGGCAAAGCGCTTCCACCCTACTTTCAGTCAAAAGTCCTTTCACAGCAATCACCCCCAACTCACCTTTAACCCCACTCAACCCCCGACGGCAACTGAAACTGCCCCTGAGCATCCGGCTCAAAATTCACCACCCTGACAACCGCATCCAGATTCAATGCCCCATATAGATGAGGGAAATCGTTCTCAATCGGCCCCCCTTCCACCGTCTCATAGCGAATTTCCACGTTCACCTGCTCCGGATCAATATAGAGCAGCACTAACCCGGTCTGCCCCCGGTAAAATGCATCAGCCACCCAGAGCACCTGCGTCAGCCTGGAACAGTGAATGAAGCCCTCCGTCTCAAGGCTGTCTGCCCGATAAAAACCAAGTTTCTGAGCCTGCTTCCAGGCAGTTTTAGAAGTAATGTGGCAAATCATCTGTTGGATGGATAGGTAATAGATGATATTACCTCGGTGAATACAAAAATTGAATCGAATAGCGCTTCTCGCTCCCACACGGTATTCGATTCAATTGCCGAAGTGATAGGTCATCGGGGATGGTGATTCGTGCGGCGGCGGGTTTGAGTGATGCATGACACTCACCATCGAAGGTTTTCGCCAAATCCGCCCCTGCATCCTGGCATCCTGCCCTACTCCCGATTCCCTATGACCTATTCCCCATTAACAAATTCCTTCAGACTGAAGAACAGCCTCTGACGGAACCTCTACAATAAGAGCAGACGTTTGTTTTGAATCATCCTATGCCTCCCCGTTGGCCCCGTAAACCCGATCGCAGTGACCCCGCTTTCCGCAAGCTCGACGATCGCATGACCTTTGCCACCCATGTCGCCATTTTTGCCGCGACCAATTCTGGCCTCTGGTTTGCGCGTCTCGTGCAAGCACAAGATTGGGGCTGGACTGTCTGGTTTACCGGGGCGTGGGCGCTGGGTCTGGTGGCCCATGCGGTCTATATTTTCGCGATCGCAGATTACACTGCCAAACCCGTGTCCACCAACATTTCCTCGAAATCCTCCTAGCACAACACTTTTTTCATATGGCTTATTTCACAACGTCCGAAGCCATCGAGGCGCTGGCCGCTGAGATTGGCGAGAATGTCTTTATTGATGTGGCAAAATGGCACCTGTACCTGCGGGATGCCCATCTGCACACCCTTCTGGCAGAGCAGTTTTTCCCCATACTGCAACAAGGCAAGATTGATGAGGGGCAGGTAACCGCCACCCTGAAAAATATTCCTGTCAAACTAGGTGGCGGTAAGCGAGAAGTTCCTCTGGCAGATTTACTGCCGATGCAGTCCCAGGTTCATCTAATGGATGTCCTGGAGGAGTACCAGCGCAAACTTTAATCACTCTGGCTGATCCTTTTCGACTTTTGACTAAGTACTGGACTTTTGACTAAATCGCGCCGATTTTTCTTGAAACGCTGACTGAGTCAGCGTTTCAAGAAAAATCGGCGCTAAAATTAAGTTCGCCGCGAAACGCTCTCTACGAGAGCGTTTCGCGGCGCTATAGGGGAAATAGTCAAAACTCCAGTTTTATAGCAAGCCCCTAATAAGTGGCTGCTTCGCTGTTCACCAATTCAACAGTGGTCATCTGCCCGGTCTTCACCTGCACCGTTTGATAGCACCCGTAGCCCGAAAAGGCATTGAGATATAGCTCAGTCTCATACTGGGCAAACAAGGTGTAGTCACCAGGGGGAAGTCCGACCTTAAAGCTTCCATCGTCTCCCGACAGAATCGTTGCTCGCCACTGGGGGTGCTGACTGGCCTGACTGACTGACCAATGGGGCGACTCTCCGGCGATCGCCCCGGTAAAAATCCAGACAGCGGTGGCGATGGCTTCAGGTTCCTGACGCTCGATACCAAAACCAGGCATCTGATTTCCCGACAGTCTCACCACCTTGCCCTCAATTCCTTGAGCTGGATTTAGCTGGGTCATGCGGTTCGCCTAGATTGCATCAGGTCGGAATTCTTGTGGGGATGCGCAGCGAAGCTGCGCATCCCCACAAAGTTAGCGCTGGGGAGCCTGCACCAGTCCCGCTCCCACATCCAGGGGATTGAATCCAGGGGCAAGCCTGTCGAATGTGGCCTGACCAATGAGGCGAGAGTAAAGCTCAATCGCGTTCACGCTGCCACTCTGCTTCACCAGTTTTTCTGCCCATAGCGCTGCCACCCCAGCAACGTGAGGGGTCGCCATACTGGTGCCGCTCAGCTTCCAGTAACCTCCACCAGCCTTTGCGGAATAAATGTCATAGCCTGGAGCCGCAACGTTTGGCCCCGTGTTCGAGAAGAAAGCGACCTTCAGAGCAGTGTTGGGTTCACCGGGGGTTTGCAGTGCCCCCACCGATACAATGCCGTCGGCTGCGGCTGGAGGCGCGACTGCCAGCACATAGTCTGGGTTTAAGTCGCGGCGACTCTCATTTCCAGAGGCAGCCACAATTACTGTTCCCTGGAACATCATGCTGCGAGCAGAAACCAGCGCTGACAGCCTGTCAAACAGACGTACATTCGCTCGATAGGCTTCCAATGCTCTGGAGGTGGCCAGATCCACCGGAAGTTTCTGTTGTTTGACCAGAAATTCGACCAGTCCCGGAAAATCGATACCCAGGGACATTGAAATCACGTTCGCTCCCTGGTCTAATGCCCAGAGGATGGCCTGATAGATGCTCTCCGTCGAGCCACCGCCCTGTTCCCCCAAAACTTTCCCAATCAACGCCTTTTGCACGCCAGTCGCCACACCGAACCGATAACCGTTGACTACCCGACCAAAGACAGTTCCCGCACAGTGGGTACCGTGGCCATTGCCATCGCCGTTTCCCTCACCCGTAAAGTCCTGCTGAACCAGTTCAACGCCCTGGAAGGCTTCATGATTGGCGTCAATGCCCGTATCCAGAATGGCCGGAATGATGCCCTGTCCGGTGAAGGGGCTGGTTAGTGCTCCGACGACGCCAACTCCCCAGGTGGCCCCCGATGGGGGAGTCGGTATGGTATCAGCCTCCCCTGTAGAAACGGGTTGAATCAGTTTGGTTGGCATCGAAGGGGCAATGCTCACCACCTTGGGATCGCGCCGCACATCCGCCAAATCCTGCTGGGTCAATGCTTCCAGATCAATGCGGGGAACAGGAAGGGCAGACAGTCCCAGGGTTGCAATTCCGGGCGATCGCCCCGAAAACGGCTCACCCAAATCGACCTGGCTGAGGTCGCGGAGAATAATGTATCGGTTGGACTCCGTCATGTTATGGCCTTCTGAATTAGTCCAGTCTGATAGTAACGCCGCAATCTTGAGGAACTTCAAAACTTTTACCCCCCTTAATGCAATCCATCACCGGGTAGTTGAGTGGAAGCGGCGCGTTGCTCTGCTTCCACTCAACTACCCGCTCAGAACCAATTCAGCCTTTGGGGTTGCACAGTGTGATAAATCGTCCCCCTTTGGGTACTGTGTACCCCTGAGAGGATTTGTCACTGTGAAATCGTAAGTGGGCGTGGAAAAAGATGCAACCCAAAAAGCTGTTCCGCCCACGCAGCGGGCGGAACAGCTTTTTGGGTTGCAAGCTTAATCGTGCCTACCTACTTATCTTGTTGCAAGCCCCTAAGCGGCAACCGCCACCTGGATGCAGGTCAGCGCCAGAGCCACCTGCTGTGCTGACAGGTGCAGCAGGGTGAGTTCGTCTTCCCGCAGAGAGGAAGGCTGCTTCCACTGGAGGGACAGCACAGCCAGCACCCGCCCCTGGAAGCAAATGGGGATGATCAGGTGGGCCTGAATCCCGGCTTCCACGTAGTGGGGGATCTGGGAAAGAGACTGGTCAGAGGGGACGTTGACAGCGACCTGGATTTGCTGAGTGGCGATCGCCTCCGACACCAGCGGATCTTTCTCCAGCCAGTTCTCTAGCTTGCCACCCGTGCTGTAGTTGCCCTGTGCTGACGCCAGCAGGTCCTCCTCTACCAGTTGCAGAATGCAGCCGTCGGCGGCAAAGGTCTCGCCAAAAGCGGTGGCGATCGCAGGCAGAACGGTGGTCAGGCTTGTCGATTGTCGGGTCACCTGCACAATCGTGCTGAGCAGGAAGGTCTGGGACTGGGCGCGGCGCAGTTCTTCAGTGCGCTGCTTCAGCAGTTCGTAAGTCTCAGCAGCACGGCTGACCACGGCTTTCAACTCATTGGGATCCCAGGGTTTGGTGATGTATTTGTAGACTTGCCCGGAGTTGATGGCCTCCACCAGGTCTTCCACGTCGGTAAAGCCAGTAAGGATAATCCGCATCGTATCGGGGTACTGGGGCACCGTCTTGCTGAGGAACTCCGTCCCCTTCATTTCGGGCATTCGCTGGTCGGAGATAATCACCGCGACTTCTCCTTCCTGCGCCAGAGTTTCCAGCGCCATTACCCCACTTTCGGCCCGCAACACGTTAAAGTCCCGACGGAAAGTGCGGTAGAGCAGATCCAGGTTGTCTGGCTCGTCATCGACCACCAGCATTTTTGGCTTCTTTGGCCGTTCCAGGCTCATTAACTGTTGCGTAATTCCATTTAGTTCTGGAATAGCGCTTTCCATATGATCCTCTCCTTAACAAAGGGCAACGATGCTACCTGGGGTGGAATAGCAGTAGCTGAAATAGTGGGTTGAATGCGCTCTCATCGAGTTGTAGCAGCCTGACTCTAGTCTTGACAGTTTTCTGGCGGTTCTAACGCCGACGGGCAAAAAAATGAGAGCGCCGTTACTGTCGGCGCTCTCAGAAAGAAGTAAAAGACTGGCAATGGCTGTCAGGGTTGAAGATCATCCACCTTGACAAACGAGAGTTCGGTGGGGATGTCGGAAGAATAGTCAGTTGCCACCGAAAAATCGCCCGCAGGAATCAGTCCCGTCGTTTCGTAATACTGTTGCGTCAAACGGGCTTGCTGCGTCATTTGGGACATATAACCAACGTAGTGACCCACCAGGAAGTAGACCCCCACAAGTGCCGCAGCGGCAACTGACACCAGGAAGCCCGCCAGCATCAGGGAGAACTCCCGACGATCAAGTGCTTCCTGCATCAG
This sequence comes from uncultured bacterium, assembly GCA_964630955.1. Classification (GTDB taxonomy): domain Bacteria; phylum Cyanobacteriota; class Cyanobacteriia; order Elainellales; family Elainellaceae; genus CAZVXA01. Next base: position 494 of record CAZVXA010000262.1, on the reverse strand, counting down.
ATGCAGTGCCCACGCCACCAGGCAAATCACGATAAGCAGAATAAAGACCATTCTTAAACGAACGCAATGTATTTTAATGTTTCATATTGTAACAGCTTCCTCAGAAGAGTGTCTCTAAGCAATTATCCACAAGCCGGATAGGTGAGATTGGCAGAACTTAGAGATTATCGGCTGATGGGCCATTCCACCGACCTTACTTATAGGGAATTCTCGGTCTAGAAGCTGAGAAACCGCTGATTTTCTTTATTAAGTATCTGTCCGAAATCTAAAAACACCTATTGAGAGAGGTGCATCGCTGTAGCGATGCACCTCTCTCAATAGGCAGGCAAAGTTCGCTTGGCGAACTACTAGGAGCTTGTGCCACCCCTCAAACTCCCCATTTTGGTCAAAAAAGCCCGACCAGCGAAGGCTGGTAAGGGAGGTTCCCGCCATGCTACTTAGGATCGTGAACAAATGAACCTGTAATTGTTTTTGAGAGAGGGGGGGGGGGGGGG
>CAZVXA010000261.1:0-8837 GCA_964630955.1 uncultured bacterium | reverse complement strand
CTGGACCCTCATCACCACTCCAAAACAAAACACCCAACTTGTGGGGGGGCCCCCCCCCACCGGGCCCCCCCCTCCAGAATTGGGGTTTTTGGATAGGTTTTAAGCCACTGGCTCCGACATCGCCAGCGGAATCGTGATGTGAAACTGGCTGCCCTGATCCCGCCCACCGGATTCTGCCCAGATCTGCCCCCCCAGCGCCGTCACAATTTGCCGACAGATGGCCAGACCCAGACCTGTGCCGCCCGCAGTGCGCCGCAGCGCTCCTTCCTCCTGGTAGAAGCGATCGAACACTGTCTCCAAGCGGTTGGGTTCAATGCCGCGCCCGGTGTCGCTGATGGTCACCTCGATCATATTGCCGCCGTTGGGGTGGGCCTCAATGAATACCTCTCCTTTAGGTTCAGTAAACTTACAGGCGTTGTCCAGCAGCTTGGAAAGGGCTTCGACCAACCATTCTCCATCGGCCCGCACCAGTGGCAGACCGGGGGGCAGCTCTGCTTTGATGTCGGGCATCGGTTCTTCATTCTGACGGGTGCGAAGACTGCTGAGGGCCAGATCCACGCACTCATCGACAGCGATCGCCTCCAGATGCCACTCCACCCGTCCGCTCTCTAGCCGCGACAGCGTAATAAAGTCTTGCACTAGCTTGCGCATCCGTTCTGCGTCAGTCAGAGCCGTGCTGAGCATGACCTGGCGCAGTTCAGGCGGCATATCGGGTTCGCTGGCGAGGCTTTCCAGGCAGACCTGGATGGTAGAAAGGGGCGTCCGCAGTTCGTGTCCGGTAATGGCGATCAGGTTGCTGCGAGTGCGCTCCAGCGCTTCCAGTTGCTGGTTTAGATCCTCCAGGTTGGCATAGGACTCGGCCTGGATGATGGCAACACCGAGCTGGGTGGCGATCGCCTCCACCATCGCCTGCTCCTGCTCCGACCACTCGTGGGGCACCGCCATACAGTGCTGAAGCTCCACCATTCCCAGCAGTTTTCCCTGGTAGAGAATCGGCACCATCAGCCAGGAGCGAATTCCCCAGCGGTTGATAGTGGCTTTCAGGGGTTTCAGGTTCAAGGATTTCTCGGTCTGGGTGTCGGCGATCGCCACCGGGCTTTGCTGCTTCACCACTTTCTGGAACACGGGGTTGTCCTTCAGGGGCCAGGTGTGTCCCATGAGGGACGGGAGGCTGTCGTCCCGACGAGATTCGTAGGCGATCGTGGCGCTGATATCAGTGGTGCGACAGCGGTAGACCAGACAGCGGCAGACATCCATCGCCTGTCCCAGCTCATGCACAGACACCTTAAAGATTTCCTCTGGCTTCAGGGATTGGCGAATGGCGGCGGTAATCGAGTTGACCAGCCGTTCCTTACGCTCCTGAGCAGAAATAGATCGGTAGGCTTTGAGGAGTTTGTACTGTCCCGCCTGGAGGTGGGTAACCAACCGATGGGCAAACGGGTCTGGGTCTACCTCAGTATGGGCAGGGGCGCTGAGCTTGAGGGCGGTCTTTGCTTTTGTAATCTTTTTCTTCAGCTCAGGCCGATACTTCTGGATGCGATCGAGGAGAATCTCTGCTGCCAGACAGCTCACCTGACGATCGAACGTCCAGATACCCTCAAATCGCCGCGATTGATCCATCGCCATCTCTGGCTTTTCTGCCGCCGAGGGGGGTGTCTCTTTCTCACGGCACACCAGACAGGCAGCATACTGTTGCCCGATCACCACCAGGTGCCATTCGTGGCTGAGCTGGTCGCTGGGTTCAAACGCGATCATTTCGTAGTGGTCTGTACCGCTGGCAAAACTCGTTTCCGGGGCAGCCAACACATAGACCTGGGAAGTCAGTGCTGCAATTTTCAGGTAGCGGTGGGCCTCCTGGCGATAGAACCGCTCCCGCTGAAAGCTGGCGATCACCAGAGGTTCCCCCGCTGCCGCCAGCACCTGGTCTTCCATTGCGTGGGACAGGGCGGTCAGCGAAGACTTGAAATAGAGATGGGGACGGAGGTCGGGAGAGCGTTTTAGCAGTTCTTCAAGTATTGAAGCAGAATTGCTCATGGTCGCCTTGATGGGAGCGATCGCGGTCAGGAAGCGCAAACATCGCCCCAATACTATTTGACCGCAGCAAACCGTTTCAGGGGAAGTTTGTTGAGAAATTTGAAGGGGAATTCAGAGGAATTGACAAAAAAGGAGCATTCATGGAACTGAACGCTCCTTTTTGCAACAAAACTGTTACAGCGCTTTGCAAGCGTATGAGGTACAAAGCTTTTGTTGAGAGCCGCGCGGAGCGCGGCTCTCAACAAAAACTTTGGTTCTATCTGGGCGCAAACGCTGTACTCGTTTACATCATGCCCATGCCGCCCATGCCGCCCATGCCGCCCATGCCGCCCATGCCACCCATGCCGCCCATGCCGCCCATGCCGCCCATGTCTCCACCGGGCGCGGGGGCTTTTTTCTCTGGCTTTTCAACCACCAGAACTTCGGTTGTCAGTACCATCGCGGCGATCGAGGCTGCATCCTGCACACCTGAGCGAACGACCTTGGCAGGATCCAGAATGCCAGCGGCGATCAGGTCTTCGTACTGGTCATTCAGGGCGTTGTAGCCGACGTTGAAGTCCAGACCTCGCACCTTCTCAACCACGACAGCACCTTCCTGTCCGGCGTTGTTGGCAATTTGACGCAGGGGCGCTTCCAGCGATCGCAGCACAATATCGGCTCCAATCTGCTCCTCTACAGAAAGAGTCTGCTTGAAGGACTCCAACTGTCCCGCCAGATGGATCAGGGTTGTCCCGCCACCGGGAACGATGCCTTCTTCCACGGCGGCCATCGTTGCATTGAGGGCGTCTTCGATCCGCAGTTTGCGGTCTTTCAGTTCGGTCTCGGTTGCCGCGCCGACTTTGATGACGGCAACGCCACCAGAGAGTTTGGCGATCCGTTCCCGCAGCTTTTCAGAGTCGTACTCAGAATCAGTGCGGGCCAGTTCTTCCCGCAGTTGGGCAATGCGGCGTTCCAATGCGCCCTTGTCGGGGGCTTCACCGACAAGCGTCGTGGTGTCTTTGGTAATGGTGACTTTGCGGGCATTACCCAGCATATCCAGCGTCGCGGTGTCGAGGCTGAGGCCGATTTCCTCGGAGATCATCTGGCCTCCGGTCAGCACGGCAATATCCTGCAGCACGAACTTGCGGCGCTCGCCAAAGCTGGGAGCTTTGACGGCAACCACATTCAGGACACCGCGCAAACGGTTCACCACCAGCGTGGCCAGGGCTTCGCCTTCAATATCTTCAGCAATAATCAGCAGCGGTCTGCCTTCGCGGGCGATCTTTTCCAAAATGGGCACCAGATCAGCGATCGACCCAATCTTCTTGTCGGTGATCAGGATTGCCGCATTCTCCAGTTCGCAGATCATCCGCTCCGGATCGGTGACGAAGTAGGGAGAGATATAGCCCCGGTCGAACTGCATCCCTTCAACGACTTCCAGTTCAGTACTCAGGGACTTGGATTCTTCAACGGTAATGACACCATCCAGGCCCACCTGATCCATCGCGTTGGCGATCATTTGACCAATCTCTTCGTCGTTCCCTGCGGAGACAGTGGCCACCTGGGCGATCGCACTTCCTTCAATCGGCTTAGCGATCTTCTGGATCTCTTCCACCAGTTTGGCCGTCGTCTTCTCAATGCCGCGCCGCAGGTTTACAGGATTTGTCCCTGCCGCCACGTTCTTCAGCCCCTCGCGGATCATCGCCTGGGCCAGCACCGTTGCGGTGGTGGTACCGTCACCTGCCAGGTCCTTCGTCTTCGAGGCCACCTCGCGGATCAGTTGAGCGCCTGCATTCTCCAGGGGGTCTTCCAGCTCAATTTCCTTCGCCACCGAAATGCCATCGTTGACAATTTCCGGTGCGCCAAACTTCTTCTCCAGCAACACATTCCGTCCGCGAGGGCCGAGGGTAATGCGGACGGCATCGGCGATCGCATTCACACCGCGTTCCAGTGCCTGCCGGGATTCTTCTTGAAAAACAATGATTTTGGACATTGCCCGTGTTTGAGTGCTCCTTTCAGAATTTAGCACTCTGAGGACGAGATTGCTAAATCTTGGGGGAGATTTAGGGTTGGTTTTAGACCTCGGAGGTCTTTAAGACCTCCGAGGTCTAAAACCAACCCTTTATTTCAAATAAATCAACAAGTTGAGGCCAGGAATTGTTCGTGAGAGCGTCCACAGCAGCAGGGCAATATAGAGCAACCCCAGTGACCACTGATACCAGGCGAGGGCTGTGATGGTTCCCGGCACAAACTCATCGCGCAGGCGAATGTCGTTAAAACCGACTTTTAGCAAATTATTCAAACTGAAATCCAGATAGTTCAACCAGTTCCAGCGGCGATCCCAGGGGATGGGGGTGTAGCGATCGCGGAACAATGGAAACTTGGGAATATTTGGCAGTCGCCCGATGAGAATACGCAACTGTCGCATACTGCCATCCTCTACCAGATAGCTTTCCTCCATGCGATCGTGAAATCGCCCTTGCAGGTAAAGAACCGTCAGCAGGGCAGCAGGAATCGGGATAATAATCACACTCAGACAGAGGAGCGTCAGCCAGGGCTGGTCAGCGCTGCGAAAGACAGCCGTCAGGCCGAAAATGAGCAAAGTACCAACGCCGCCCGCCATCCAGAAAGACTCTTCGCGGGGGGGGACGATGGGTTGGGGGGTGAGCCGCCGCAGCCGATCCACGACCCAGAAGACGACCGCAAAATAGGCGATCGCCACCAGCCCTACCCCCAGTGCCAGCCCTGCGCTGGTACCGTAGCGGGTTAATAGCAGTAGAACGCTCAAACTCAGCAGCTTCAGGGCATCCCCTGACCAGGACACTGGCGTTCGGGGTGGGGCGGCAACGATGCGATCGCGCATCCTGACGTAGGTGCTCAGATCTACGCCCTCAATCTTCAGCAGATCGTTGCGACTGCGGAAGGGTTGGTTGGCGCGGGACTGGGCGGTTCCTGCGGAGTTGCGCATAGCGCTAATCGCCGCCGCCTGGGCTGGCGAGAACCCAACCCGAGTCAGCTTGAGCGGAGAAGCGGTATTCAGATTGACGCCCACTAACCGCTGACGAATTTGTTGCAGTCGGAGGCGTTCCCGCAGGTACTCCAGCCGATTCACATCGGGAATCTGTTCGAGCGATCGGAAACTGCGGGACAGATTCCGCAGCAGTGTTTCATTGCCCTGGAGCGTCGGCACCGAGAGAACCCGCCCCAGTTCCCCCGGATTCCCCAGGAGCTTTGCCTCGTCGGGATTGACTTGCAGGTCTGCCACATTCAAGTAAACGCCCGGTGCAAATCCTGCATCCCCCCAATCGACCTGATCCAGAATGGCAGCTCCCCGCAGGTTCACCGGCTGCTGAAACTGCGCCTCTCGAAACGTGATCGTCTGCTCAAATCGCGCCTCCGAGAGAAACAACGCCTGTCGAAACTTACTCTGGTTAAATGAAGCCATCGCCCACCACCGGGTTTGAGCAAAATCTGCATTCCCCTGAAAGGTGCAGCGACTAAAGTTTGCTACCTCCTGAAACTGTGCCCGACTGAAATTGGCTGTGGACTGAAACTCACTCCCCTGGAACCGCACCGTTTGAAACTGCGCCTGATTAAACCCGGCCCTATCAAAAAAAATGGCGTTGCGAAACTGCGCATCCCGCCAAAATCGTGCCCCCGCAAAACTTGACGGTTGACTGAAGCGTGTCTCCGACCAGTCCGCATCGCTCCCAAACTCAGCCCCCTGCACCTCCACCCGGCTCAAAAAGAAAGTATTCGCAAAATTGGCAAACCCTTCAAACCGCGTCTGCACCAGCTTGAGTGTGCCTCGGAGAACCGTCAATTGCAGTGTCGGTCGCTGCTCCTGAATCAAAAGCGATCGCGACAACTGACTGAACTGCGCCAACCGACGGCGATCGCGCCGCAACTGCGCCTGTTCTCCCTGACTAAACAGCGGCGGCAACGCATCCCCATACAGCGGAGCCTGCGGCCCCAATTCCCCCAGGCTAAACTCCCCCAGAATCCTGGAATAGCTCAGATCCAGCGCCACCGGATTCCCCGATCGCTGCAACTGCCCCTTAATCAACCGATAAAACTGCTCCCGAAACACCCCATTCTCAGGCCGCAAATCAATCACCAATCGTCGCAAATCAACCGTCGCCACCCCATCGATCGCACTCAGGTTCTTCGTCCGCTGCTGCAACAGTTCCAGGGTAAGCGGCAGTTGTTCTGGCTGGGCAATCGCCCCCCACGCAGGCGTAGTATTCAGCAAAGAAAAACAGAGAACAACCAGCAACAGGAGGAACCGCACACCAGACTCCGACAAATGACACTCACTAATTATTAAGCTTCTGGGTAGCGATCGCGTTCTCTTGAGATGAGGTCATCGGGGAGTAGCAATTGGTTTGACCCCTCCCCATCCCTCCCCTTAGCAAGGGGAGGGAGCCGGAACCCTCACCCCCCAGCCCCCTCTCCCAGGACGGGAGAGGGGGAGCCGATCCATCAATTACCCACAGTTCAGCCATGCTGCGATCGTGGGTAACCCGCTGTGGGCTACTGGCTACCCACGAGAAACCTGATAGTAGGGGGTTTGGGGGACGCTTCATCCCCCAAGCGGGGGGTTTGGGGGGTAGGCTACCCCCCAAAAGTCTGGTTCGCAGCCAAAACGAACCACCTACAAAAACTCCCACAAACTTACCATCGTCGGCTGTGGCAACCTCAACCGCTGCGACGACGCCATCGGCGTCCAGATTGCTCAACGCCTGCAACACCACTTGCACCCCACCCCCACATCCAGGTGCTCAACTGCGGCACCTCCGGCCCCCAGGAAGTTACCGTTTATTTGATTGAAGCCGAAAATCCAGGATTCGGCCTGAATCGAGTCCAGTCGTGGAAAAAAGTGGCGATCGCATCTTCCAGGAACTCGTCGAACTCATCGCCCACTGGGACGAAAAAGGCGATCGCGTCACAACCTAAAGAATCTCGGATAGATAGAAGCAGTCCATGGCAGAGCTGCTTACATAGCAGATAGGACGATCGCTAGCGTCCCGCCACTCCATCATTCCGGGCTGCCCGCTGCACGGCCCCCGCCACCGCAGGCACCACCCGATCGTCAAACACCGACGGCACAATATGTTCCCGATCCAGATCAGAGGCTTTGATCAGAGAGGCGATCGCCCCTGCCGCCTCCAGGAACATACTCGTTGTCATAGTCTTGGCGTTGCAGTCCAGCGCCCCCCGGAAGATACCAGGAAACGCCAATACATTATTAATCTGGTTCGGGTAATCACTCCGTCCCGTCGCCATCACCGCTACATCATCTGCCACCAGTTCGGGCTGAATCTCCGGAATCGGGTTCGCCATCGCAAACACAATCGGGTCTGCTGCCATTGTTCTGACCATTGTGGGGGTCAGAACACCGGGCGCACTGACACCCAGGAAAATATCGGTGCCCACCAGTGCATCTGCAAGGGTGCCGCTCTGAGAAACAGCAAACTCCTTTTTCTGTGCAGTTAAGTCAGTACGATCAAGGCTGAGGATGCCCTTCGAGTCACAGAGGGCGATGTTTTTTGCGCCCGACTTTTGCAGCAGGCGGGCGATCGCCACCCCCGCCGCCCCGGCTCCATTAATCACAATTCTGACCTGGCCCATCTCCTTCTTGACGATCTTCAGCGCATTGAACAGGGCCGCCAGCGTTACAATCGCCGTTCCATGCTGGTCATCATGGAAGATGGGAATGTCCAGTTCTCGCTGGAGTCGCTGCTCGATCTCAAAACAACGGGGGGCGCTGATGTCCTCCAGGTTGACCCCGCCAAACACCGGAGAAATATTCTTCACTGTTTCAACAATTGCCGCTGTGTCCTGAGTCGCAAGGCAAATGGGAAATGCATCGATTCCTGCAAATTCCTTAAACAGCATGGCCTTACCTTCCATCACGGGCAATGCCCCCGCAGGCCCCAGATTGCCCAAACCCAGCACGGCGCTACCGTCCGTGACGATCGCCACCGAGTTGCTCTTGATCGTCAGGGAGTAGACCTGGGTGGGGTCTTCGGCGATTGCCATACAGACCCGCCCGACCCCTGGCGTATAGGCCATCGCCAGGTCGCCCTGACTGGTCAGCGGAATCTTGCTGTGGACGCTGATTTTGCCGCCCCGGTGCAGATTGAACGTGCGGTCAGACACGCTCAGCACCTTGATATCTTTTACCGCTTTGATTGCATTGACAATCTCTTCAGCGTGTTCGCTGCTCGCTGCGTCCACATTAATGTTACGAATCACCGTTTTGAGGGTCTGCTCCACCAGGTCAATCTGCCCCAGACTGCCACCTGCATTGGCGATCGCCTGCGTCAGGTGAGCCAGCATTCCTGCCTGATTGGGAATCTGTACTCGCACGGACAGGCTAAAGCTGGGATTGGGCGTGAGCTGAACCATAGAACCTCTTCAGAATGGGAAAAATGGGGGGTTGCCCCGGTCATTGTAAAACTCAGTCCGTACTATAGACCCTGTTGAAACTGCAAACTGTTCCAGTTGAGCGACCTGAACTAGTGGGTAGCCAAGCGAACTTTGCCTGGTTGCCTGGTTGGAGTGATGCGCGAAACTCGCCACTCCAACCAGGCAAAGTCTCTTTGGTTGACTGCTAGTGTTACAAACACTAAATTTGCATCGCCATTTCGCCCTTACCCTCAATCCCTCTCCTAGCGGGAGAGGGACTTCCGATCCGGCTCTCCTTCTCCCACAGGAGAAGGGGGAGTGTTTCAAAAGTGTTGATGGTTTTGGTGGGGGGGGGGGGGGGGGGGGGGGGCCCCCCCAAAAAAAAAAAAAAAAAAAAACAAAAACCACAAAAA
>CAZVXA010000260.1:8601-8855 GCA_964630955.1 uncultured bacterium | reverse complement strand
AAATGAAAAAAGTCCCTTGCTGAGAGGCGAGGGACTTTTTTCATGGGTAATGGGGCAGATTGGACTGCCCATCTCCTGCTCAATTCCTAATTGCCGCCCCTTCAATGGGGACAATCAATCGGGTGCATACCACTTTTGCAAATTTCCAGACCCGGTTTTGGGGGGGGGGGGGGGGGGGGGGGGGGGGGGGGGGGGGGGGGGGGCGGGGCGCGGGGGGGGGGGGCGGGGGGGGGGGGGTGACGGGGTGTGTGGGG
>CAZVXA010000260.1:5444-8591 GCA_964630955.1 uncultured bacterium | reverse complement strand
TCCTCTGTCTCCCACCGGGCCCCCCCCCCCCCCCCGGGGTGGGGGGGGGGGGGGGGCGGCCCCCCCCCCCCCCCCCCCCAAAACTCCGCCATTACCGAGCAGATCTTCAGGGGTGCGGTAGTCTTTGAGCAATTCATCAAGGATTTCAGGAGAACATGGCATAGTACGAGTGTCTGGGGTTCAGTAGTTCATTAGATCTCATTTCTGACAGTCAGATTCCTCAACCACAACCCTTGCGACGGATTTGGATTCCAAAGCCAGGGAAGTCGGAGAAGCGCCCATTATCCATCCCTGTCATGGCAGACAGAGCCGCCCAGGCGTTAGTCAAGCTGGCGCTAGAACCCGAATGGGAGGCAAAATTTGAGCCAAACGTTTATGGGTTCAGACCAGAACGCTCTTGTCAGGATGCGATTGCAGCAATTTTCAATATCATCCGTCAGCGACCCAAGTACGTGCTGGAGGGTGATATTTGTGGTTGCTTCAATAACATCTCGCACCAGGCTCTCTTGGAGAAAACCCAAGCCTCACCGCGGTCATTACCTCGCTCCAACCTGTTCTTCCTTACCTAAATACGGCTCTCCCACCATCCCGATCGCTTTTCCCCACTAGAACCATCCCGTCACTGCTGCAAAAATTTACAGAAGGATCAGGATCACGCAATTTTATGTCCAGTAGAATGGGCGCGGGTGTGGAGAAAGAAAAAGTTTGAGCTTTTCTGCGTAAGTTTCTGGTTCTGGTAAGAAACTACTTTATAAGGTTATGTCTGTAACGCCCTCTCATTTTCGGGGGCTAAATCTGAGAAGGAAGATACACCTCTACACGGTTAGCAGTAGAGGGCGCTTCATACTCTTCAGTCTGATGAAGGATCGTCAAACCCTTGATCGCAGTGAAAAACTTGCCCTGATTCCTCTGGAGGAGAGATCCACAAGGGAACCATTCTCGTTATAATCGTCATCATTGAATCTGAGACTTTGTTTCAAAACTTAATAAACCGATAATGAGCGCCGCGAGGGCGCAATCTCTTTAAAACTTGATTTAGGGTGGAGCAGCAACCAATGGCAAAGGAAACAACAACCCAGGCAAGACTGATTCGGTTTCTTCGAGAGGAACTGGCAATTCCGCAGGACTCAATTGCAGTCGCTCTGAAGCAGAACGAGCATGGCTCAAACCTGTTGCCAATGGTGCTATGGCAGTATGGTCTGATCACACTGGAGCAGCTCGATCGCATTTTTGATTGGTTGGAAACCGCCTGATCGGCGTTACCAAAGGGGAGAGTTTGAGAGGGGATGCAATGCCCTTGTCTGAAGCCAGGGACATTACATCCCCTCTCAAGTCTGTTGGAGCGATGAGCAGAAACGGACACTTGTCTATGGTATATTTGAACTGCTTCAGGTTGAGATTCCGCCAGCACGTTAAATCCGCAATTCGGAACGATAGGCCGGAAAATAGAACAGCAAAGCGGTAGCGAACACGCTCTAAACAGCTAAGCCAATCAAGCGATGGCAAAGACCAAACAAGGCTTTGAGTACCGTGGGGCACACGGGAATTGATGCCTGGAAAGCGATCCAGAAGTGGGCATCTAGATGTCACGAGATATTCTAGTAGGCTCGGATCGGACATGGCGTGTAAGACCTGAGTAGGGGTAACTCGAAAGGGCAACGGCAGTTCAGGAACCCCCTTTCCTTTAGGGATGGGGAGAATGTCAGAAACCGCATCACGTGATCGCCCACCCTATGACCACCAAGCCCAAAATCATTGTCCTGGATGACGACCCCACGGGTTCTCAAACTGTCCATAGCTGTCTGTTGCTCACCCGTTGGGACGTTGATACCCTGCGGTTGGGGCTGGCGGATGAGTCGCCCATTTTCTTTGTGCTGACCAACACCCGCGCCATGACGCCCACCCAGGCCAATCAGGTGACACGGGAGGTGTGTCGCAATCTGAAGCAGGCGATCGCCCTCGAAGGCATTCACGATTTTCTCGTGGTCAGCCGCTCCGACTCGACGCTGCGGGGGCACTATCCTGTGGAAACGGATGCGATCGCCGAAGCACTAGGCCCGTTCGATGCCCACTTCCTTACGCCTGCTTTCTTTGAAGGGGGTCGCTTTACCCGCGACAGCATTCATTACCTGGTGGTGAATGGGGTTCCGACTCCGGTTCATGAAACTGAGTTTGCCAGGGACTCAGTATTTGCCTACAGCCACAGCTATCTACCCGATTACGTCGAAGAGAAAACGAAGGGGCGGATTCCTGCTGCTGAAGTGGCTCGCTTCCTGCTGCCCGAAATTCGCACGGGCACCCTGGACGCTTTGATGCACCTGAGCCACAACCAGTGCGTGGTCGTGGATGCCGAAAACCAGGCCGACCTGAACCAGTTTGCCGCCGATGTTCTGAAGGCCGCTGCCCAGGGCAAACGCTTCCTGTTCCGCAGTGCCGCCAGTCTGCTGACCGCCCTCGCCGCACTGCCGCCACAACCGATCGCCCCCGAAGATATGGCTACTTACACTCGCGACGGCAAACCGGGTGCGGTGATTGTGGGTTCCCATGTGAAGAAGACGACAGAACAGTTGGAAGCGCTACTCCAGGAATCGAGAATTGTCCCACTTGAGGTGGACGTGTCACACCTGCTGGAAGACTCCACTGTGGAGCGAGACACCCTGCTGCACTCCATCCTGGAAGAAATCCGGGTTGCCCACACCAACGGCAAAACTCCGGTCGTCTTCACCAGCCGCAAAGAAATCACCTTCCCCAACGCCCAAACTCGCCTGGACTTTGGCGTGGCCGTCTCTCACCTGCTGATGGATATCGTGCGTGGCCTCCCATCTGACATTGGCTTCCTGATCAGTAAAGGCGGCATCACTTCCAATGATGTCCTCAGCGATGGTCTTGCACTGACGGCAGCTCGCCTGCTGGGGCAAATTATTCCTGGTGTTTCAATGGTGCGCACCCCTGAAGATCATCCCCAGTTTCCCAATTTGCCCGTGGTGCTGTTTCCGGGGAATGTGGGCGATCGCACCTCCCTCGCTGAAGCCTATCGCCGCCTCACATGAAGTAGCAGAAGTGGGGGGGGGGGGGGGGGGGCAACAACCCACCCCCCCGAATGTGAAGGGGGTTTGGGGTGAAATGTAGTTGTGGTGAGAGGGGAAT
>CAZVXA010000260.1:0-5434 GCA_964630955.1 uncultured bacterium | reverse complement strand
GGCCTCTCCCGTCGCCCCCCACCATTTTTTTTCTTTTTGGGGTGGGGGGGGGTTCCAAACCCCCCCCAACCCCCACTTCTGTTCAAGGGTTTAGCCTGCTAATTCTATTGGGGTTCAGCGTTCAAGATACGCTTAATTTCTGCGACTAACACCTCTGGCTGCTCCAGCATTGCCAGATGACCGCAGTTAGGAATCTCCGTCACATTATTACCGCACAGAGCAAACAGCGGGTGAAAACTGGCCAGATGGCGCACATATTGGGGCTGCATCACCATGTCGTTGGCACCCGCAATGAAGTGAACGGGCTGCTTTAGCCGGGAAACTACCTGGGGGAGCTGATGAACTTCAACTTCCGTGGTTGATTCCAGCAACGCCCCCAACGCCGCATCAGGATCAGCCAACACCCAGTCCAACAGGCGCTGCCGTCCCCACTGGCGAGGAATCGGCTTTGCAACATTCATCCAGGTCATCAGCAGATCAATCAATGGCAGGTAGCACAACCAGCGGGGCCGCAGCTTAACCAACTGTTCTCCAGCCGCTCGAAAGCGCTCAAATTCTTCTTTCAGGTAAATTCCGCCACCAGAATTGACGCAAATCACGCCTTTGACCTGCTCCGGCATCTGGTCTGCGGCCCAGAGGGCGATGCTGCCGCCCAAAGAGTGTCCAACCAACCAGACATTTTCCATCTGGAGTTGATCCAGTAGAATCGACAGGTCGGTAGCATAGTCAGCGGGTGTAAACCCCAAAGGGGAGGGAGATTCCTGAGCCAAATCATCCGGTTTTGCCAGATCAAGGGTGGAATCTGTCTCCGGAGTTGCCGATAGGAAGGAAATGGTCGTGGCTGTAGAGGCGATCGCCAGCGATCGCTTCACCGCTGGTCTCTTCCGCTGTTTTGAAAGCGTTTGCGTCTGAGAGTCGCCAAAGCCACGCAAATCATAGGTGAGACACTGATACTCCGGTGCGAGGCGCTCTACAATAGGTTGCCAATAAGCACGGCTGAGGAGCCAGCCATGCAAAAACACAAGAGCTGTGGAGGAATGGGTTGGGGCGGTTCGCTCATAAGCATGAGGAACGCCTCGCACATCAATTTTGCTCACCATAACTCTATCGTATCCCGAAGGGGTACTACCCGTGGAGGGGGTCGGAGCGAGTCATTGTCAGGTCACCCTAATGCTCAAAAATGTTGGAGTACTGTAACAAATCCAGCGCCACAATCGTGGGTAGACAGGAGAAACAGCCCTGGGCCAGTTCCCATCGCTCCTCTCGTTTCAGCATCTCAATCAGCTTCAGCCTTGCCCTCAGCAGATAGCGCACATCGTTTGCTGCATAGCGCAGTTGCTCTGGCGAAAGATTGGCTGCATTGCCCCAGTCTGAGCTTTGGGACATCTTATCCAGCTCAATCCCCTCCAGCTCCAGCAGCAAATCCTTGAGACCATGCTTCGGCGTGTAAGTTCGGGCCAGTTTGCTGGCAATCTTACTACAAAAAACAGGCCAGGTTTGAATGTCCAGATGGTGTCGCATTGTGGCGATGTCAAAGCGAGCAAAGTGGAAGACTTTGGTAATCGCCTCTGCTTCCATCAGCTTCTTCAAATTGGGCGCTTCCGTCTGCCCCTTGAGAATCTTCACGACGCTGACGTGGTTTTTGTCATTGCAGAGCTGTACCAGGCAGAGGCGATCGCGCTGGGGCAGTAGCCCCATTGTCTCGGTATCAACGGCGATCGCCTCTGCCTGTATGTATTCTGCAAGCGCTTCGTCGGGGAGATCGCGATCGAAGATCTGAAAGTCGGAGAGAGGCATTGGGAGATTAGACCAGATTCAGGTGTTTGATGGCGGTTTGAACGTCTTTGTCACCCCGACCAGAGCAGTTGATTACGATACGGGGACTGCCGCTGAGTTGGGGGCAGAGAGTGTCGAGGAAGGCGATCGCATGGGATGTTTCCAGTGCAGGAATGATGCCCTCCAGGCGGGAAAGCTTCTGGAACCCTTCCAGCGCCTGCTGGTCGGTGACGCTGAAGTATTCTGCCCGTCCAGAATCTTTCAGATAGCTGTGTTCTGGGCCGACACCGGGGTAGTCCAGTCCGGCGCTGATGGAGTGGGGTTCAATCACCTGGCCATCCTGGTCTTGCAGCAGGTAGCTCATGGCACCGTGCAGCACACCCACTCGTCCACGAGTCAGGGTGGCGGCATGTTTCTCAGAATCGACGCCTTCGCCGCCCGCTTCAATGCCAATCATCCGCACCGAAGACTCTTCAACGAATTCATGGAACAGCCCCATCGCGTTGGAGCCACCACCAATGCAGGCCAGCAGAATATCCGGCAGGCCACCCCATTTCTCAAGGCACTGTTGCCGCGTTTCCTGACCAATGATCGCCTGGAAGTCACGCACGATCATCGGATAGGGATGGGGGCCTGCCACGGAACCCAGAATATAGTGCGTCGTTTCGACGTTCGTCACCCAGTCCCGAATCGCCTCAGAGGTGGCATCCTTCAAGGTGCCTGTTCCCGACGCTACTGGACACACTTCTGCTCCCATCAGCCGCATCCGGAATACGTTGAGCGACTGCCGCTCCATATCGTGCACACCCATATAGATGATGCACTGCAAGCCAAATCGGGCGCACACCGTCGCTGTTGCTACTCCGTGCTGTCCGGCTCCGGTTTCTGCAATAATCCGCTGTTTACCCATGCGCTTGGCCAGCAACACCTGACCCAGGGCGTTATTAATCTTGTGCGCCCCCGTGTGGTTCAGGTCTTCCCGCTTCAGGTAAATCTGTGCGCCGGTGCCATCGGGACGGGCGTAGTGCTCTGTCAGTCGCTCCGCGAAATACAGGGGACTGGGACGGCCCACGTAGTCTTTGAGTAACCCCTGAAACTCCTCCTGAAAGGCTGCATCGTTGCGGTACTGATAGAAAACCTGCTCCAGTTCCGTCAGGGCAGGCATCAGGGTTTCGGGGACGTACTTGCCACCAAAGCGGCCAAATCGACCCAGGCCATCGGGGCGCTGTGCAGCAGTCTGATTCAAGGGAAGGGGAGTGAGTGTCACAGGCAGAACGGGAGTAACAGAACTCCTTAATTATAAAGGAAGGGCGATTACCCCATAAATTGTGGTTCTTAGCGTTAAGACCTAACGGATATCAATCATCCCTTTCGACAGCCGTCTTGTTAGAATCTAGACAGTCTAGCCAAAAGCCCTATGATTCGTATCTGGCAACTTCAGGAAGCCAAGAATAAATTGAGTGAACTGGTTGAAGTAGCTCTTCACGGGGAACCGCAGCTCATCACCCGGCATGGGGTAGAAGCAGTCGTCGTCTTAATCCTATGGCGAGTATCAAAAAATCACCGCAGCAGAGAAGAAGCTATCTGAATTCTTTCGAGAGTCACCTCTGGTTGAGGCTGAACTGGATTTCAGCCGCGACACCAGCAAGATCCGTGATGGCTTCGCTCTATGAGATACCTACTCGATACCTGCGTCATTTCAGAGCTTGTCGCCAAGATCCCGAGTCCAAAAGTTGTTGAATGGGTTGATGCGCTGTCCCCCGATAGCCTTTTTCTGAGCGTGATCACGATTGGCGAAATCCAGAAGGGCATCCAGAAGCTGCCCTCTTCTCAACGCAAAACCCAACTTGAATCGTGGCTACAGGATGAATTACTGGTGCGGTTCCGTGGTCAAATTCTAACGATTGACCTGGAGGTGATGCTCACCTGGGGCAAATTGGTCAGCAATCTGGATGCATCCGGTCAGCGAATGGCAGCCATGGCACACTGTATCTCTTCCTCTGAAAAGCACTTCTAAATTCTTCAATCTGAGTAGCAAACTCAAGTTTTTAACCTCTTCTTAATAGCTTATTAATTTGTAGTGAAACCATCAACCAGTAGGCTGGTTGATGGTTATGGTGTGGGCAAAACAATGAACAAGTTGATGGACACTCTTAACGGTTTCAAAAGCGTTAGTTTACAATCTATTAGGGCAATTGCCCTAACCACTTTGGGTAGTTTTTTCATCAATCTCCCCGTCTTGGCGCAGTCTCCCGCAGTGCGTGGAGAAGTAGCATTTACATTGACTGATTTGGCGGGTGCAGAGATGCTGGCCGTCAGCCCCGATGGACAGTTTGCGCTTGTTGTCGGAGGAGATACCGCCACGCTGGTTGCAATCGAGCAGCGGACTTTGCGTGTTGTGAAAACCTGGACGCTGGGTCGTGAAAATTTTCCCACGAGGGCGACGGGTGGAGAACTTACAGGGGTAGCAATCAGCCCCGATGGAGCCTTTGCACTGGTCGGCGTGAGAGATAGCACTGAGGCGAACTTAAAGGCTTTCAATGAAGTCCCTGGCAGGGTTATTGCACTTTCCCTACCTGACTTTCAAGTATTGGGACAGGTAACTGTTGGGCGAGGCCCCGATTCTGTAGCGATCGCCCCGAATGGACAGTATGCAGCGGTTGCAAATGAGGACGAAGAAAACGAGGAAGACCTCACGAATCTGCAAAACCGACCAGGCAGCGTTTCCATCATTGACTTACGCAATGGTCCCAGTCGTATGACTCAGGTTGAAGTTCCCATTCCGCGCACCAATATTCCGTTCTTCGCTCATGATCCGCAACCTGAAACGGTTCGTATTAGTGCAGATAGCACGTTCATTCTGGCAACGCTTCAGGAAAATAATGCGATCGCCCGCATTGATGTTCCAGCCCAGTTGCCTACTACCCTGGAGGCCCCCAACTTCAGCGTTCGCAACTTTGATGCCGGGGTTCGTCAGGGGAGTGGATTGACGCAAGACGAAGCAGGCAGTGGTAATTGTCTCTCCAGTACTTACAATCCTTCATTGCGCCAGACCTTTCTTTCTGCTCGTGAACCGGATGGTATTGCCATTACACCCGATGGACGCTATTTTGTCACAGCAAATGAAGACAATCTGACTAATGCCAACAACCAGAGCTTCAATGGCAAACTGCTCAGTCCTCACGGTGCTCGCAGTATTAGTGTGTTTGACGCTCAGAGCGGGCAGTTGTTGGGCGACAGCGGCAACAGTATCGAAGATGCGGTCATTGCTGCCCGGTTGCCTCAACGCTGCGACAGTAAAGGCCCAGAGCCAGAGGTGGTTTCAGTGGGTGTGGTAAACGGTAGAACTTTGGCGTTTGTTTCGCTGGAGCGATCCGATGCTGTCTCGATTCACGATATTACAGATCCCCGAAACGTTCGCCTTGTGGATCTGGTGGTCTTGAATCCAGGGGTTGTTGGTGCAGATAAAGAAGCCGAGTTTGAACCCGAGGGCATTGAGTTTATTCGACAGACGAATCAGGTCGTGGTTTCTAATCCAGAAGGGGGATCAATGAGTCTGATTAATTTAACTGCTCGATAGTCATGCACTTGGCATACTTTGATGGCTGACATCCTCCCCACGGCTATAAGCCGGGGGGTTCCTGAACTGCCGTTGCCC
>CAZVXA010000259.1:1337-8924 GCA_964630955.1 uncultured bacterium | reverse complement strand
TCGGCTGGTTGAAGGGAGAACCCCCCGGCTTCTAGCCGTGGGGAGGATGTCAGAGTATTTTTCTTTGTCACACTGGTTGCGGGATATTCCAGGCGTCTCGTCTGAAATGTGGATAGGGAGGCTCTGCCTCCTGCTAGAGGATAGGGAGGCAGAGCCTCTGGTGAGCATTTCCAGGCTCTGCCTGGAACCCAACAATCAATCAGGATTGCTATCGTCATCTCTTACGACTAGAATCAATTATCCCGGCTCGGATATTGCAGAGGGCGTTCGCAGCGGTTTCGCTCAATTCTTCCATCTACCCCGGCATGGTGCTTAGTTTTGACCGTTTACAGGCGTTGCGCGACTGCTGTAGAGATGAGGCAGCCTTCACGCAGTTGCGCCAACTTCTGGGATTAGTTGCAGTAGATCCAGGCAATCATCTCTCTGAAACCATTGATCCGCTATCTCCTGCCGAAAACAGCTTCCTTCAGAATCATTCGCTACTGCTCCAGGCGATCGCCGAAGCGACCAGAGAACTGCTCACGGGTGAAACCTGTAGCATTGCACTGCATAACGCTCTTGCCATTCTCGGTCGGGCGATGGCTGTTGATCGGGTCTATATTTTCGCTATCCATGACCACCCGGAAACAGGAGAAGCTGCCGCCAGCCAGAAATTTGAGTGGGTGTGTGAGGGGGTCACTCCCCAGTCCGACAATCCCGTTTTGCAAAACCGCTCCTATGCTCGCCTGGGGCTAACCCGCTGGTTAGACCGGTTACAGGTAGGGCAACCCATCAGTGGCCAGACCTGGGAGTTCCCGCTGACTGAGCAGACGATGCTGCGATCGCAGGGCATCCGGGCAGTATTGATGGTACCGATCCAGATCGACGGTAGCCTGTGGGGATACATCGGGTTCGATGACTGCCACACCGATCGCATCTGGTCCACCGATGAGACCTCAGCACTGCAACTGATGGCCAGCAGTATTGGAGGGGCGATCGCCCGTTACCAGGCAACCCAATCCTCCAGCCTCAGCGAGGCCCGCAACCGCGCCCTGCTGAATGCCATTCCTGACCTGATGTTTCGCATCCGAAGAGATGGCACCTATCTGGCCTGCAAAGCCGAACACGACAGCTACATCTTGATGCCCCCCTCCGAAATGATCGGCAAGACTGTGATGCAGGTGCTTCCCCCGGAACTGGCGCGGCAGCGGATGGAGTACATCGAGCGAGCGCTGGAAACCCGTGAACTCCAGCACATCGAGTTTCGCCTGCATGTTCCCCATACGCCAGAATCTTTGCAGCAAGCACCTTTGTCACAAGCGGAGGCTGCGACACGCCCTACGATTGAGCGTGACTTCGAGGCGCGAATTGCGGTGTGTGGTGAAGAAGAAGTGCTGCTGATCGTGCGAGACATCACCGAGCGTAAGCAGGCCGAGGCAGCCCTCCGTCTCTCTGAAGAAAAATTCTCCAAGGCTTTCCGCTCCAGCCCCAATCCGATGACCATCGCCACCCTGGAGGATGGTCGGCTGATCGAAGTCAACGACAGCTACGTCAAGGTGTTGGGGTACTCGCGGGAGGAATCAATTGACAACACGTCGCTGAACCTGGGGATGTGGGTTCACCACAGCGATCGTGCCTCCGTTGTCCGGCTCCTGCAGCAACAGGGATCAGTCGAGAGTCTGGAATTTCAGTTTCGCAATCGCTCCGGAGAAATTCGCACTGTCCTGTTCTCAGCAGAAGTTATTCAAATCGGCAGCGAACCCTGTCTAATCGACTCGATTGTTGATATCACCGACCGTAAACGGGCTGAGCAGCAGATCCAGCAGGCCAGGGAGCGCGATCGCCTGCTGGCAGAAACGGCGCTGAGAATTCGCCAATCGCTCAACCTGCAAGACATTCTGGACAGCACGGTGGCAGAGGTGCAGCAATTTCTCCATGCCGATCGGGTCTGTATCGGTCACGGTATACCGGGCGATCGCGCCGTTATTGTAGCGGAGGCGGTGAATCTCCAGTGGCGATCGATGAAGTACGTAGAACTCCTAAATCCCGACCACCTGCGGGAGATCGAAAGCCTGTTTGGGGGCGGTGAGGTAAAGGCGATCGATGATGTGGAGCAGTTGACCGGATATCCGGCAATCATGGCCTGGTATCGGGAGTTTCACGTCAAAGCGATAGTGGGGGTTCCGATTCTGGTGGACGACCACCTGTTTGGGCTGATGGTGGTGCATCAGTGTTCAGCGCCGCGCCACTGGCAGCAGTTTGAGATTGATTTGCTGTCACGGTTGGCGACTCAGGTCAGCATCGCCGTGCAGCAGGCCAACCTGTACGAACAGGTGCGCCAATTGAATATGGGCCTGGAACAGCAGGTGCAGGAGCGTACCGCCCAACTGCGCCAGAAAATGGAGGAACTCCAGAGTCTGAATGACCTGAAGGATGAGTTTCTCAACGCCTTTTCCCACGATCTGAAAACCCCAGTAATGGGCCTCTCCCTGGTCATCAGCAATCTGCTGAATCAGCCTGGAGAAATGATTCCCATCAGTCGCTCAATTCTGGAGCGGATGGCCCACAGCAGCGATCATCAGCTTCAGTTGATCATGTCTATGCTGGAGGCACACTCTGCCGAAACAAAGGGCATGACGCTGCACTACGAACTATTGCAGATCGGTCTCCTGGTGCAGGTCATTGTAGAGGATCTGGAACCCCTGGTGCAGAAAGGTCGGGCAACGCTGACGAACTTTATCCCGCCCGATCTGCCGCTGGTCAAAGCCGACCCCACTCAGATCCGTCGCGTGTTCGAGAACCTGATTACAAACGCCCTCAACCACAATCCCCCCGGCATTCACATCGTGCTGGATGCCACCGTCGAGGAAGACCTGATTCGGTTTACAGTAAAAGACACCGGGATTGGCATGAGCCAGGAAACCTGCGATCGCCTGTTCAAGCGCTACAGCCGGGGACCACGATCCCGCCACTCCACAGGAATCGGTCTGGGACTCTACCTCTGTCGCCAAATTATTACTGCCCACGGCGGGCAAATTGGAGTTGAGAGTCAGTCGGGCGCAGGTGCAACTTTCTGGTTGACACTGCCACTGGCAATTCCCTCCGGTGCAAACCCCGGTACTGAAGAAAGCTAGGAGGCCAGCCTGACTCTGACCCAGCCGAGGGGAGTCCGAAATTGCAGATGCAGACGGTTGCGCAGATTACGGCGATCGCCCTGGACAGAAGCCATTGAAGAACGCACCGCTGGAGTTTGGGGTTGAGTCTGAGTTGCCTGAGCGGAATTGCCTGCGAAGCCAACATGCACATTGGCAGGCTTGTTTCTCCACAGAGCATTAAGGGGACGGGCAGGAGCAGTTGCCGATCGAGTGGCTGAACTGGAAGAACGATGCGGAGTTGCGGTCTCCTCAACCGCTGCTGAAGCAGGCGACTGTTGGGCAGTCAGGCCGTAAGCGCTTAGTAAAGTGAGGAGCGTAGTGATCGCCAGAACCAGGTGAAATGCTCGCATGGGGATTGGCTGTAAGCTCCCTTGACAAATTTGGGATTTTCTGAACCCAGTAAAGCAAGTCTATTAGCAAATGACATCCGTACTGGACTTTTAAGTAAGTGGGCGTGGAAAAAGTCGAAACCCCAAAAGCTATCTCGCCCGCTGAGAGGGCGAGATAGCTTTTGGGGTTTCAAGCTGAATCACACCTGGTTACCGAAGAGGAGAGTTTGAGAGGGGATGCAATGCCCATGTCTGAAGCCAGGGGCATTGCATCCCCTCTCAAATCCGTTGCAGCGATTAGCGAAACCGAGCAACGATCTGTTGGGGCCATCCGAAATCTCTGCATACATCCGTACTATTTCGTGGTAGGATAGTCCTATCAGAAATCAGTCTTGCGGTTCATGCTTGTTCTGGAAACCAGGCTCAGAAGTAATCCCACCCAGTTTGCGCTGATTGATGAGGCGAATAGAACGGCTCAGTTCATTCGCAACAAATGTGTGCGCTACTGGATGGACAACAAAAGGATAGACCAGTCCGACCTCTCCAAACTCTGTGCTGTATTGGCAAAGGAATTTGCATGGGCAGGCAAGCTGAACTGACCTGCCCCACCCACCGGGTCAAGCTCAAACTTACCGCAATGCGCCCACTTGCACCGGGCGCATTGCTTTTTCCACCGCTTTCTGCACCAAAACTGCTACCGACTGACAAAATAGAGCTTAGGTGTGGGGTGATGGAAGGTTCAAGGAACCGATTCGGGCTACCCCGTTTCAAGACTGGTAACCCCCCATCGCTCCATTGTTCCGCTGAGTATTCTGAAACTATGCCCTCCACTGCGAAACCAACTGCCTCCCCCTCCCCGGCAGAGCTTCCCCTGACGTTCCAGCCGGATCCGGTGCAGTTGGACAACATCAAAGCTCAGCTCGATCTGGTGCTCCTGGCGCTGGAGTCGCTCTCTGGCATCAGTTCCGATGCCATTCTCCAGGCGGCAGCAGACCTCAACCTGTCGGAGGTTGTGGCAGACCGGGTGGCACTGTGGCGATTACGACAGTCCAGCCCCCTGCGCAAGGGACAGGGACGGAAGCGATTGGATGTGGAGGAGGCGCGATCGCTCGTTCTGATCATCTGCCATCTGGCCAATCAGCGCCAGGAACTGATCCGTCGAGCGGTCACCCTGCTGGAGCAACTCACTGAACAGGGGAAGCCGCCCCATCAGGCAGCGCTGCTGGGGGATTACCTGGATAACTTCAGCAACTTCTATCAGGAACGGATGGAGGCTGACACCGAGATTACCCCGGATGAACTCACCTACCTGGCGCTGAAGCTGCTGATTGATCTGCTATTCTACAGCGCCCCTAACGGGACTCGAAGACTGTGGCTGGCACTGCTTGACCGGGCCAAAGATTAAATCCAACACTCCTCCCACAACGCATTCCGACCCGCCATCGTTTATCCCTCGCTCATGTTGCAGCCCATGTCTACCGCTGTTCTCCGCCGATACACCCCTCCCACCTGTACGCTCGAAATCGCAGCGACGGGTTCTGCACTGTCTCGCTGGACCGATCGACAGGTCTTAAAGAATCTGCGGTTTCGCCTGAGCTTCGACGATCCCGCTCTGCCACCGGAACAGCAGGTGCAAATTCGGGGCGATCGCACCCAACTGGAGACTCTCTGCGACACCGTCAGCATCTACGTGCAGCAACTTTTGGAAGCTGACGCTCCTCGCACTATGCCCGCCCTGCTCCGCCTCAGTCCCGATACACCTCCGCTGGTTCCATCCCCTACTAATGGCAGTATGGCTGAAGCCGAGCGCACAACCCTTCAGGAAGAAACGGTAATGATCACGCCTTCCTTCGGCACTGCTAACGGCAGTTCTTCCATAATCTCTGCGACCTCTGGGATTGCGCTTCATCCCAGGGGGTTACTCAGCCACGAGTTGCACCTTGGTTCCCTGGCCACCCCAGAATCAGGGCCAGTCCTTCGACTCAACACCACCCAACTGTTTGACCTGGCCAACTCGTTGGACAACTATACCAGCGATGCTGTAGCCCTCCCCACTCTGGCTCGCCCCGCCTGGGCAAAGCCCACTGGTGCTCTAAAGGCAGCGGCAGCACTCGTACTGGCTGTGGGGGCGACCGCAACCCTGGCTCGCTTTGTCACCAACGTGTCTCAGACGGCTCCGGTAGTCACCAGTGCACCAGAAGCACTCTCCGCCTCTCCCCCTGCCCCTGCAATGATTCCGGGGGTTCCCAATCAGGATCTGACGTCGCTGCCCCCCCCTCCTCCGGCAGGTTCAATTGCCACTCAACCCTTCCCTTCTCCCGCAGCAGCTCCCGGAACGATTCCTGATGCGGCGAAGGCTCCCGTTCCCGGTGCGCCCCTCAACCCCAATTTGCTGCCGCCGAACCCGGTGCTGCCTGCGGCACCAGAGACGCAGACAGTGCCTGTGCCGCCATCTGCGATCGCCCGCGCGCCCCAGGTGGCTCCCCAACCTGCCCCTGACAACGCACCCTTCTTTCGATCAGCTCCATCGACGCTACGAGCACCGACAGCCGAAGAGTTTGCGGGATCAGGCGCGGCCTCTGCTCCGGCTGCAGTTCCGGTTCCAGAGGCGGGAATTGCATCGACGGATGTAACCCCCAGCGCGATCGCCCGCAGTAACCAATTTGGGTCGATTCCTCAGCTTCAGGAAGCGCAGAATTACTTCCGTCAACGCTGGCAACCCCCCAGCACCCTTGACCAGGCGCTGGAGTATCGTCTGGTGGTGGCTCCTGATGGCACAATTGCCCGAATTGTGCCGCTGGGGCAGCTTTCTGGCGATTACGTCGATCGCACAGGCATTCCTCTGGTGGGTGACCCCTTTGTGTCACCCATTGACGATGGAAAAACTGCGCTGATTCGCCTGGTGTTATCCCCCGACGGTCAGGTGCAGACTTTCCTGGAGGGGTTAAATTAGGTCAGGCAGTGTTGCCCATACAAAATTCTTACGATTCGCAGGTAATATAGCGGCGTTCTTGTTGAGATGGTCTGATTGGTCTGGCTGCTGTTTAACCCGCTATCCGAGGTCGTTGCCCTCCCGATTGTGTTGGGGATTTGCTCTGGTGGGCGGTGTTCTGACCATCATTAATTCTTTCCGCCTGAAGAGATTGACTGTTCAACCCTGAGGAAAAAAATATGTCAATTGGACCTGTCGAGTTACTGTTGATCAAATTTCCGGGTAACAACTTCAAAGGCGAGATTATACCAGCCGTTAAGGAACTGGTTGACAGTCATCTGATTCGCATTATTGATGTTCTGTTTGTTAAAAAAGATGTCGCGGGGAATATTACGGTTTTAGAGATCAGTGAATTGGATGACGATGCTTACGATGCGTTCGATCCGGTCGTCGAGAGTATTTCTGGTCTCGCCTCTGAGAGTGATGCGTTGTATTTCGCCGCTGCCCTAGAGAACAACTCCTCTGCGGTGCTGTTTTTGTTTGAACACACCTGGGCAACGAAGTTCCAGGAAGCTGTCGTAAATGCCGACGGTCAATTGCTGATAAGCGAACGTATCCCCAAAGCGGTGATTGACTCGCTGATGGCAGAAGCCCTTCAGACCACCTAAGTTCCATCCATGCCATCCCTTTTAATCATCATCAGGAGAATATATGAGAGGAAGAAGACCGATTGTCGTGCAGCGCAAAGGCCCCGGTCTGGTGGGTACTATGGCCAGGACTGCTGTGATTGCGGGAACCGCCACCGCCACATCTAAAGCCGTCAGCGGTGCCATGAGCGGTGCGGCTCAGGCTGCTCAGGAGCAGCAAATGGCGAATGCCACAGCCATGCAGTCTCAGGTAGAACTGGAGCAACTAAAGGCTCAAATGGCGGCGATGCAGGCTCAGACTGTTGTTAGCGCCGCCCCTGCTGCGGCTCCCGTTCCCAGTTCTGACCTGATAGCCCAGCTTCAACAATTGGTGCAATTGAAGGACGCAGGCGCATTGACGGAAGCCGAGTTTCAGGCGGCGAAAGCAAAGCTGCTGGCATAGCCTGAGTAACCTTGCAATTAAAGACTGGTGTTGTGGGGCGCGCGAAGGGCGGGGCCCAACACCCAAAGTTGGGGTTTTGAGATTGAAAACAATTGGGGGGTTT
>CAZVXA010000259.1:0-1327 GCA_964630955.1 uncultured bacterium | reverse complement strand
CATCGGTGCTGTTATTTCTTTTTTAACTTTTAAATATTCGTTTGGTTTTGTGCGCGGCGCTTCGCGCGCCCCACAACACCAGTTTTAGGTTTTATGAAGGTCAAACATTGTCGGGTTAATCACTTACCAGCGCGAAAAGCGCTTGAACATAGGGTGGCATGTGGTAGATATGAGAGGCAACTGGAACCGAGCTTCTCAGCAATGACAAACCCGGAGCAGACCCCGTCTCCCAATATTCAGGCTGAACTGGCAAAAGAACGCAATCGAGCTGCCGCTGAGCGCACATTAATGGCGTGGATTCGTACCAGTCTGGCCCTGATTGGATTTGGGTTTGGGATCGATCGCGTCGTTGAAGCAATATATGGCCTATATCCAGCCGCCAGGATTAGACCCGTGCAGCTTTCCCGCGTTTTGGGACTGGCCTACATTGCTTTGGGACTCTACGCCATGATTGTTGCAGCGATCGAGCATCAGCGAGAATTA
The DNA here is from genome assembly GCA_964630955.1 of uncultured bacterium. Classification (GTDB taxonomy): domain Bacteria; phylum Cyanobacteriota; class Cyanobacteriia; order Elainellales; family Elainellaceae; genus CAZVXA01. The sequence continues at coordinate 844 of CAZVXA010000259.1, read as the reverse complement.
CGGTTAATCCAGCACCAGGGAAATTATTTCTATCGCCCCCGACGCTCGTTAGGTCTAACGGTGGCGATCGCCATGATCATCATTGGCATCTTTGCCATGCTGAGTATTGTGATTACCTCTTTCCTGTAGACGATCAACCTGCACGGCCCAGACGCATGATGAATCGACAAACGAATGATGTCACCGAACTTGCAAAGGAGCGTAACCATCAGGCTTCTGAACGAACCTTGACCAGTTGGATTAACGTTTCTTTACTGCTGATTGGATTTGGCGTTGTGATCGAAGAGACCCCCGTCTTTTCAGATCAGGGTTTGGCTTTCATGAATGTGGCAGTCAATGTTCACCTGGGCTATATTCTGGGTTTAGGAACGATTGCCTCTGGCATTTTACTGCTCATTCCCGCTTTGATTTCTCACCACCTCGAAATTCAGTCCCTTAAACGGGGGAGTTATCTATTCAAGCCCACACGTCTCAATCTTTTAATTGATGTCAGTCTGGTCATTTTATTTGGTTTGATTGCAATGGTGAACGTGATTCTTATTATTTCTCGACAGTAAGATTGACGATCGCACTGTGGATAAGTAAGTGGGCGTGGAAACAGTTTTCCTTTCAGAACGGGTTCTTACCACCGATGTTTAAGCTTTTAAGCAAGAACTTAAGCTGCTTTCTAAGAAAATGCTGGAAAGCTTGTGAGAGGGGCGATCGCAGCACTTCCTCTCTATAGAGAAGAACCCTCAAACGACCTTATCTCCGGATTCCTCCCGCTCAGGCATACAGTTTCAACTGGGTGCATCCCGCTTTTGCAAATTTCCAAACCCAGTTTTGCGAGTGGCGCGGGCTTCGC
>CAZVXA010000258.1:0-8935 GCA_964630955.1 uncultured bacterium | reverse complement strand
CCGCGCATCTTGCCGCCCTGCTCTACAATCACGCCACCCTGCTCAAATTTCTGTGGACTGGCAGCAGGCCCCTGAAAGACGAATTCACCAGGAATATAAATGGCTTGATTGATGTCGCGTTCGTCCCGCTTCTTAAATCCGTAAGCTGCAATTTCTTTGCCGTTGACTGTGGGAATTTCGCCTGCGATGACCGGAGTCATCTTTTCCTGCACAAATGATTGGGTGGAGTTGTACATATCTACCAGCCCAAGCTGCTGTTGTGCAAAGGTGAGAACCTGCTTCAGTTCATCTAGCGTCAACTCGTTGGGGTCTGGCTTTAGGGATTGGACTTTTTCATACAGTTTCTGCGCCTGTTCCTGAGTCACCTCGTTGATGATAATGACCCCTTCTCCGTCGCCTTTGACCGCCTGCCAGGATTTGTCCTTCCCGTTGAAGAAGACGAGGCCGCGATCGCCTATGGGTTCTCCTTTGTAGTCAACAATTGGCTGCCCTGCCTTCTCATAGCTCGCTGGATAAACCAGCGGTTCCCCTGCCGCACCCAGTGCCGGAACTGGAAGGATGAATTTCTGTGCGTTTGAGATGACAGGTGTGCTGAATCCCTGCCCAACTTGCAAATCCATCGGTGCGATCGTCCGGACGCCTGCCTGATTTTGCTGGGTGAGTTGTGCTGAGCATCCCTGCGGTGCAGCACTTTGCTTTTCCACGGTTTGCACCGAACCACAGCCAACCAGCAGCGATATCGGTAGCAAGAAGCCTAGAAGTCTCATTTCTATCAATGCATCCGGAGATTCAACATTCCTATCTTACCGTCCCTACGGTTGTCCTACGACTTTGCAATCCTCGCTACAAAAATTGCCGCCAATCTCTATCACATTAGGGAACAGTCCTTCTTTCAACCACCCACTATGCTGGTCACTCAAGAGCCTCTCCTGCGACGCTTCTGGTATCCCGTGATGCCCATAAGTCTGCTGTCGTTTGAAAAGCCTCAGTCCTTTGTGCTGCTGGGTGAAAAGCTGGCGCTGTGGTTGGATGCCGATGGTCAGCCAGCGGCGGTGAGCGATCGCTGCTGTCACCGTTCTGCTCAACTCTCAAAGGGCGTGGTGGTGAACGGCTGTATTCGCTGTCCTTACCACGGCTGGTCCTACGATGGAGCCGGAGCCTGCACAAATGTGCCGCAGCTAGAGACGCCAATTCCTGACTCCTACCAGGTGCCTGCCTTCCAGTGCGTGCAGCGCTACGGCTACGCCTGGGTCTGTCTGGACGAAAACCCGCTGCAACCAATTCCCGACATTCCCGAAGCCAGTGACCCCATGATGCGCCAGATTCCCCAGTTCTACGAGCGCTGGGAGTGTGCGGGCCTGCGGGTGATGGAAAACTCCTTCGACAACGCCCACTTCAGCTTTGTCCATGCAGCCTCCTTCGGCGACCAGCACCAGCCGCGTCCCGCCTCACTGAAAATTACTCCAACGGACTACGGTCTGAATATGCAAACCCAGGTGGATGTGGTTAACCCTCCCATCCAGCAGAAAAACCTGCAAATTGCAGAGGCCGTCACCGTTCGCACCATGAACTCGAACTGGTACATGCCCTTCACGCGCACGCTCAAGATCACCTACCCCAACGGGCTGGTTCACCTGATTTTTACGTCTGCCACACCGATCAGCGATCGCGCCTCCCAGGTTGTCCAGTTCTGTCTGCGCAGCGACACCGAAGCCGATGCGAAAGCCGAAGACATTATCGCCTTCGACCGTCAGGTGACCTTAGAAGACCGGGAGGTGCTGGAGTCCACCGACTACGATGTGCCCCTGTCGCTGACCGTCGAACAGCACATGCCCTCTGACCAGCCGGGAGTTGTCATGCGCAAGAAGCTGGCTGCGCTATTGAAGAATCATTGATCTCATCCACCGCAGAGGCGCAGAGAACGCAGAGAAAATCCTTTGCGCCCTCTGCGCCTCTGCGGTGAACTTAACCAGACGTGTCTCCAATTTGAGCAAAGGCGACCTCGCCAAAAATCGCCTCGTAGTTCCGGTAAAACTTGAACTCCAACAGGTTATGAAAGGGGTCTTCCAGGAAGAAAGTACGGTGCTCCAGCGCAGAGCCGGGGAACCGATGTTTGGGCTGCTGGTAGAACTGGAGCGATCGCCGCTGTGCCCGCTCCAGTAATGTTTCCCAGTTGGTTTCGGAGGTGAAAATCAGGCCGAAGTGGCGGGGGTAGATGCCCTTCTGGGGATGCAACGGTTCGTGGGTGACGTGCCCCACCAGTTGGTGGCCGTAGAGATTGAGAATCACAGAGTTTTCGTTTTCCCGTCCCGCTGTGCAGCCCAGGCCATCAACGTAGAACTGCTTGGCCTGAGGGACGTTGGCGATCGGAAATGCCAGATGAAAGAGAACGTTGGACATAGGGATTGACGCAAAGTTCTTAAAATAATCGCTCACTGCATCCATTCTTGCGTCATAAATAGAGGAAGCAACTGGCGCTGCACAAATTCTACCGATTTACTTCCTATGGATGCCCTGCAACCCTGGCTGGTGGCGATCGCTCTCAACACCGTTCTCTTGGGAATCGTCTGGTTTCTACCCAAAAAGCTGCTGACGCCTGCGGGGATTGCCCACGCCTGGGTGCTGGGGGTGATCCTGTGGGGCACACTGGGCTGGCGCGGTTATGCTGTGATGGCTTTTTATTTTGTTGTGGGGTCAGCGGTGACACGGGTGGGTCTGGCCGAAAAAGAGGCGGCGGGTATTGCCGAGAAGCGATCGGGGGCGCGGGGGCCGGAGAACGTCTGGGGGTCAGCACTGATCGCCACTTTCTGTGCGTTGGGAGCCTACACGGTGGGGCTGAATCCCGACCTGGCCACCGAGGGATTGGCGGGGCTGCTCATTCTGGGGTACGTAGCCAGCATGAGCACGAAATTGGCCGACACCTGCGCCAGTGAGATTGGCAAAGCCTATGGTAAACGCACGTTTCTGATTACTACGTTCCAACCCGTACCGCGTGGCACTGAGGGGGCTGTTTCTTTGGAAGGAACTCTAGCAGGACTGGTGGCTGCTGCTGCGATCGCTGCCCTCGGCTGGGCTGTTGGCCTGATCACAGCCACAGGAATCGCAATCGCCATTGTTGCCGCCTTCATTGCAACCAATTTTGAGAGCCTGATCGGGGCAACGTTGCAATCTCGCTATCGCTGGTTGACCAATGAGATGGTGAATATCGTGAATACCTTCATTGGCGCGGTGGTGGCGGTGGCGATCGCTGCGTTGTTGAGAGTGTGGCTGATCGCCGCGTGAGGGAGGGATAGTCTCAAATTCAGTCACCTTTCCAGGAGAACTTATGAACGAATGGATACTGAGCAGCATACGGATCTTTGTTCGCAACATCGATCGCTCCAGGGATTTCTACGTCAAGACACTCAATATGCCGCTCAAAGCAGATGGTGGTGACGCCGGGTTTTTGCTGTTTGACCTGGGCAATATTTCTCTCGTCGTGGAGCAGGTGGACACGAGCCGTCCCGACAAACAGGGACTGGTGGGCCGTTTTGCTGGGCTTTCCTTTGGGGTTGAAGATGCCCACGCCGCCTACGAAGACCTGAAGGCAAAGGGCGTTCCCTTTGTTGGCCCTCCTGAACATCAACCCTGGGGTGGTACAACAGTCAGTCTGCTTGACCCGGATGGCAATGCCCTGTCGCTGGTATCCGGTCTGGTTTAATCGTGGTTTCCTCCCTGTGAGGATGTGCCCCACAGAGTTTATCGGTAGGGTAGGACTGAAGCCAGAGCCTGCCGAGAAAATTTTCCATGTTAGATGCAGTTGCCCTGATTCCGTACCCGCCAACCTAACTCACTTAAACTCAAGCGCTTTATAAACATCCCATGCTCCGCTGACCCTAGCCTCACCTGCACCCCCTCCAGCACCCGCACCCTCTGATTGTCCAGCAGTGCCTCCACCGATAACCGTGTCTCTTGTGGGAAACACTGTTCCCTTCAGCTCCGCCCAGGGAGCTGCTTTCGATATCTATCTGTTTAGGGTTTTCGGATTCCCGACTGGGCGTTGCCCAGTCGGGAATCCGAAAACCTATTTTTAGCATCTCTCGCGTGCCCCTGCGGCGCAGGGGCACGCGAGAGATGCTAAACGCATACAATTGGCTTCGCACTTTCCCCTTCCAACAAAAGCCCAGCGAGAAGGGTAGAATGCTGGAGAGGTATTTTGTTACACCTGTGAGCCTGAGCGAACCTAAAACCGAAAAAGCTGAACTGCGGCGATTGCTGCTCAAAGGTCGGCAGACGATGCACCCCGACCTGTGGCGTGAAAAGAGCGATCGTCTCTGTACCCATCTGCAAAAGTGGCCGATTTTCATGGAAGCCCGAACCGTGCTGGCCTACTTTAGCTTTCGCAAGGAACCTGACCTCAGCCCCCTCTATTCCTACACTCAGAAGCGCTGGGGCTTCTCTCGCGTGGTAGACAAAACCCTCCACTGGCATCTCTGGTCCCCCAGCAGTCCATTCCCCCTGCAATCAGGTACCTACGGTATTCTGGAACCCCACCCCAATGCACCTGTGATTCGCCCCGAACAGGTCGATCTGATTCTAGTGCCAGCGATCGCCTGTGATGTGCGCGGCTACCGTCTGGGCTACGGTGGCGGCTACTATGATCGACTGCTCACCCACCCCGACTGGCGCGGCAAACCGACGCTGGGCATTGTTTTCGAGTACGCCCGCGTGCCCCGTCTGCCCACCGATGTTTGGGACAGACCCCTCCGAGGAATTTGCACGGAAGCAGGCTTATTTCTTCCTTAAAATCATAGATTTTTGATGTAGGTACTGGACTTTTAACTATTCTCTCTATAACGCCGTGAAACGCTCTCTCAGAGAGCGTTTCACAGAGATTTCAGCGCCGATTTAGTCAAAAGTCCAGTACTTAGAAACCCAAAGTTGAGGAGGCACAGTGCGATCGCACTGTGCCTCCTCAACTTTGGGTTTTTGGATAGGCTCATATTTGGATAGGCTCATATAAGAGGGGTTCACTCACTTTTCAAGGAGAGCAAATGAGCAGCTATCAGTTCCCTGATGGGTTTGCCTGGGGAGCCGCAACGGCGGCCTATCAGATTGAGGGAGCCGTGAGCGAGGACGGACGCTTGCCCAGCGTCTGGGACACCTTCAGTGAGACGCCGGGACGGGTGCTGAATGGGGAGACAGGAGCGATCGCCTGTGACCATTACCACCGCTTTAAAGACGACGTGAAACTGATGGCAGATCTGGGGATTCGGCACTATCGATTTAGTCTGGCCTGGTCGCGGATTATTCCTGAAGGGCGGGGGGCAGTGAACCCGATGGGGATTGATTTCTACAAGCAACTGGTGGATGACCTGCGGGAGCATGGAATTACACCCCACGCAACCTTGTTTCACTGGGACAGCCCTCAGGCGCTAGAGCAGAGGTATGGCTCCTGGCGCAGTCGGGAGATGGCGAAGGATTTTGCTGACTATGCGACGGTGGTGGTGAAAGAATTGGGCGATCGCATCCAGCATTGGATGACCATCAATGAGATTATTTGCTTCACGCATATGGGCTACGGCGTAGAGAAAGTGCCCGTTCACGCGCCGGGAACAGTGGTGGAACGTCTGAAGGATGTGTGTCAAACGTCACATCATGCACTGTTGGCCCATGGGTTAGCCTGTCAGGCGATCCGGGCTGCGACTCCCGTCCCATGCTCAGTGGCCCTGGTGGATAACTTTGTGCCAACGATTCCCATTGCTGAGACTCCAGAGCAGATTGCTGCTGCCCAGAAAGCCTTTGAACTGAATGCAGCCAATGGGGGAATTCTGTTGCCTGCGCTGACAGGAAAGTACAGTCCTGCACTACTGGCGCAACTGGGGGATGAGGCTCCCGATATTCAGGAGGGCGACCTGGACATCATCCATCAACCGCTGGATGCTTTTGGCTTCAACAACTACTTTGGCACCTACGTCAGGGCGATCGACCGGGAACCGGGCTTTGAATTTCTGTCCTTCCCCAAAACCTATCCCCGCTACAATATGCCCTGGCTGTACTTCACGCCCGATTCAATCTACTGGGGCATTCGCCACATCAGTGAGACGCTGGAACGGCCAGATTTGCCGATTTTCATTACTGAGAACGGGTGTGCCACAGAGGATGAGGTGACGGAGAACGGGGAGGTGCTGGACAGTGATCGTATCCTCTTCATACGGGAGTACCTGCGATCGGCTCACCGCGCTATCAGCGAAGGCTATCCGTTGCGGGGGTACTTTACCTGGAGTTTGATGGATAACTTTGAGTGGGCATGGGGCTACTCCCGCCGATTTGGGCTGCACTATGTGGATTATGCAACACAGCAGCGGATTCCCAAGTTGAGCGCTCGCTGGTATTCAGAGTGCATCCGTCAGAATCGTGTGGTCTGAGGAGGACGATAGCCCTTCCGAAAATTTTCTATAAGAAGCATTGAACCCGCAGCCCCTGACGATAGCATTGGCGGTACTGGGGTGAAATTAACGTATGCGAGAGATCTACTTCCTGAGCGGGTTAGGGGCAGATGAGCGAGTGTATCAGCGGCTGAAGTATGAGGGGTATCAGCCCAAATACGTGGCATGGATCACGCCAGAACGAGGAGAAACGATCGAGGCATATGCGCTGCGGCTGTCGAAGCAGATTGAAGGTGATCGCCCCATTCTGGTCGGTCTGTCGTTTGGGGGAATGGTGGCGATCGAAATTGCTAAATTCAGAGCAGTGGAACAGATTATCCTGATCTCCAGCATTAAGAATGACAAAGAAATGCCCCCCTACTTCCGGGTGTTGAAGTGGGTGCCACTGCATCGGGTGTTTCCATTTCGGTTAGGCATTATTTTGGGAATTCGAATTGCCGCTTCGCTATTTGGCACGGAAACGACGGAGGAACGTCAGCTCTTTAAGGAAATTTTGAATAGTACCGACACCATTTTCTTTCGGTGGGCGCTCGGTCAGGTGGTGAACTGGGTTCATACGGATTCGGTGGAGAACCTGTACCATATCCACGGCAATCGCGATCGCGTCTTTCCCCTCTGCTTTCTACAGTCGGTCGATGCAGTGGTCGAAAAAGGGGGACACTTCATGATTTTCAACCGCTCCCCTGAAATCTCATCGCTCTTGGAGAATCTGATTTCGCAAATTCCCAACGTCACCAAATCTTGAGAGTCAACGGCGACCGATTGCTTACCGTCCAGCTCAAAGCCTATCCGAAAACCCAAATTCTGTCAGGCGCGACGCTGTAGCGTCGCGCCTGACAGAATTTGGGTTTTCGGATTTCGGATGGGCACTAAGCCTGCAAGGGTGGCCTGGAAGCTGGCCCTGCACCCCTACAGAGTGGTATCGGGGGTTGGGGTGGCTTGCGGTTGGTCGATCAACCAATCTTTGCCCACCTGAATGGTGATGTCCGATCGCAAACTCCCCGTGCTTTCGACTCGTACTTCGCCAAAACCGAGCGCTCGGTGAACCGCTTCTGCCCCAGTCGCATCACCATTCTGAGCAACAATTCGGGTGTCCTGGAGGGGTTCGGTCCAATCGTCGTCAATGAACACATTGGAGAAACCTTCCTGTTGCAGAAGGCGCACCAGTTTGCGCACGGCCTCGCGATCGCCCGTGCTGTCCTGAATGGCAATTTGCCAATAGCTGAGATCGCTGGTGTCTGCTGGTGTCTCCTCGGAGACCTGTCCATCTTTGAAGTAGCGATCGACCAGTGGACGAATCCGACTGCGGCTGGGCAACCAGTAGCTGGCCTGATACTCACCGGGGGCGCTAAAACTGCCAGGGAGCATCAGCATATTCACGTTGGAACGGCCCGTTTGCGAGGCAAACCCGGTCAGGGCGATCAACTCCTCCAGGGTCAGGTTCGTGTCCACGTTCTCCTGAACCACGGAGAGAATTTGCGGGATACGGGCCACGGTGGCGGGATTGAGGGTTTGTTCGATCAGTGATCGCATTAACATTTGCTGTCGCTGAACTCGACCAATATCGCCGTTAGCATCATAGCGGAACCGTAAAAACTGAAGCGCCTGATTACCGTTGAGATGTTGCTCCCCCTGCTTCAGATCGATGTAAAGATGCTGGGAGTCATCTTTATATTTCATGTCTTTGGGGACGTACACGGTAACGCCGCCCAGAGCGTCAATCAGTTTCTCCACGCCCTGTACGTTAATCCGCACGTAGCGATCGGCCTGTATACCACCGAGCAATTCATCAATGGAGCGAGCCGCCAGCACTGGGCCACCATAGGCGTTCGCTTCGTTCAGCTTGGTGGTGCCGACGCCTGCGACATAGGTGCGGGTGTCCCGGGGGAGAGAGAGAACCGTCAGTTGTTTCGTTGCTGGATTGAATCGCAGCAGCAGCATGACATCCGTCAACCCCTCGAAGGAATTGACCAGTGCCTCATAGCCCAGATTCCTTAACTCGATGGGGGGGGTACTGACATCCGAAGTGAGGACTTTGGTGCCCAGCACCAGAATGTTGACTGGACGGGTCAGTTCCGGTAGCCGAAAGTTGAGTTTTGTTGCAGAAATATTATCCTGACCAAAAACTTTTGCCTCCTCTGCACTGAGTCGGGTCTGCAGCAGTGGTGTACTGGATAGGGCCACCGCCACCAGCGCACCCGCCGTTGCCGACAACATCGCGACACCCACCATCCCAAAACCTAACCAGAGACGGTTCACTTGACGGTTTTTGGGGACTTGTTTAAGGGATTTGTGGGATGAAACCCAGTGATAAATTTTAGGAGGGGTCACAAATATTCTCGACTCACACGCACACGGATATCACTATCAATACCGCTTTTAAATTATGAGTAAAAAGCTCACTCCAATATTGCATCATAAAATTAATATAGCAATCCTGAAGAGTGCATTCGGGTGTATCCCAGTTTTGGGGGGGGGGGGGGGGGGGGGGGGGGGGGGGGGGGGGG
>CAZVXA010000257.1:0-9034 GCA_964630955.1 uncultured bacterium | reverse complement strand
GGGCGCGACGCTACAGCGTCGCGCCCTCCAGAATTTGGGTTTTCGGATAGGCTCTGAGAACAGGGCGCAGAGATGCCACACCATCGTAGAGTACTATTCCTACACCCCTGTTCTATAAGGATCTTGGATTAATAAATCGAATATTTTTTGATGGGAACTATCGGCCAAGCCAATCTCTTATCAAAAAATAGTCCAGGTTAATTTATTCGTGCTCCTAACCGAAATGGCGACAGCGATAGGTTTGGATAAGAGGGCAAATGGATAAACAGAAGCGATTAGGGATTCTGACCAGTGGGGGGGACTGCCCTGGTCTGAATGCTGTGATTCGGGCAATTCTGAATCATGCTACATTGACCTACAATTGGCAGGTGTTGGGGATTCCCTATGCTACTCAGGGATTGCTGGAGAAAAAGGCTATGCCTCTGGGTATGCACGGCATGGATCTGCGAGGGATTGATCCACTACTCAGTATGGGGGGAACGATTCTGGGCAGCATCAACAAAGGCGACACCTTAGCAAAGGTGGATGAGATTGTAGAGGGATATCGTGTCCTGAACCTGGATGCGCTGATTGGTATCGGTGGGGATGGCAGCATTGCTATCCTGAATCATCTCGCAATTGAAGGTAATTGGCAATTCATTGCCGTTCCCAAAACCATTGACAATGATGTTGCACTGACCGAACGGATGATTGGGTTTGATACAGCGGTCAACACGGTGATTGATGCGATGACTCGCCTGACTTTTACCGCCTCCAGCCACGATCGCATCATGATTGTGGAAGTGATGGGGCGCGAGGCCGGTCACCTGGCGCTTCATGCCGGAATTGCCGGAGGAGCCGATGTGATTCTGATTCCCGAAATTCCCTATTCGGTTGCCGAAGTGTGTCAGCATCTGGCGGAATTGCGTGATCGCTGGGGACGAAAGTTCGCCATTATCTTGATTGCAGAAGGTGCGAATCCCTCTAACGATACAGGGGAAGCGATTGCTCCACAAAAACCCTCCTGTGGGATGGGACAGTACCTGGCGGACGAAATCTTGTGCTGTAGTGCTTATCCAGTCGATGTTCGTGTTTCAGTCCTGGGTCACGTTCAGAGAGGCGGCATTCCATCTGCGCTCGATCGCCTGACGGCTGCCGCCTTTGGCAAAACAGCCGTTGATCTGATTGCCCAGGGGCAGTCCCGGCAAATGGTGGCGTGGCAGTGTGGCGGGGTGGTGGCGGTGCCCCTGGAGGCGGCGATCGCCCAAAGCCCCTTGCTTGTCTCTCCCCAAGGCCAACTGGTACAAACGGCTCGTGGTATGGGTATTTACATTGGCCAGATAATGAACCCGCTGGGTACTGGCCCACAAGTGTCGGAGGTCTAAGGAGATTTCTGCAAAAGAAGATACCCGTTGCATGGGCGATTCCCCCCGCGTAGTGGGGGGAATCGCCCACACGACGCAGGTAATTTCATTGCTGGAAATCTCCTTAATCCAAGATCCTTGGCGAGCGTTTCACCGCAAAATTAAGGTTCTCGCCGATTTTCCTGAAACGCTGACTGTGTCAGCGTTTCAGGAAAATCGGCGCTAAAACCAAATATGCCGCGAAACGCCCTCTTAGAGGGCGTTTCGCGGCATTGTAGAGAAAATAGTCAAAACTCCAGTAAGTAAGTGGGCATAGCAAAAGTCGGAACTGCTTTCGGGGTTTCAAAGTTAATCACGCCTACCTACTTAGACTGAAAATTGCTGTAAGCCATTCTCTTCTCAGACTTTCTTTAGGCTTCTGTCATAGCCTGAATATAGCAATCCCAAATCGCTTGTGAGTAGGGGGTGCGAGGCAGTGCCGTTCGAACTTCGGAGTTCGGCGAGGACTTCGGCATAAGCTCAACTTTCGACCCGAGATCAAGCTGCGGGGATGAGACGTCAAACACTGAGCGCTCACGCCGAAGCCCCTGCACCCCTCTGATCAAATCCAATAGGATTGCTAGTGAAAACGAGTAACTTCCCAAAGTAAACAGGGCAGAAAAATGAAAGTTTTTAATAAAGAAAATCAACCTGGACAGGTGATGACGATTCCAATTAACGATGTTCAATTGGAAGGGCGGTTGGTCATTCCAGAAAATGCCCGGGGGATTGTGCTGATTACCTATGCCTGCGATAACCACCAGCAACGTACCCACATTAGCTATATCGCTCATGTTCTGCACCAGATTAGCCTTGCTACCCTGCTGATTGACCTGCTAACCCCGGAAGAAGAGGTCATTGATCTGAGAACTCGCCATTTTCGGCGTAATGTTAATCTCCTGACCGATCGACTACTGCATGCAACAGACTGGATGGCTCGAAATCCGGTCATCCGTCACCTCAAAATTGGGTACTTTGGTGTCTGTTCAGGTGCAAGCGCTGCTCTGGTTGCAGCGACAGAACGCCCAGGGATGGTTAGCGCTGTTGTTTCTGAGTGTGGACAGCTTGACCTGGCTGGTTCATCGCTATTCCAGGTGCAGTCCCCAACGTTACTGATTGCGGGAGGAGATGATCCACTGATTCTGGACATGAATCAGTATGCCCTGACGCAGATTCCTGCGGAGACGCAGTTGGCAGTCATTCCAGGGACTTCCTATAGCAGTGAAGACATTGTTGCGCTGGAGACCGTTACCCAACTGGCCAGCCAGTGGTTTGACAAATATCTGGGTGTTCGCAATTAACTGGACTTTTGACTATTTTCCCTACAATGCTGCGAAATGCTCTCTACGAGAGCGTTTCGCAGCATATTTACTTTTAGCGCCGATTTTGCCTGAAATGCTGACGCAGTCAGCGTTTCAGGCAAAATCGGCGTAATTTAGTCAAAACTCCAGTATTTACTGGCTGGACTATTTTTAGAGAAAAGTCAATTTTCAAAATATTTGTAACTCCTTCACAAGTTCCTCATCTTTTCGTTCTACCTGTTGTTTAAGGGAACCAATCATTTGGATCCTGATTTTCGAAGTAAGAAATCTATCGCAGTTCTCATTCAGGTGAGGTACAAGGGTGTGTGGACAGTGCCCCATGCAGGGTTCCCAATGTTCATCTGATCTCACGTCGAAGCCACTGCACCCCACCCCACACCCGCACAAGCAATGCAATGGTTGTTGATACTGGAGTCATCTTTTTTGAAACTTTTAAGAAGGGGAAATTTATGCAACGGTTTATTGGCTGGCTGGGTCAATTGATTCTGATTCTCCTGATCAGTGTGAGTGGGTTTACCTGGGGAAGCCCCAGATTTGCAGCCCCCCTCAATACCCCCCTGGCTCTATCGGGTTAGCGACAGTGGCAGTTTCCAGCCCAGAAACCAGAGCATCCGGTGCTGAATTTAGGCAAAACGACCACTTCACGGTAACTGAACCCCACATCTCTCCGGAAATGAGGATGCCACCCAGATCTGTCATGCGATAACTTTTTGTTAATTCAGGAGTGAATTATCTTATGAAATCAAGCACACTACTGGATCTATCCCAGGCACTTCCCGAACGCCTGAAGCAGCAACTCGACCAGCAATTCCCTGGCAGATCTCTCAGTGATCTGATCATTCGCTATTACCGCAGTGTTGAAGATGTCGGGCATGAGTTCTTTACCGAAACGGTGTTAACCGATTGTGGTAATCGACCAGCCGCCCATTTTTTGGAGCCCTTTATCTCTTTTGTTGGTTTAGGTGAAGCGGTGATCCTGTCGCAGCAAGGAACAGTCATCTACGACACCGATCATGGGAACAGTTGTACGGAAACGGGGCCTTTCTGGTTTGTCAAAACTAGAGACCAGTGATCCGGTGATTTTGGATTTTGGATTTTGGAGTGTGTCCAAAATCCAAAACCTAAAATCCAGAATCAAGCCAGTTCCAGCAATCGATGACTGGAAAAGTCGAGGTTGATAATGGATTTATTTATTCAGGGCAAAATTATTGCCCTCTGGTCGGTGTTCCTGTTTGGCATGGTGTTCCATAGCCAGTTGGCAATGATGCCCCTGCTCTATGGAGAAAGCGTGGAAATGCCCGCCTATAAAGGAAAAATGCCGCCTTCCCACTCCTGGTTAATGCTGGGGTTCTTCTCCATCCCGATGGTGATGATTGCGATCACCGTTTTCAACGATGCCCCCCTCTACCGCATGGTTCATCTGGGCATTACTGCCGTTTACAGCGTCCTGAACTTCACGCACGCGGCAATGGATCTGATGGTGAAACCGATTGAGTGGTATCAGATCGCATTAATGGTGCTCGTGTTCGTCAATGGGATCTGCCTTAACCTGCTTGCGTTTCAGTGGGTACAGGCAGTCTGATCAGGCAGTCTGATCCAGAAAAATACCAGCAGGAGGTCACACACCCATGCGCAAACGGTTTTGGGGTCTGGCATTGGTGGCACTGGTGGGGGCGATCGCCTTCAGTTGCACCTCCCCCATCGCTCCCTCTGCCCCAGAGAAAGTGCAGGTCATGGTCAGCATCGCCCCCCAGCAATACTTTGTGGAGCGGATCGGGGATAGGTATGTGGATGTCCATGTGATGATCCCTCCCGGTGCAGACCCCCACACTTTTGAACCCCGCCCCCAACAACTGCAAGCCCTCAGTCGAGCCGATCTGTATCTGCGAATTCGGATCGAATTTGAGGATGCCTGGATGGACAAACTGCGGGCAGCCAATCCCCGGATGCGGGTAGTCGATACGACTGAAGGCATCCAGCGCATTCCCATGCCTGCCCAGTTTCGGGAAAAGGGCTACGCGGGAAGAGCCACAAACCTTGATCCCCACATCTGGCTATCCCCGAAATTAGTCAAGACCCAGGCCCAGACGATTTATCACGCACTGGTACAAGTAGATGCCGATCACCAGGCCGCCTATCAAGCCAATCTGACCCGCTTCCTGGCAGATCTGGACGCCCTGGATGCCGAGATCCGGCAAAAACTCCAGGGGATTCAGTCTCGCCAGTTCATCGTGTTTCACCCTGGGTGGGGTTACTTTGCGCGAGACTATGGGCTGACCATGGTGCCGATCGAAGTCGGTGGGCAGGAGCCAAGTGCGGCGGAATTGGCTGAACTCGTCACGCAGGCAAAACAGAAGCAGATCAGGGTCATCTTTGCAGAACCCCAATTCAGTCAGCAAACGGTAAGCACGATCTCCAGGGAAATTGGTGGCAAAGTCTTACTGATTGATCCGCTCTCGCCCGACTGGATAAACAATCTACGCCAGGTCGCCGATACCTTTGCGGCAGTCCTGGGGCAGAGATCATCGATGCCTGCCAGGTTTCAACCTCCCACAGCGTTTATCGCCGCCTTCTCCTATGCTCCATTCCCCTGGGTATGACGAAACAATGGGCCAGCTTACTGCACCTGGTGAACGCCCCGAAGTGATTGCTATACGGCATCTCTGGGCGGGATACAACCACGAGCCAGTGCTGGAGGATATTAATCTTTTGGTCAGAGAACTGGATTTTATCGGGTTGATTGGCCCCAATGGCAGTGGCAAAACGACCCTGTTCAAAGTGTTACTGGGGTTACTGCCGCCCATGCGCGGAGAGGTGCGGATTATGGGGAAAAGTGTCCAGAAGGGGCGACGCTTTGTCGGCTATGTGCCCCAGATGGTGGAGTTTGACCAGGATTTTCCAATCAGTGTGTCGGATGTGGTAATGCTGGGGCGGTTGGAACAGCGTCGTTTGTTGCAACCTTTTACCTCCAAAGATGCCCGGATTGTAGAGGCAGCCCTGCGGAGCGTGGATATGCTGCACTGGTGCGATCGCTCCATCAGTGACCTGTCAGGTGGCCAGCGCAAGCGGGTCTACATCGCCCGTGCCCTGGCGACAGAACCCCAAATTTTGTTGCTGGATGAGCCCCTGGCGGGCATTGACCCACAGATGGGAAGCCATGTTTATGAGCTACTGCAAAACCTGAACCGGACGATCACGATTTTGATGATCTCGCACGATATCGGAGCGATCGCCTCCTGTGTCAAGACCATTGGCTGTCTGAACCGACGCTTGTATTACCACGGCGAAAAACAAATTACCCCGGAAATGCTGGAAGTGGCTTACAAGTGTCCAGTAGATTTAATCGCTCACGGGATTCCCCACCGGGTATTTCCCGAACATCCCATGGAACACTCGCTCAATCCCTATCCCCTTGCTGCCAATCCTGATGAGGAGCGATCGCCATGATCGAAGCAATCCAGTTCGACTTTATGCGGAATGCCCTGATGGCAGGTGTGCTGGTCAGCATTGCCTGTGGGGTAATTGGCACGTTTGTGGTGATCAACCGCATTGTCTTCATCAGTGGAGGCATCGCCCACGCAGCCTACGGTGGCATTGGCCTGGGTTATTTCTTCCAGTTCAGCCCAACGCTGGGTGCGATCGCGTTTAGTGTGGCAGCGGCGTTGGGGATGGGCTGGGTGGAACGGCGGACGCGGGAGCGAGCTGATACGATCATCGGGGTAATGTGGGCGATCGGCATGGCGATCGGAATTCTTTTGATTGACCTGACGGGGGGGTATAAAGCCGATCTGATGAGCTACCTCTTCGGCAGTATCCTGGCAGTTTCATCCAGCGATCTGTTGATCATGCTGGTTCTGGATGTCGTCATTATTCTATTGGCAACCCTGTTCTACAAAGAGTTACTGGCGATTTCCTTCGATGAGACTTTTGCCACCGTTGCCAATGTCCCGGTAGATGCCATCTATCTGACGCTAATGTGCATGATTGCACTGACGGTAGTGATGATGATGCGAGTGGTGGGATTGATCATGGTGATCTCGCTGTTGACAATGCCTGCTGCGATCGCTGGACAGTTTGTCAGAAGTATGAAGAAAATGATGCTCCTTGCCAGTCTTTTAGGGGTGGTGTTCACCAGCATTGGTCTATGGCTGTCTTACACGCTCAACCTCACCTCTGGCGCAACCATTATTCTGGTCTCCGGAGTAGCCTATCTGTTGGCGGTTACCTTACAACCCCTGCTGAGACGCTTGCATACGAATTATTTGACTACTACTGGCTTGTAAGGCGGGAGCCACCTCTACTGAATGTACACAGGAGGATTTATGAATCGAGTTGAAGGGAAAGTGGCCATTGTTACGGGGGGTGCCCTGGGGATTGGTCGGGCGGTCTGCCTGCTGCTGGCAAAGGAAGGAGCCAGCGTTGCCGTTACTGATGTTCTGGATAAAGAAGGTCAAGATCTGGTAGACGACATCACCGAAAAAGTAGAAACTGCCGCATACTGGCACCTGGATGTTTCCCAAGAAGCCAACGTGGCGCAGGTGTTTGCTGAAGTTCGAGCGAAGTGGGGAAAAATTGACGACTTACATTATCCTGGGTCGGTTTTCTCCTCAAACATTTGCAGACCCAAAAGACTTCAAGAAGCTGGCAGAAACAGTCTCTGAAAAAATCAGGCATGAATGTCCAGGTGTCCACTGGAAAGATAGCTATGCCACAACAGGACAGTACGATGTGGTAGATGTGATTGAAGCTGAGGATATTCACCAGGTGACGAAAGCAGCAATGATTATCCAGTCCTATGGCCATTCCAGTACAGAAACTCTGGTGGCAACGCCGTGGAATGAATTTTTGAGTGTTCTTTAGGATCCTGGATTAAATAAAACCGAATCTTTTCTGATGGAAGCATAGCCAGGTCGCGCTCTCATCAGGTATGGAGGTGTGGGGGTGTGGGGGCGGTGCCCCCTCAAGGGGCACACCCGCTGCACCTTCTCACCCGCACGGGAAGTGCAATAACTGCCGAAGTAATCTTTGATTGGTGAGAGGAGTGCAGGGGTGCTCCCCCTATATCCCTTACCTCATCAGCAGGAGAAGTGCAATCGTATGGATCAGTTCATTCTACTGGCTGGGAACGCAAACCCCGATCTGGCGGAGGCGATCGCCCATCATCTGGGTGTGGCTTTGGGCGACTGTGTCTCCCAGCAGTTCCCTGATGGCGAAGTCGCCGTGGAACTGCGGGAGCCAGTGCGCCAGAAAACTTGCTGCAACCCACGGATTGTTGGTCGGTGATGCCCGCCAACGATTGAGTCAAAAGAGCGTTCAAGCCATTTTTGTCACCGATACCGTTTCCGCCAGAGAAACCGACTGGAAAGCTCTACACGTTGCTTCAATTGCCCCATTGATTGCGTCTGCCATCCAGCAGGTTCAGTCAAACGGCTCCATCAGTAAACTGTTGTAGCAGAGGAACTGTCTCTCCCGGAGAGCAGTGATCCCCCAGGTGAAATTCATCATTCATATCTTATGAGAACCCTCAGAGAGCACAACAACGAGCATTTTATTTCGGTCACCGCAGGGTCTGTCAGATTGGCAGGGGAACAGGTGATACCCGCCGCTGCTCAGGGGATTGTGGTGTTTGCCCACGGCAGTGGCAGCAGCCGACACAGTCCCCGTAATCGCTTCGTCGCCAGTGTTTTGCAACGGCGAGGACTGGCAACCCTGCTGTTTGACCTGCTGACAGCGGAAGAAGAAGTGATGGATCAGCGATCGCACCAGCTCCGGTTTGACATTGGCTTACTGACTGAGCGACTGGTGGGAGCCACCGACTGGCTGCTGCAACACCCCCCCACTCGCCATCTCCACATCGGCTACTTTGGTGCCAGCACCGGCAGTGCTGCTGCGCTGATCGCCGCCACCCGTCGTCCAGAGGCTGTCAGGGCGATCGTTTCCAGAGGTGGCAGACCTGACCTGGCGGGGTTTGCCCTGACCCAGGTGCAGGCTCCTACTCTGCTGATTGTGGGCGGGGTTGATTTTCCAGTGGTCAAGATGAATCAGGAGGCGCTGGAACAGCTTCATCGGGTCGTAGAAAAGCGTCTGGAAATTGTTCCTGGAGCCACCCATCTGTTTGAGGAACCGGGGGCATTGGAACAGGTTTCAGCCCTTGCCAGCCAGTGGTTTCAGCAATACCTCAACGAAAAGCATCACGACTAGACTGTGACAGCAACGGCAATAGAGAGCACTCCTGACTCAGGTGGGGAAGTGTGGCTCTCAACGCCGCACTTCCCCACCCAAATCATCCCACCTTCAGGCGGGAATCCTCACAATTTTGAACCAGTTTGA
>CAZVXA010000256.1:0-9087 GCA_964630955.1 uncultured bacterium | reverse complement strand
ACAACAACCAACCACACATTTGAAACATGACCCATTTCCAGGCGGAGCCTGGAAACGAGGTATTACGAGGTTCTGGGGTATTTACAATCGATATCAATTGCACAGCGCATCACTTACTGAGTCTAGATAATAAACGTGAGGAAACTTTGAAGAACCTTTCTCTTCCGCCCGAAGCCACCCTGGAAGACGCACTCGTCACCTACAGCGATGTCTTAGCCGCAGCAGAACGGCTTAAAGGGCAAGCCAATGAGACCCCCGTCATGACTTCCCGCACAGTGAACGACCTGACGGGCTGTGAGGTGTTTTTTAAGTGCGAAAACTTTCAGCGGGCGGGTGCCTTCAAATTTCGGGGAGCCTTTAATGCGATGGCTCAACTCTTACCCGAACAGCGTCAGCAGGGGGTACTGACCTACTCGTCGGGAAACCATGCCCAGGCGATCGCCCTCTCCGGCAAGCTCCTGCAAACCCCCACCACCATCATCATGCCGGAGGACGCCCCGGCGGTGAAACAGGCTGCCACTCGCGGCTATGGCGCTGAAGTCGTGCTTTATGACCGGGCAGAAGACACCCGCGAAGCCCTGGCCCAGAAGATTGCTGCCGAACGCGGAGCCGTGGTGATTCCTCCCTACGACCATCCCCATGTGATCGCCGGACAGGGCACCGCTGCCAAAGAACTGCTTGACACGGTTGGGGAACTCGACTACTTGCTGGTCTGCTGTGGGGGGGGTGGACTGCTGTCGGGATGTGCGATCGCCGCCCGTACCCTTTCCCCCCACTGCCAGGTCATCGGTGTGGAACCCGCTGCCGGAGACGATGCCACTCGCTCCTTCCATAGCAAAACCCTCCAGACCGTCCACAACCCGAACACGATTGCCGACGGTGCCCGTAGCCCCAGTCTGGGCAAACTCACGTTTCCGCTGGTGCTGCGCCATGTAGACAATATGGTCACTGTCACCGACGAGGAACTGCTGCAAACGATGTTCTTCCTGTGGGAGCGGATGAAGCTAGTGATTGAGCCGACAGGGGCGCTGGCTGCTGCTGCGCTGATGCATCAGAAGGTGGGGGTGATCGGTCGGGTGGGCGTGATGATTAGTGGGGGGAATGTGGATTTGGGGCAGGTGGGGAAGATGTGGGGTGGGTAAATACTCCCCGTAGCTTACGGTTCGCCCACCCCGGTGAACTGGGGCGACTGCCTAGACTGAGTTCATACAGGTGAGAGGGAAAGTGTTTTCCATGCAAAGCGATGCTTTTCGAGTTCAACCTCTGAAGCTGCGATCGCCCTCCATGCAAGGCATTTACCCAAACCGTCCAATCAGGTTCGGTAACCACGACTTCATGGAAGTAGGCAAACATACGCAGTATATAAGTGAGTGCCACGTAGAGCCTATTCAAATTCACCCGTTTACGAACTGGGCGAAGAGTTGGAAAGCTCATCCTTGCGGCATGGCCTGCCAGTAACGCAGGTATGACGCGGAATTCTCCTGACCCCCTGGGACAGGACATCCTCAAAATTCATTGGATTTACCCTAATCAGTACTAGCACTGGAGAAAACTAGACTATGGCAAAAGTTGTTGGAATAGACCTGGGGACAACCAACTCCTGCGTGGCAGTGATGGAAGGAGGTAAACCCACCGTTATTGCAAACGCAGAAGGTTTTCGGACGACTCCTTCTGTCGTAGCCTTTGACCCCAAGACCAAAGAGCGTCGGGTTGGTCAGATTGCCAAGCGTCAGGCCGTCATGAACCCCGAAAATACTTTCTATTCCGTTAAGCGATTCATCGGTCGTCGGTTTGACGAAGTGACCCACGAAACGACCGAGGTTCCCTACAAAGTTCTGAATGTTAGCGGCAACGTGAAGCTCGATTGCCCTGCAGAAAGCAAGCAGTTCGCTCCTGAAGAAATCTCGGCTCAGGTGCTGCGCAAGCTGAAGGAGGACGCCAGCAAATACCTGGGTGAAGATGTGACCCAGGCGGTGATTACGGTTCCCGCTTACTTCAACGACTCCCAGCGTCAGGCCACCAAGGACGCAGGTAAGATTGCAGGTCTGGAAGTGCTGCGGATCATTAACGAACCGACGGCAGCTTCTCTGGCCTACGGTCTCGATAAGAAGAGCAACGAGACTGTTCTCGTCTTCGACCTGGGGGGTGGTACGTTTGACGTATCCATTCTGGAAGTGGGTGATGGCGTGTTCGAAGTGCTGGCGACCTCTGGTGATACCCACCTGGGCGGTGACGACTTCGACAAGAAAATTGTGGATTGGCTGGCAGAGGAGTTTCGTCGCAACGAAGGCGTTGATCTGCGCAAAGACAAGCAAGCCCTCCAACGTCTGACGGAAGCAGCTGAAAAAGCCAAGATTGAGCTGTCCAGCGTAACTCAGGCGGAGATTAACCTGCCTTTCATCACTGCGACTCAAGACGGTCCCAAGCACCTGGATGTCACCCTGACTCGCGGGAAGTTTGAAGAACTCTGTGCTGATCTGATCGATCGCTGCCGCGTTCCCGTAGAAACGGCGCTGCGTGATTCTAAGCTCAACAAAGAAGCCATTGACGAAGTGGTGATGGTGGGGGGGTCTACCCGTATCCCCGCAGTCCAGGAAGTTGTGAAGCGCGTCCTGGGCAAAGACCCCAACCAGACTGTGAATCCTGATGAAGTGGTGGCCGTCGGTGCTGCGATTCAGGCAGGCGTGCTGGCTGGTGAAGTGAAGGACATTCTGCTGCTCGACGTGACCCCGTTGTCTCTCGGTGTGGAAACCCTCGGTGGCGTCATGACCAAGATTATTCCGCGCAACACCACGATTCCGACCAAGAAGTCTGAGGTTTTCTCCACTGCAGCCGATGGTCAGACCAACGTGGAAATCCACGTTCTGCAAGGTGAGCGAGAAATGTCTTCGGACAATAAGAGCCTTGGAACCTTCCGTCTGGATGGTATTCCCCCAGCTCCTCGCGGTATCCCTCAAATCGAAGTCACCTTTGACATCGATGCCAACGGTATTCTCAACGTCCGGGCGAAGGACAAGGGTACTGGCAAGGAGCAGTCCATCAGCATCACGGGTGCTTCTACCCTGCCGAAGGACGAAGTGGATCGGATGGTCAACGAAGCCGAGCGCAATGCCAACACGGACAAAGAACGTCGTGAGAAGATCGACCTGAAGAACCAGGCAGACTCGATGGCGTATCAGGCTGAGAAACAAATCAGTGAGCTGGGCGACAAAGTGCCTGCTGCTGAGAAGACCAAAGTTGAGGGGCTGGCCAAGGATCTGCGCGATGCGATCGCCCAGGAAGACTTCGACAAGATCAAGTCCCTGATGACCGAACTCCAGCAAGCGCTCTACGCTATCAGCAGCAACCTGTACCAGGGTGGCGGCGGTAGCGACGATGGTTCTGGCGGTGGCGGTGCAGGCACCCCTCCGGGAGATGGCACCACGGGCGGTGACGGTGACGACGTGATCGACGCTGAGTTTTCCGAGAGCAAGTAAGACTCGCTAAGTAAGCGTGATTGAGCTTGCAACCCCCAAAGCTGTGCCGCCCGCTAGGCGGGCGGAACAGCTTTGGGGTTTGAAACTTAAGCA
This sequence comes from uncultured bacterium, assembly GCA_964630955.1. GTDB lineage: Bacteria > Cyanobacteriota > Cyanobacteriia > Elainellales > Elainellaceae > CAZVXA01. Next base: position 5,518 of record CAZVXA010000256.1, on the reverse strand, counting down.
AGAAGGGGCGTGGTGCAAAGCACCAGGCCACTTCTTGCTTAAGTTGAATCTCTGATCAGGATGCCTGATCTAGCAAAACGTATTTCTCATCTGGAGCAGTGTCTTCTCGGCTCACTGCCCTGACTTCTGCATTCGATGTGATCACCGCAAACGTCCGCCGGAGTGACTCCAGGTGAGCATGTGCCCGTTGAGCATTCACCGAATTGCCTCGCTGGGTGAAAAGGACGATCGCCCGCTCCAGATCCGAGATTGCCCCCCGATAGTCACCCAGTTTGGGGCGAGCCAATCCCCGATAATAGTAAACATGAGCCGCTTGCGGGGAGTAGAATAGCGCTTCATCAAAGTTGGCGATCGCCACATCCAGTTCCCCAAACTTCTGGCAGGCCATGCCCCGGTAGAAATAGGCCAGGGACAGGTCGGGCCGCAGACGGATGGCGTCGTTGAAATCGGCGATCGCCGCCAGATAATCACCTTGTTCCGCCTGTAGGTAGCCCCGGTTGCAGTAAGCCACCACCAATCGGGGACGAAGCTGAATGGCCTGGGTAAAGTCGGCGATCGCGCTATCCCGGTCACCCTCGTCGTACCGCAAGACGCCCCGCAGATTATAGGCCACCGCATCCTCCGGATTGTTGACCAGGACGCGTTCAACATCGGCTATGGCAGCGGTGCGATCACTCAGCTCGTAATGGGTAATGGCTCGATGCCAGCAGGCGACCGGGTCTTCGGTCTTTGCTGCAGGCTCATGGAACGTCTGGATCAGGGGTTCGATCACAGTTAGATCGGTGGTGCGCAGGCGCAGGCCGACGCCAGAGAACAGGTGGGTCTGGGGGAGGACATCCTCCAGGCCAACGATGGCAGTTGCCGCATCCACCACCACAAAGCTCTCACGCACTGCCAGGATTTTGAACTGGAAGGAATTGGGGTAGGAGCGCTTGAACCGCAGCAGTGTTTGCAGCGTATGCTGAAGAGCTGTTTGATAAGGAGTTTCGGCCAACCATTGCTGACTGATGGGTTTCAGTAAACGGCTGCGATCGCTTTCCTGTCGATGGCACCAGCCCAGATCCAGCCGTCCTCCCGCCTGCAAAAACTGCTCTAAGCGCTCCAGAATCGCAGGTTCAACCTGACCATTACCAAACCACGGCAATACCAGCATCAGGTGATTTTGGGCACTGGCCAGTGCCTCATGCAGGGCAATATGACTGCTTAACCCATCGAATTCAGCGGGGGCGGTTAACGGCATGGTGATGCTATCTTCCGGCTCCATTGGGTCGAGCAGGAAGGTGTAGGTGTCCTCCAGATTCTTCTGTAAAATCTGGCGATTCACCCGGTCAAATTCCTGGTGCAGAATCAGCTCCATCTGCTCTTGATTGCCAGGATCAATCAGCAGCCCCTGGAGTCGCTCCTGAACCTGCTGCAGTTCCTGTCCAGTCAATGTCTGTAAATGCTGATGTATCCCTGACTGAGCGGTCGGGCGCTGGGCGAAGCTGGCCGACAAATCCGCGGTGGGCAGGTCATCAGATTGGTGCATCAGCATCGTTTCCATGTGCATTTGCAGCACCTGGATCTGTTGCCGTAGAACTGTTTCAAGCTGGCTCTGGTACGCCTGCTGCTCCTGGAGCGCCTGCACCTGAGCCGCCAATCCGGCAAAGTCCTGCTGGGGCACCAGATTGTTCACGGTTTTGACCAGCTTCACCAGTTCCCAACGCAACACGGTTGGATCGAAGGGGGTTGGAAGTTCCTGTACCTGCCGTTGCAGGTCGCTCATCTCTCCTTGAAGCCCTACTAACTGAGCGCGACTTGGACGGTTCTGGAGTTGCTGCTGCAATTCCAGAAGCTGGCGCTGGAAAAATTCTCTGGCGTCGGTCAGAGATTCCTGCTGCTGATGCAGTTCCTGTACCTCGTTGACCAGGCTTTGCCAGTCTCGACGGGGCACCAGATCGGCGACAACGCGAATCAGTTCTTCGACTTCCTGCTTCAGTGCAGCGGGATCAAAGGGTGGTGGCAGTTTTTGATATTGCCGATTCAGATGCGTAATCTGATCCTGCAGCGAGCTGAGGGCCGGACGGGTCTGATCCGCCAGTTTTTGCAGTTGGCTGCGAAGTTGTCCGGCATCGTTGCGCAATTGGGCGATCGCCCGTTCAAGATCGACGACCCGCTCCGGATTCGAAGCCTGGGTCTGGCGAGTCATCAGGATTTCCAGGCGATTCACTAGTTCAGTCTGCTGTTCTTGAAGCAGATCCATGTCTTCACGCAGGTCGCCCAACTGATACTTATCAATGGCGACCATCTGTCGCTGCACGTAAGTTTGCAGGGCGGCAATCTCGTCGCTGAGCTGGGTGACCATTTCCCGGTTTTTCACCAGCAGGGATCGCCGCAGACTGCCGAGAATCTCTGGGGTGGGCAGCGCCTGCACCTGTTGGTCGAGTAGCTCAATGTGTTTGGTTACTTTCTGGTCAATCTGATTGAGTGCTAGGGTGGTTTGCTGTTCGGTCTGTTCATCGTGGCGCTTTCGGTTCGCCAGATTCAGCAGGGCCAGCATGGATAAGGGCGCGGAGGTGTAGAGCAACTGTGACGACACCACAGTGGCCACAGACCCCACCCCTAACCCAATCAGGGACGCATATTCTGCCAGATCCAACCAGTGTGATTTTTTCAAGGTAACCTGCCCCAGACTTCATAAATAGCACCGTTCGCCAAAGCCAATGTTGCGATCGCACATCCCAAATGACGTGCGTGACGCTGTTTAGAGCGCGGCCAGACCGCACAGCCCTTGAACAGTTAACCGTCAAGGTGGCTTTAATCTACTCTTCCTGGAATTTACAGCCGCGTCAGGAAATTGGCAGCAGGAGCGTCAAAAAAGTGACAGGATCAGCCCCAGGTCTATACTTATTTCTTTCAGCATTGCCACATCTCCCCAAACACTCAGTCACTGGACTTTTGACTAAATCGCGCCGATTTTTCTTGAAACGCTGACGGCGTCAGTGTTTCAGGAAAAATCGGCGCTAAAACCAAATATGCCGCGAAACGCCCTCTCAGAGGGCATTTCGCGGCATTGTAGAAAAAATGGTCAAAACTCCAGTAAGTCAGTGGTCGTGGAAAAAGTCGAAACCCCAAAATCTGTTCCGCCCGTCCAGCGGGCGGAACAGATTTTGGGGTTTCAAGCTGAATCGCGCCGACCAACTTAACGGTCAGCACAGGCGTCCAGATTCAGAAAAAGATAGGGATACTGGTCGGTAAACCAGCGGTTCCAGATTTGCCTCGCCTGGGGGCTGTTGATGAAACTGTTGACGGTGGTTTGCCAGTCCTGATCGCGATTAGAGAGAGCCATTCCGTAGGCATCACAGGTAAGCGGCGTTTCGGGGACGAGCGTGTACGCTTGCAGCGACAAATTTTGACGACGGGCTTCGGTGATCAGCAAAATGCCATCGCTGGCCACTGCATCCAGCCGATCGGTCGCTAGTGCCTGAACTCCGGTAGACAGGCTACCCGTACCGGAAAAAGGGACAACGGTGGCACGGGGATACTGGCGGTTCACGAAGCGCTGATTGGTGGAGCCGTTGACCACTCCCAGGCGCACGTTGACCAGATCGCTCAGTGGATTGAGGCGCTCTCTGTCTTCTGTTCTCACCAACAGATGGGTGCCTGTGACAAAGAAAGGAGTCGAGAAGGTGACCCCCCGGATGTCATTACGAATTGTATTGGGTCCACAGTTGAGAACAGCGTTACTCGTTTGTAATGCGCTGAATCGTTCCTCCAGGGGGGCCAGACCGAGTTCCAGACGAATTGGGCGATCGGCCTGCTGCTGAATCTGGGTTGTTAAGGTATTCAGCAGATCGATGCAGTACCCTGTGCGCCGCCCATTCTCGTCCACAAAGCTAAAAGGGGGTGCGTTGGGAGGCACCGTTGCCCTCAAAACACCGGATCGGACAATGTTGCGCACCGTTGCACCCTGTTGCTCTGCCAGTTGGGGAACAGTGGGTGGGGGCACGATCGCCACAGGTGGGGAGCCACCAAATGACTGCTCTAGCTGCGCGGGCGTCAGGGAGCGAACGATCTCCAGTTCAAGGGACTCCTGGCTGATTGAACGGGCGTAGGCACTACTGAGAAATACTTGATACTCCGGGCGGTTGTTGAGGTAGGTCTGCATGAAAGCCACACTCAGCGCCTCGCTGTACTGCCTCGCCTCCTCTGGGTCTGGCCCCGACAGAAACTGTCCGAGCTGGTCGGTAGTTTCCCCATTACTGGGAGACGCATCCACGGCAGTGTGACCACTGGGGATGAGAAGCGCCAGGTACTTTTCAGATGTGTTGTTCAGCCACAGAAAAGGGTGAATTTGCTCCAGTACAGCGGAGGTGACGAAATCATTGGTGGCGGAGGCCATCAGGGTGGGCACCTGGATTCGACTCATTCCCTCTGGCCCAAATACGAGACTGGTCAATGGACTGAGAGCAATCACCGCTTTGATGCGTGAGTCCTGCAATGGATAGCTGAGGGCCGGAACGCGATCGACCAGACATTGCAGCAGTGGAGAAATGTTGAGCGTTGGGGGCTGGCCTGTACACTGCTGGCGGATGCGGTTGAAGTTAAGCTCGGCTCCCGCCATTGCCAGCGCCGTATACCCACCAAAAGAGTGGCCAATGATGCCCACCTGTTGCAGATTCATGCGGTTGGCAAAGGTGGGATCGCTCTGATTGAGCTGCTCCAGGGTATCGAGGGTGAATTTGATATCAAGGGGGCGATCGATGAATTCCACCGGGTTCGCCTGACTGCGGAGCACGCCAGATAGCAGTGCCTGGGTTCGCTGGTCGTCGCTGCCGATGTGCTGGGGGACGATGACAGCAAATCCATAGGAAGCTAAATGTTCAGCCAGATAGGCAAAGGCGGCACGGCTGGAACCCAACCCGTGGGAAATTACCACGACTGGGGCTGGATCTGAAGTTCCCTCTGGGATGTATACATCGACAGGGAACTGCCGTTCGATGGGCTGACCGTTGAGGGATTGGCGATCGCGCCTCAGTTCCAGTGTCTGTCTTGTAAATCGCACTCGTCCAGGTTGACGAATGTCGGGAAGCTGGCTGAAATCAAGAGCAGGTTGACGGTTCTGCTCAGCATCGGCTTCACGGTTGACTGTCCGCACGGCTGCATCCCGGTAATCCAGCAGGGTCGTGAGCTGCTGTCTCAGCGCCAGAAGTTGGCCACCCCGAATCCGAATGCTGGGGCTGGGATAGTGTCGGAAGAAGTTGATCAGGTTAAAACCACGGGCGTCACTGGCCGCCAGAATAAAAGCCGATCGCAGCGCCAGAGAACCATCCTGGTCGCTCTCGGTGCGAATGACGGCCCCCAGGCGCTGTAATACCCGTTCACCGATGGGGGAGTAGGTAAACTGAGAGACGGCGATCGGACTGATCGCAAATCGCCGTTGCAGCACCTGTCGAAACTGCTCCAGTGCCTGAGCATCGAGATAGCGGGCATAGAAGCGCATATCTCCAGTGATCCTGCCCGTATCGGCAAAGGTCTC
>CAZVXA010000255.1:0-9111 GCA_964630955.1 uncultured bacterium | reverse complement strand
GGTTTTCGGATAGGCTTTTAGCACGATAATCAGCGTGATTTTGAAGAACGCTCTTAATCGTGCTTTGGTATTTCAAGCTATTTCATCGAGTGCAAGCCAAACATATTGCCTTCAGAATCTATAGCAAGGGAAATAAAGCCATATTCACCAATAGACATTTTAGGCTTTTGGATATGACCACCTGCCGCTTCGACTCTAGATTCTTCGATGGCACAATCTTCACATGAAAAATAAATCAAAGTGCTATTTCCACCAGCAGCAAAGCCCTCCATTTTGACCAGGGCACCACTGGCACCATACTTTTCCATGTCCGAAGGAAATGAAAGCATTTCGACACTGGTGTCATTGGGGTCACTCAATACATCCAAATTCACACCAAGCACAGATTCATAAAACTGCTTGGCTCTGCCTAAATCATCGACATAGATTTCAAACCAATTGACAGGATTATTTGCCACGGGTTTTCTCCTCAAGATGTCTAACTTCCTTGGAGTTGACAGCACGGCAAGAGTGCCGATGCATTGCATAAAGCGCCCAAGCCGCTGTAATATGCTAACCCCAACACAGAACAAAAGTACTATAAAAATAAAGATCAGTCAACCTCACCCTCGATAAAAATTTGAAATTGTTATCCGGCTGGTTGCGTTTCCGTCCCTAGAGATGTGCATTCATTTACGAACGTTGTATTCTATCCAATCAGCCGCAGAGACTGCGTCAAAGCTGTTGATTGATCGTGCCTCGATCTTCCGTTGCACTCCCCTGATGCTTTTCGTGAGCAGGGCACTTGTTATCGCCTCCGCTTCACTCACCCTTAGTTGCTTGAAAAGTTCGCGCTGGCCCTGGACAAAGCGCTGGCCACCAACGTAACCGAGGAGTGGATCATCATACGACAGGTGAAAAACAACCCGACAACGACATGGAAGTTTCCGAGCAAACTCAATTAAAGCGTCATCCCTCGATGCCAGGGGGTGCCGTTCCCCTGCAATCAAGTCAACAACGTTTGATTCCCCGAACGGTAGATCCCCAAGCACTCCCAAGGACAGTTGACGGCTAAGAACGGGTCTTACAGACACCGGGCCTACATACGCCGAAGTGATTTGCGTAATTGCTTCGAACACGTCTGGGAAATGAGCAACCAGGGCGATCAATCGGCTACCATCGGCTATCCGTTTATCTATTTCCCGGCGGATGCCAGCCAGTTTGGCCTCTCGAGAAAGCCACACATGGTCAGGGAGTACCTCCACGGGCGAAGAGGTAGGGTTCTGGCCTAAGAGTCTTTGAAGTGATCGAAAAACCATGTAGTAAAACCTCCGTTATGTTCTGGCATATCCCGTTGACACATCGCCTTCTGTCAGACTCCTTCGTTACTGACTCAATAGCAAAGCCTTTAGCAGCCGTATAACACCTCGTTGAACCGGCAATGCCGCCCGTAACCGGGCTTCGTGCGGTTAACCGGGCGGCATTGCCGGTTCCAAAGAGCTTTTTATTAGTCCACCAAAAAACTTTGCCTGGTTAGTGTGGCGTGCGAAGCACGCCACACTAACCAGGCAAAGTTTTTCAACAAATCCGATCGCCCTCCCACTCAACCCCACACTCTTCCCACGAATATCGTTCTAATTCCCCTCATGCTCCTCATACGCAGCCACGATCCGCTGCACCAGAGGGTGACGCACAACATCGGCCTTCGTGAGCTGGCAGAAAGCAATCCCTTCAATGTTGCGGAGAATCTTTTGAGCAACCGCCAACCCCGACTGCTGGTTCCCAGGCAAATCCGTTTGCGTCACGTCTCCTGTGACCACCATGCGAGATTTGAAGCCGAGTCGCGTCAGCACCATCTTCATCTGAGCAGGCGTTGTATTCTGAGCCTCATCCAAAATAATGAAGGCGTTATTCAATGTGCGACCGCGCATATAGGCCAGGGGAGCCACCTCAATCACACCTCGCTCCATTAGACTGGGAATCTTTTCGGGGTCAATCAGTTCGTACAGCGCATCGTAGAGTGGGCGCAGGTACGGGTCAATTTTTTGCTGCAGGTCTCCCGGCAGAAAGCCCAACCTTTCACCAGCCTCCACTGCGGGACGAGTAAGAATCAGTCGTTCATACTGATTTGCCAGTAGCGCCTGGACAGCAACCACTGCGGCCAGAAACGTCTTTCCGGTTCCGGCAGGGCCGACACAGACGGTCAGATCGTGTGTGCGAATCGATTGGATGTACTGCCGCTGACGAAAGGTCTTGGCCCGAATTTCATCGCCCCGTCGCGTCCGGGCCAGAACATCTTTCTGCAGCGCCTGGAAATCTTCCTCCCGGTGAGAATCCAGCGCATGACGGGCAGTGAGAATATCGACTCCAGTGATCGCCGTCCCCCGACTCCACATTGGCTCCAGCGATCGCACCAGTTGCGACACCATCTCCACCTGATGGTCAGTACCCGAAATCGCCAGATCTTGCCCGCGCAGCACAACAGCAGCCCCCGTCAATTTGGAGAGCTGCTTCAAGTTTTCTTCCTGCATCCCGGCAAGGGCGATCGCATTGTCAGGGGTACGCAGGTCGATAGTAATGGATTGGGCCATAGGGAGAAATCGCTCGGTCAATCGGAGCGAGGGCGAGAGCGGCGGGGAGGCGGCTTGGGCGAAGAACGGCGTTCGGATCCACCTTCTCTAAATCCACTGTCTCTGGAACCACTGTCGCGATCGCCGCTGTGACTGCCGTACACATCGAGGTGCAGCACATAACCGGTGGTCTGGGCAATCGACTGGAGCACCGTGCGAATCGCCTGAATATTTCGTCCTCCCCGTCCAAACACCCGCCCCTTATCTTCACCGTCAAACGCTACCCGAAGCAAAACGCGCGCTCTACTACTCACCACCTCGCAATCCACTTTGAGGGAGTCGGGCGATTCGAGAAAGGGCGTCACCAAGAATTTCACCATCCCAATGTAGTCGGGGGTGTGAGGGGCGATCGGGGGGCTTTGCGATGGCTCTGGCGTCAGATCGGACACAGCAAATTAAGCTTTCAGTTGCTCGAAAATGTTTTCTTTTTCCAGGAGGCGACGCACGGTGCCAGTGGGTTGAGCACCTTGCTGAAGACGGCGCACAATGCCTTCTACGTCCAACTTAATCTCTTTGGTGCGGGGGTTGTAGAAGCCCAGCTCTTCCAGAGGCCGACCATCCCGACGGGTGGTGCTCTGCGTTGCAACAATTCGGTAGCTGGCCTCGCGCATTTTGCCGAACCGCTTCAATCTCAGCTTAACCATGCCTGAAAATCTCGCTCCTGAGAACAAATCATTTTACTCACAGTCTTCTATTGTAAACCGAGAATCTCAGATTTTAGCACCCCTGATCCGAATCGAGGAGAATTTTTGCGCTGCTCTGGAGGGGTAAATGGTTTGGAGGGAGCAGCGTGTTGCAACGATTCCCCCCAAACCATCTACCGATTACTCTCGTCCCCAGGCTCCGACTGGAGATGGGCTTTCGGAGGCTCTGCCTCCAGCTCGGATTTGGAGGCTCCGCCTCCAGTAGGCGTTACTGGCCTCCGGCCAGTAACTGGACTTTTGACTATTTTGCCTATAACGCCGCGAAACGCTCTCTAGGAGAGCGTTTCGCGGCGAGTTTGATTTTAGCGCCGATTTTTTCTGAAACACTTGCGCTGCCAGCGTTTCAGAAAAAATCGGCGCGGTTTAGCCAAAAGTCCAGCAGTAACGAGGATGGGAAATACCTACGCCTTGGGTAAGCATTTCCAGGCTCCGTCTGGAAATGAGGAAAAGAGGGAATGTTAAGCTACAAAGACCCGAAGCCTTTCTTCTTCTTCTCCTTCTTCTTTTTCTTCTGCGGAGCAGGGCCACCCTGGTAGCCACGCCAGCCGGGACGAGGGCCACCGCCGCCCATTGCAGGCGCATCCCCACCAAACATATCTCCTAAGCCACCCATACCTGGCATTCCCATACCGGGGAACTGGCCCTTACCCATCTGCTGCATCAGGGTGCGCATCTTCTGGAAGTTGCTTACCAGCTCACTGACATCGTTCAGGTTATAGCCAGAACCTTTAGCAATCCGACGGCGGCGGCTGGGAGAACCCGCCAGCAGATCGGGATTCTTGCGCTCCTCCATTGTCATGGAGCTGATCATGGCTTCTGCTTTCTTTAATTGCGCTTCGCCCTGCTCCAACTGATCGCTGGAGATTTTATTCAAACCAGGGATCATTTTCATGATGCCACCCAGCGATCCCATGGCCTTCATCAGACGGGTCTGCTTCAGAAAGTCATTAAAGTCGAACTGCGCCTCCAAAATCTTTTTCTGGAGCTTTTCAGCCTCCTCGATGTCTACTTCTTCCTGGGCTTTTTCCACGAGGGTCAGCACGTCGCCCATGCCCAGAATGCGGGAGGCCATCCGGTCAGGGTAGAAAGGCTGGAGGGCTTCCACTTTTTCGCCCACACCGACAAATTTGATTGGCTGACCAGAGATTTGTCGAACCGAGAGGGCGGCACCACCACGGGTGTCACCGTCCATCTTGGTGAGAATGGCCCCGGTAATCCCAATCTGCTCGTGGAAGGTGCGGGTCAGGTTAGCGGCCTCCTGTCCGGTCATCGCATCCACCACCAACAGCACTTCGTGGGGTTGAACCGTGTCCTTAATCTGCGCCAGTTCCGCCATCATCGCCGGATCGATCTGGAGTCGGCCTGCGGTGTCGATAATCACAGTATCAATCTTGTCTTCCCTGGCCTTCTCTACCCCCTGACGGGCGATCTCCACCGGGTTAGCGTCTTTCCCCAGTTCAAAGACCGGGACGTTGATCTGTTTGCCCAGGGTGATGAGCTGGTCGATCGCCGCAGGGCGATAAACGTCGGTAGCGACCAGCAGGGTGCTGCGGTTTTGCTTGCGCAGGTGCAGGGCCAGTTTTGCGGTCGCGGTGGTTTTACCCGTCCCTTGAAGTCCGGCCATGAGGACGATGGTCGGGGGATTGTTGACATCGGCCAGGGGGACGTTAGTCTCCCCCATCAGGGCCACCAGCTCATCGTGGACGATTTTGATGAACTGCTGGTCAGGACGGACTCCAGCAATCACCTCGGCTCCCAATGCTTTTTCCTGCACCTGAGCCACAAAGTCTTTCACCACCTGGAGGTTGACATCTGCCTCCAGCAGGGCGCGGCGCACTTCTCGCAGCGCTTCCTGAATGTTGGATTCAGAGATTTTGTCCTGTCCCCGGAGTTTCTTCCAGGCTCCTTCCAGGCGATCGGCTAGGGCTTCAAACATGGGTCTTGGGTTGTCACGGGTAATTACTGAACTCCATTGTAGGAGTTTATTCGAGGGGTTTGAGTGGAAGTCGTCGTTCTGACATCCTTCCCATCCCTAAAGGGTAGGGGATTCCCGAACTGCCGTCGCCCTTTCGAGTTGCCCCTACTAAGCTCGACTTTACCCATTTGAGTCCGGTGCCATTCCCGGCTGTGTCTGGAGTGCAGGCGGGAAGCCTAACTTTTTTGTATATCCCACACCTGGCTGATATATAGAAAAGTCCAGGGAGGGCTTGGCACACCAGAACCTGCTCCAGGCAGAGGCTCTAGCATTTGGGTAAAGTCGAGCTTAGATGCCCACTTCTGGATCGCTTTCCAGGCATAAATTCCGGCTTACCCAGCCGTACTCAAAATCCTGTTGGGTGGTTGCAGTCGTTTGTTCTGCTTAGCTGTTTAGAGCGGGTCCGCAACCACTTTACTGTTTTATTTTCCAGCCAATCGTTCCGCATTGCGGTTTCAACGTGCTGGCGATATTTCACTTTCGGATTCCCGCCTGGGCATAGCCCAGGCGGGAATCCGAAAACCTATTTTAAGCGTCTCTCGTGTGCCCCTGCGGCGCAGGGGCACACGAGAGACGCTTAACACCCAGGATTTAGCGTGTGGGTTAACGAACACCAACGGCCAATCACAGTACCTGCTCCGGATTTACTCGATTAGAAACAAAAGATTCGGTGTAGCAAAATACCTGACGACCCTCCAAAATTTCACTGGCCCCAAAAACTCTGTATATTTTGACGAGAAAGCGGGTCAAAATTGCAACTTTTTTGTATGCTAATGGGTAAATTTCATCCAATTCTGCAAGTTGTTGCCCTGCAACCCCAGCCAGACATTTTTCAGATGATTTGATCGACGATCGCCAGATTGATTGGCCGTGAATTGTCGGGTGCTTTCATCAGAACTGCTCTTCCACCTACGGTAGAGTGAAATTCCGAGGTAAAGTAACTGTTAGGCTTGTTAGGAAAGCAATTGTGAGAATCCCGCTCGACTACTACAGAATTTTAGGATTACCCATTCAGGCAACCGCTGAACAGCTTCAGCAGGCGCACCGCGATCGCACCCTGCAACTCCCCCGGCGCGAATTTTCTGAGGTGGCGATCGCCTCCCGCAAGCAGCTCCTCGACGAAGCCTACGCCGTCCTCTCAGACCCGGCGCAGCGCAGCACCTACGACGCCAGTTTCCTCAATCGGGTCTACGAGCCAGACGAGAAGGCAGATACGGTCAATGGCAGTACCGCAGAATCGGTACTGGTGGCCTCCGACGACCTTTACTCCCCCAGCATTGACATCCAGGACAACCAGCTCGTCGGTGCCCTGCTGATCCTATTGGAACTGGGGGAGTATGAGCTGGTACTGCGACTGGCTCAGCCCCTGCTCAACAGCAGCAATCTGGCTTTCAACAGTGGCCGCTTTGGTCAGCCCGACGTAGTTCGCCCCGACATTGTGCTGACAGTTGCCCTGGCTCAACTAGAGTTGGGGCGTGAGCAATGGCAGCAGGGGCAATACGAGTATGCAGCAGCCTCCCTCGAAGTGGGCCAGGGGTTGCTGTCGCGTGAAGAACTTTTTGCAGGAGTGCGAGGCGAAATGCAAACCGATCTCTATAAACTACGCCCCTATCGGATTCTAGAGCTGGTATCGCTACCAGAGAGCCATCAAACTCAGCGACGTCAGGGGTTGGCGCTGCTCCAGGAAATGCTGCAAGACCGGGGTGGCATCGATGGCACCGGAGATGACCAGTCTGGGCTGAATGTGGACGATTTCCTGCGGTTTATCCAGCAACTGCGGGGCTACCTCACCGCCGCCGAACAGCACACTCTGTTTGAAGCAGAAGCCCGTCGTCCCTCCGCTGTTGCCACCTATCTGGCCGTCTATGCCCTATTGGCCCGTGGGTTTGCCTACCGTCAGCCAGCACTGATCCGCCGCGCCAAATCGCTGCTGCTGAAACTGGGCACCCGCCAGGATGTTCATCTGGAGCAAGCCATCTGCTCCCTGCTACTGGGTCAAACCGAGGAGGCCAGCCGCGCCCTGGAGCTGAGCCAGGAATACGAATCCCTCGCCTTCATTCGTGAGCACTCCCAGGGATCGCCCGATCTGCTGCCAGGTCTCTGCCTGTACGGCGAACGCTGGATGCAAAACGAAGTCTTTCCCCATTTTCGCGACCTCGCTCAGCAGCGAGCCGCACTCAAAGACTACTTTGCCGATCCCCAGGTGCAGGCTTATCTAGAGGAACTGCCCAGCGAACCTGAGGAGCAGGGATCGTTCTCCAGTCGTAACTTCTCCAATCTAGCCACGGTCGGGCGCTCAAACAGCGCGGTCAGTTCTCGCAGCCTTTACGAACAGGGCAGTGCATCGAGCTATGGGGGGACAGGGACTGCTATGCTGGAGCCGACCGACGCTTCCGCCAATGCACCCTTGCCGACTGCCGAGCGCATTTCCCAACTGTCGCCAGAAGGACGACTCTCCTCCAAAAGTCGGCGTGGCTCTGGAAGCCGCAATTCTGGACTTGCGATGTCTCGTCTCCATTCCCTTTCCTCAATGCGAGGACGGCGATCGTTCCGGCTGGATCGACTGCTCTTTTTGATTGCCATGGGTGCCGTTGGATTAGGAATTCTGTGGCTGCTGTGGAGCTGGATTGCCAGCGCCTTCAACCCTGGCCCTACCCTGGAGGGAGAGCAACTGAGCATCAGCACGGAGGCTCCTCCAATTGCAATTCCGGATCCAGCCGCCAGCCCCACGGTTGCTGCTGACCCCAATGCACCGCTGAACAACGACACCGCCCGCGCCGCTGTTCAGGAGTGGCTGGATGCAAAGGTTGCAGCAATGGGTTCAGCTCATGACACCCGGAAGCTGAGTGAGGTGCTGACCGACCAGGCGCTGGCGCAACGACTGCAGTTTGCCGAGGCGGCGAAGCAGAGTGGTACCTATGATGTCCTGAGCCATTCGGGCCTCACCGTCTCCAGAGTTGAGGTGTCTCCTACAGACCCAAATCAGGCGATGGTTGAAGCCACAGTAGTGGAAACAACAACTCCCCACGAAGGCGGCCAGGCAGGGACGACGACTGCCGATCGAGTGACCGTCCGCTACAGCCTGGTTAAGAAAGATGGACGCTGGCGGATTCAGGCTATCGAACCGCTTGGCTCTGAACCCGCAGAGGCCGACACTTCCGGCTCAACCACGCCCCGTGAAACCACGCCCGGAACGATCAATACGGCTCCTCCCACCGTTGCGCCGACCAATCCGGCGACGGGCGATCCCAACTCCACCGTTGGCCCTTCTCCCATCAATCCCACTGGCTCAACCACCGAGTCCTCTCCAGCACCAACGTCTTCTCCGTGATCTATGCCCATTGAACCCCCTGGAAATCCAAAGGGCTGGGGAGATCCCAGCCCCATTATTTTGATCGTTCTGCTGCTGGTGTTTCTGGGTGCATGGTTGAGCAGTACCAGTACGCCCATCACTCTCCGGCAGTGCCAGGAGCTATTTCGGAACAACAATATCCCCATCCAGTAAGGATCTGGACTTTTGACTAAATTGCGCCGATTTTTCCTGAAACACTGACTCAATCAGCGTTTCAGGAAAAATCGTTGTTAAAACTAAATATGCCGTGAAACGCCCTCTCAGAGGGCATTTTGCGGCATTATAGTCAAAAGTCCAGTTGATTAATTTCAGGCTGTTTCCAGCCAGTCATAGATTTGGTCGAGTTGCTCCAGCGTCACCAGACCGTATTGCCAGAGGATCATGGGGAAAGGGCCTGGATCTTGTTCGGTGTACCGCTGGGCGATCGCAATCGAGGAGTCGGGCAACGACAGCTCCTCCTTCAGAAATTCA
>CAZVXA010000254.1:0-9137 GCA_964630955.1 uncultured bacterium | reverse complement strand
GGCATTAAGGGACTTCCCGGTCAATAATCGTCCCATTGTTGAGTGAGAGGGCGGCGAAGCCGCCCTCTCACTCAACAATGGGACGGTTTTATTTTTGGAAGTCCCTAAGTACTGGACTTTTGACTATTTTTTCTGCAATGCCGCGAAACGCCCTCTGCGAGGGCGTTTCGCGGCATATTTAGTTCTAGCGTCGATTTTTCCTGAAACGCTGACTGCGTCAGCGTTTCAGGAAAAATCGACGCAATTTAGTCAAAAGTCCAGTAAGTAAAACCAAATATTTTTTGATGTAAGCAGGCAGGCGTGATTCAGCTTGAAACCCAAAAAGCTGTTCCGCCCTGAGCGAAGTCGAAGGGCGGAACTACTTTGGGGACTGCCAGATGAATCGCACCTGCCGACTTAAGTTAAGCGACTGATCTCACCAGGAAATCAGTCTTTTACTTGTTAGTCTCCACTTTCAGTCGGGCATTCTCAAGGGAAAGTCATGGCAGCAAGTGTGGAAATAGTCTGGCACCCCAAAGCATCCGTTCTGACATTTAGACTGCTCCCTCAAAGCGGGCGGAACAGTAGGGCGCTCCACGTCTCCTTTCCCGCCTTACAGTGCTTTGCGCTGAGATAGAACCAAAGTTTTTGTTGAGCGCCGCGCGATGCGCGGCGCTCAACAAAAACTTTGCTCCTCACGCGCTTGCAAAGCGCTGTCAATCAAAAGCCCATTGGTAGAACTGAGTTTTGGTGTAAATAAATGGCGATCGCATATCTGGTGAATCAATATCCCAAAGTGAGCCACAGTTTTATTCGCCGTGAGATTGCAGGCGTTGAGGCAGCAGGGATTCCCGTGACGCGTTTCTCGATTCGGTCGGGAGTCAATGGCATTGTCGATGAGGGCGATCGCCAGGAATTAGCACAAACCCATGTATTGCTCAATGCTGGGTGGTTGGGACTCTGCCTTGCCAGTCTCAAGACGGCTGTAAAGTCACCTGCCCGACTGCTTCAAGCGCTGCGGTTGATGTTGAAAGTGGGCCATCGCTCCCACCGTGGTTTGTTGCGCCACTTCGTCTATCTGGCGGAAGCCTGTCTGCTGCTCCAGGAGTGCGCTCAGAAGGATATTCATCACATTCATGCTCACTTTGGAACCAATTCCTGCACCGTTGCCATGTTCTGTCAGGCGTTGGGGGGACCGTCCTACAGCGTAACCATCCACGGCCCTGAGGAGTTTGATCGCCCTGAAGCCCTCTCCCTGACGGAAAAAATTCATCGGGCTGCTTTTGTAGTGGCCGTCAGCAATTTTGGGAAAAGTCAGCTCTGCCGCTGGTGCGAACCTGCCCACTGGGACAAAATTTATGTCGTTCACTGCGGCGTTGACGGGCAATTTCTGGATCAGAAGGTGACGCCGCCACCGGAGGCATCCCGACTGGTATCCGTGGGCCGACTCTGCGAGCAAAAGGGGTACCTGATTCTGATCGAAGCCGCAGCCCAACTGGCTCGTGAAGGGCTAGAGTTTGAACTGACTCTGGTGGGGGATGGGTCGCTGCGATCGCAAATTGAAGCTCGGATTGCGGCGTCTGGTTTAGCAGAGCGGGTCAGAATTACTGGATGGGCAAACGGAGATGAGGTCAGAAACCAGATTCTCGCCTCAAGAGCAATGGTGCTACCAAGTTTTGCCGAGGGACTACCGGTTGTGTTGATGGAGTCGCTGGCTTTGGGGCGGCCTGTAATCAGTTCCTACATTGCGGGTATTCCAGAATTGGTGACGCCGGAATGTGGTTGGTTAGTTGCAGCCAGTTCTGTGTCTTCTCTGGCCAATGCAATGCGCACAGCACTGCAAGTCCCGACTGAGCAGCTACAACAGATGGGCATGGTTGGAGTCGAACGGGTTGCCGCTCGTCATCATGCTGACAAGGAAGCCAGAAAGTTATTCACACTCCTTCAATACTATTCTTCCCAGAAGAAATCCCAGGAGCATCCACCCGTTGATGCGCTGATGACGACCAACTCTTTAGTACTTACATCACCTGCACAGCATATTTCTTCCTCCAGTCATTCCTGAAGAATGACTCACTGCTGTTTACGCTTTGTTTATCAACGCCCGTTCACCCAGTATTTCCCCATGAATTCAGTAGCTCATTTTTTGCATCTGCTAAGAGGAGGGTCGTCTCTCAAAACATTGGCAATTCGGGGCGCTCTGTGGACTTTGGGCAGCTACGCGATCAGCCAATTTTTGCGATTTGGTAGCAATATCCTGCTCAGCCGTCTTCTGTTCCCTGAGTTGTTCGGGCTGATGACGATCGTGAACATTCTGATCGTGGGGTTACAGCTTTTTTCAGACATCGGCGTTGGCACCAGCATTATTCAAAATAAACGGGGTAACGAACCTGTTTTTTTGAATACAGCATGGACATTACAGGTAATGCGGGGTGTCGTTCTCTGGCTGGGCTGTTTGCTGATTGCTTTTCCAGCGGCTCAGTTCTACAGAGAACCTCAATTACTGTGGTTAATCCCAGTGGTCGGATTGACGACTATTATCAGTGGGTTCAACTCCACCAGCCTGTTTTCTCTGAATCGGGATATCAATCTAGGCAAGCTCACGCTGTTTCATCTGACGATTCAAATCGTCTCGCTGGCGGTCACTCTAACCTGGGCGTGGCTCAGTCCTTCACTCTGGGCACTGGTTGGAGGCAGCATTGTCTCGGCACTACTGGAGATGATCTGGAGCCATCGATTGATGCCCGGTTTTACCAATCGCTTCGCCTGGGAATGGCAGGCCGCCGAGAGTATTTTTTCCTTCGGGAAGTGGATCTTTATTTCCACAGCGTTGACTTTTCTGGCAGAGCAGGCTGACAGGTTAATTCTCGGTCGCCTCATTCCGTTTGAATTGCTGGGGGTCTATGGGATTGCGTTTACCTTTGCAGATATGCCGCGTCAGATCACGATGGCGGTGAGTAGTAAGGTCTTTTTCCCGACATTTGCCAAAATGACTGATTTGCCCCGATCCGAGTTTCGCGCCAAGATTCTCAAGAATCGGGAACCGATTCTGGTGGCGATCGCCTTTGGAATTGCCACAATGGTGTGTCTGGGCGATCGCCTCATCCTGCTAGTTTACGATCAGCGATATGCCCAGGCTGCCTGGATGTTACCGATTCTGGCGCTTGGAATTTGGCCCCGGATTCTAACGCAAACCATCGATCAGGTTCTGTTCGCGATCGGTGCAGTGCGATATCCGGCAATGGGCTGTCTATTCAAGTTTGTATTTGTGTTGATCGGGTTGCCGCTGGGGTACGCTGCCCTGGGTCTACCCGGTGCAGTCATCGTGGTTGCCCTCAATGATCTGCCGTTCTACCTGGCGATTTTGATTGGATTGCATCAAGAGAAACTGAGCGTCTTTGTGCAGGACTTGAGAACAACTGCCATCTTTCTGGCAATTTTGACGGGGTTTCTAGGTATCCGATACCTTCTTGGTTTTGGCACACCCATTGACACACTGCTATTTCAGGAATAAATCCAAT
Organism: uncultured bacterium; assembly: GCA_964630955.1. Classification (GTDB taxonomy): domain Bacteria; phylum Cyanobacteriota; class Cyanobacteriia; order Elainellales; family Elainellaceae; genus CAZVXA01. The sequence continues at coordinate 5,637 of CAZVXA010000254.1, read as the reverse complement.
GAGAATCACATTTGTTCTACCCCAGGCTTGTTTAGCAGGCGGTGTGCGGGTGGTTGCCATCTATGCTGATCGCCTGCAAAAGCTGGGCCATCAAGTCTTTGTAGTGTCAACGCCCCAGGATCAGCCCACCCTCAAGCAGCAATTTTTCTCATGGTTGAAAGGACAGGGATTGTTACCGCCTCAGCAAGTTTATCCATCCCACTTCGATAATTTGGACGTTCATCACCAGGTGATCGATCGCTGTCGCCCCGTTATTGATGCGGATGTTCCCGATGCGGATGTCGTTGTGGCTACCTGGTGGGAAACTGCGGAATGGGTCGCCCAACTGTCCCCTGCTAAAGGTGCAAAAGCGTACTTCATTCAGCACCATGAGGTCTTTGATTATCTGCCCAGGGATCGAGTCAAAGCCACCTATCGTTTACCACTACACAAGATCACAATTTCCCGCTGGTTGGCGGATCTGATGCAGCACGAGTATGGCGATCGCCATCTATCCCTGGTTCCCAACAGCGTTGACACCAAATTGTTCTATGCGCCCCAACGCATGCGACAGGCGAGCCCAACCGTTGGTATGCTTTATTCCTCAATTCCCTGGAAGGGCTGCGAAGTTAGCTTGAAGGCGTTTGCCATCACCCAGCAAAAGATCCCCAATTTAAAAATGATGGCTTTTGGTACGACTCAACCCTCTCCAGCGCTACCGTTGCCAGATCATACCAATTACACTTGCCAACCTGAACAGAGCCACCTCCGAGAAATCTACAGCAGTTGTGATGTCTGGCTCTGCGGAAGCTGGAGTGAAGGCTTCCATCTGCCACCCCTGGAAGCAATGGCCTGTCGTTGCCCAGTGGTATCTACAGCAGTGGGTGGCTCGGTCGATGTCATTCAGGAAGGGGTCAACGGCTACACGGTGCCCGTTGGAGATGCAGAAGCATTAGCCCAACGGCTGATCGAGGTGCTGGAGCGATCGCCCAAAGACTGGCAAACAATGTCTGATGCGGCCTATCAAACAGCAGTCGAATATACCTGGGATGATGCCACAGCAAAATTTGAGGCGGCACTGCAAACAGCGGTAGAGCGTGGGCGATCGCCAGAATTTGCTTCGCTGTAACTTTTTCATCTGCTCAGCACTCTTTTATCCAGGCATCCTCCGTCTGAACGACTATGAACCCGCTGGTCTATCTGGTAATGTTTGGCTGGATTCCAGCCGTCTTCCACTTCTTCAACCGCTTTTCCCCTCAGAAAGCAGTTGTTGTGAGTTTCATTGTCGCGTGGCTCTTTCTGCCGCAGGCTAATTTTGTCCTGCCGGGGATTCCTGACTATCACAAGATGTCAGCGACCTGCTATGGCATTGTGTTCGCCATGCTGGCCAACGATTTTCAGCGCATTAGCCAGTTTCGGGTTCGCTGGATCGATATTCCAATCGCGGTCTGGTGTGGAGTCCCGTTTGTCACTTCCATGACGAATGGATTGGGGGCATACGACGGTTTGACCGCCGTGCTGGATCAGAGTGTAACCTGGGGAGTACCTTACTTTTTGGGCCGATTGTACCTGGGAAATTTGGCTGGAATGAAACAACTGGCGATCGGCATTTTATGGGGAGGACTGGCCTACGCACCGCTGTGTTTGCTGGAGACGCGCATCAGTCCGCAGCTTCATCGACTGGTGTATGGATACCATGCTTTCGCCGATTTCTCTCAATCGATGCGAATGGGGGGGTTCCGCCCCACAGTGTTTATGGCCCACGGGCTGATGGTGGCAGGTTGGATGATGGCGGCCACCCTGGTTGCTGTCTGGCTCTGGCAGGCGAAAGTTCTCAATCGGGTGCGCGATATCCAGATGAAATGGGTGGTGATTGGACTGGTCATCACCTTTATTATGCTGAGGTCAACAGGTGCCTACGCTCTGCTGCTGGTCGGCGTAGCCACGATGTTTCTGGCAAAGCGGTTTCGGACAGGATTTCTGTTGTTTTTCATCGTGAGTCTGATCGTTTTCTACCTGAATACCTCTGCGTCGGGTGCCCTGAGTGTCAAAACAATCCATCAGATTACCGCAGTTGTGCAGCAGGTGGCTGGGGAAGAGCGAGCCGCTTCGCTCCGATTTCGTCTGGACAATGAGCAAATTCTGAGCGAAAGAGCGCGACTCCAGCCAGTGTTCGGATGGGGAGGATGGGGACGGAACCGCGTGTTCGATGAAGAAGGGAAGGATATCAGCGTTACCGATAGTTTGTGGATTATTGCGTTTGGCATTCACGGCTATGTCGGTTTAATTAGCCTGTTCGGTACGATGCTCGTCCCTCCACTCGCCTTCACGCTGCTGAAGTATCCGGCTCGCTACTGGATGCACCCTAAAGTGGCACCCGCTGCTGCGATCGCCGTGATCCTGGTGCTCTTCGCCTTTGACTGTGTTCTCAACGCTATGACAAATCCGGTGTTTACCCTGGCAATGGGTGGGATGGCTGGATTGGCGGTGAACGACCCGGGACCGACGATTACCCTGCGACGAAAACAGCCTGCTACCAGAAAACAAATTCCCCGAAAGAGGATTTCTAAAGCGCCAGAACCAGTCAACCAATGATATACAGCGCTTTGCACTGAGATAAGTAAGTGGGCATGGAAAAAGTCGAAACCCAAAAAGCTGTCCCGCCCGCGCAGCGGGCGGGACAGCTTTTTGGGTTTCAAGCTTAATCACGTCTGCCTACTTAGAACCAAAGTTTTTGTGAAGAGCCGCGCTCTGCGCGGGTATGCGATTAGCGTCTCTCGCGTGCCCCTGCGTCGCAGGGGCACGCGAGAGACGCTAAACACATACCTGGGCGTCGCCCAGGCAGGAATCCGAAAACACTAAACAGATACTTGCGCGGCTCTTCACAAAAACTTCGTACCACACACGCTGACCAAGCGCTGTAGCAATCCTAAATCGGTTGTGAGAGGGGAAGGGGGCACTGCCCTTATGCAGGGTGGAATAGACCTTGGAGCATTCAGGGTTTCTACGCCCCGTACATACCTCCGTATCTAAGGGAAATAACGGATTTCATCATGAAGGCAGTAGCACTATGGTGGAGGGGCAATTTGAGCCTTGTTCACAGATAAGCCGTTTGATGGCTGTCTATAACTGGAGGAATCCATGTCAACAGCAAGCACCCCCACGACTTTTGTCTGTTGTGTAGAGTCAGGCGGATTAGAAGCACAAACCGTTCGAATGATTGAGAGTTTACGGCGATGGGGGGGCCAGTTTTCTCAGGCTCCTTTTTTCGCAGTCACACCCCGCTTTAGCCCTCCCCTGTCCCACAAAACGCTGGCCGCTTTCGAACGTTTAAATGTAGAGTACCTGCGATTCCATTCCAACAGCCGCTATGCCTGGAAGGGATTTCTTAACAAGCCCTATGCACTGGCAGCCGTAGAAGAGCGAGCGACAACGGAAGCAATCGGCTGGTTGGACAGCGATTTATTAGTTTTGAGTGAACCGGATCAGTTGGCGCTCCAGGCGGGAGAGGACATTCTGGCCTGTGCTTCCGAGTGCAAGGGAATTGGCACAACTGGCCCCGATGATCCGCTGGATTCCTACTGGGGCGAAGTCTGCAAGATTGTCGGTATTGACCTCGATGCATTGCCCTGGATCACAGTTGAACCAGAGGGAGAGCGCATCCGTCTTTACTGGAACAGCGGTGTTTTTGTCTATCGACGCTCCACAGGGTTTGCTACCCACCTGTTAGATGCGACTCTGCGCGTCTTCGATGCCCGTCTGGTGGCGCAGGGAACCAATGAATACCTGCGGCGGCGCAACCTGACCCAGCATATTCTGGGCATGACGGCACTGAAGCAGGGGATGGCGTGGCGATCGCTCCCCCTCTCCCATCACTACAACCTCAGCAGCGCTACCTATGACTCCTGGCAGCAGTTAGAGTTGCTCCAGGCTGCCTGCATCCTGCACTATCACGATGCAATGTGGCCAGCCTACTGGGATGATTTCATGCAGTGCCTGAAAGTTACACATCCATCCATTGCCGACTGGTTGGCTCCTTTGGGACCGCTCAAAAACCTTGCTTCTCCCCATTGGCGCGTGGTTGGCAAATTACTTCAGCAAGTCAGATCTCAGCAAGAAATCCAATACCTCAATTCCTGCTTAGCGGTGTAATTGTTTCGCGCTGTCCCAATACGGGGTTCAATCAGACGACACATGCACACCTGCTTCAATCCCGCTTGCACTCCAGAACTACCATGATTGACCAGACGACTTCTCACCCTCCCCTACGTGTTCTCTATGCTGCTGGCCCTGGAAATGTGATTCGCACCTATCACGATTGGAAGGCTGGCCAGGAGGATCACACACAGTTTTCAGTCACCTACTCCAGCCAGTTCTATAGCCTGTGTCGAGAGTTGGGAATTCAGGGCTATATTGTCTCTTCCCATTTCGACCAGCAGCGGATTAGTGATGGCCAATTTACGTTGGAGCACCGACCTAAGAAATTGGGTTTATCCGGCGTGTTTTACCATCTCAATGAGATCGAGTATGGGTTGCGACTGGTTCGTTCAGCGCTTCAGTTTAGAGCAGATTTTGCCGTTGTTGATAGCGGCACGACGCACTGGTTTGTTCTGGCGCTCTTATCCTGGCTGGGCATCAAGGTAATTCCCTCACTGCACTGCGTTCTCTGGCGTCAGTATGTGCCCAGGAGGCGAGTTGAGAGGGTGCTTCTGAGCCTCAATCGTCAACTGTTTCAGCAGAATAGCCACGCTGTTTTAGCCGTTTCCAGAGATATTTCAGCGCAAGTCAGGGAATTGGCAGGTGAACAGGCGAGTCCAATTCAGCCATTCCTCCCGCTCTATCAAAGACACTTATTTACGGCAATTCAAGCTCCTGATTTTGAACAAAACAGTTTTCGAGTTCTATATGCAGGGCGGATCGAGACCGACAAAGGAGTATTTGATTTGCTGGATATGGCACAACGCCTGACTTCCAGAGGATACTCGCAGGTATATTTTGATCTTTGCGGTACGGGATCTGCGCTGGAAGCACTCAAAACAGCAGCAGCAACGGCAGGCATGACCGATCGCTTTATCTGTCATGGACACTGCAATCAGACAAAAATGCAGAGTCTGTTGAATCAATCACATGTGGTAGTAGTGCCAACTCGTAAAGATTTTGTCGAAGGTTTTAACCAGGTGGTGGCGGAGGGAGTGCTTTCAGGTCGTCCTGTTATCACCTCCGCTGTGTGTCCGGCGATCGCCTATGTTGCCCCCGCAGTCGTTGAAGTGCCCCCCGAAGACATGGAAGCATATGTCAGCGCGATTGAGAAACTCTGTAGCGATCGCACCTTCTATGAGATGAAGCACCAGGGAACCTACACGGTTCGTGAACAGTTTTTCCAGGTCAACCATAGCTGGGGGGCAGCCCTGAAGGAGATCTTGACCTCACCGGAGTACAAGACTGCACTGGAGACTCAACAACTGGCAATTTAGAATTACAACGAGTTATTACTCCGGGAATTAATATAGAATGCTGTGTTTGGGCACGCGAAGCGTGCCCAAACACAGCATTCTATTTAACTTTCTGTATTCTAAAATGTTGCCGAGGTAATCGATAGAAATCCTACAGCGCTTTGCACGCGCGTGTGGTAAGAGGTTTTTGTTGAGAGCCGCGCGG
>CAZVXA010000253.1:0-9167 GCA_964630955.1 uncultured bacterium | reverse complement strand
CGCCCTATCAGGACACTCCCACCTCGCGCCAGCAGGTGGTGAGAGCATTCATTCATAGGAAAACCCGGTCAACAGGAAGATTAAATCCTGGTAACAGTGGCGAGGTGAGCGTATCACCCACCAGCAGCGTACTGACCAGTGCCAGATGTGCATCTCTGCGTCGATACACTTCCAGAGATTGCAGTTGCCAACTGACAATCCAGTATTCCTGCACACCGTGAAGTGAATACAGCTTCAGCTTGACTTCTTTATCACGTTGTTCGTTCAGGTCACCTGGAGAGAGAATCTCAACCACTAGCTCCGGTGCAACCGTCAGATGCCCCGCCTCGTCAACCCCCCTTGCAAGTCGCTCTCGGCTCACCCAGACTACATCAGGAATGACAGCATCCGTAGGAGTAAAAATTACCCCCGGAGTCTGAAACGGCTTACCTAACTGGGTCTGTCTAGACCACGCTTCCAGTTCAAAATGAAGATTGCCACCTGCACCCTGATGGCGAAGATGAGGGGCGCGAGTCACAAACAGCTCTCCGTCGATAATCTCATAACGCTTCCAACCGCCATCGTCAGGCATGGCATCCAGATCGCGGATTGTCCAGCGGAGGGGATTGGTGACCATAGAAGCAAGGATCAAGCTTAAGTTTCATTTTAAGGGTTCATCGAAAATTAGGGGATAAATTCCCTACCCCCTTGGCCAACGTTCGACTCCCCTCAATCAGCAGACTTGCTCACCCTCAGCAAACGCTCCTGGCCAAACACCTGCTCCAATTTCCAGCCCTCCTGCTCCAACTGCTTTTGCAGCGCCTCAGTCGGGCGAAAAGCGAGAGGAGGTGTCCCTGAAAGTGGAATCAGCGTCAGGTCAGGATTCGCACTCAACAAAAGGTATTGCACATCGGGATTCAAGCGATGGCTGAGGCTGATCAGGTCGCCCGTGTTCGTAAAATCGTTGCCAATGTCGCTCATCACAATGGGGTTAGTGAATCCGTTAATGCGTCGTGCTGTTTCTGCGTTGAAGTAGCTCAAGTCTCGATTCCACCAGGTTTCTGCCCCTGCACTGATGCTCACAGAAATGAGACTGCCTGCCAGCAGAAGAGCGATCGCCCCCTTCTGCCAGATTAGTTTCAAATTCTGCACCTGCAACGAGAGCCAGAATCCCACCGCAAGCTGCACTGCTGGAAAGCAGGAAATTAAGTAGCGACTGACGGCAGACCGCTTTCCCCCCAGAATAATATCCGGCAGAGCCAGTAACAGGAATGGAACGAATGCAGATGTGAGAAGAAATAGCCAGGTTGAACGAGAGGTTTGTTGAATTGTTCGGTAGAACGCCAGTCCAATCATGAGGACAATCGGCAGGCGGACGAGATAGGTGACGGGATTATCAAAACCAAAGTCAAGATCAAAGAACAGCGAGGTGAAGCTCAACACCCATAGTTTGAGTAGATGCAGGAAACCAGGAGAGACTTCTGTCCAATTCGTTGTTGCAAATGCTCGGCCTGAATTTCCCAACAGTACACCAATCCAGGGCAGATAGAGGAATAGAGCCAGGGCGATCGCCCCCAGAAACCCCACAAGCGGTAACCCCAACCATCCTTTGATTCCCTGAAAACTGCGTTGACTCCGCACCTCCCCAACGCTCATCAACAGCACGTATACACCCTGAGCTAGTGTTCCCAGCGCAAAAAAGGGATGCGTGTAGAAACCCACTGCACTGGAGAGACCAAACCAGACCCACGATCGCCAGTGCCGGATTCTGATTGCCCGTAGAAGCAGCCAACTGCTGAGAATGGTCACTGCGGTCAGCAAACTATACTGCCGTGCCGTCTGCGCAAACAAAATATCGAACGGGGACAGCGCCAGCAATACAGTGCTGATCCAGGCGGCGATCGGGCTTTCAAACAGTTCGATCGCCAGAAGATACATCAACGGCAGTCCCAGTAAGCTGAGCAGGGCAGGCAAACTGCGAACAGCGGCGATCGAATTGCCAAACACCTGCATCCAGAAACGAGTCGCCAGAAAATACAGCGGTGGATGCTGTGGATCTTCCAGTGCCAGCGATCGCACCGTATCCGCTGGCGTACTCCCCGGTTTAATCTCCTCAAACTTCAACAGTTCCTCAGCAGGCAACAAATGATCCTGAAACAACGTCTGATCGATCTCCATCCGGGTGTATCCTGCCGCCCGAAAGACTGTATAGATTTCGTCATGCCAGTACACCTTCGTATCCAGGTTCGTAAACCGTAGCGCCACTCCCACCACGATTAGAACAATGCAAACAAATCGCAGACTGCTCAGTCTGATTTTCTTCTGTTGCATATTTTCTCCTCCACAGTTCCTGGAACCTTGATAGTACTCCACACCGAACCAAAGGGCAGTTTACGCTCCGCCTGGAAATGCCAACCGGAGCGCTTGCGGCTCCTGCTGGAGATGGAGGCAGAGCCTCCGGTTCGCATTCCCGGCCAGAGGACTACCGTGTACACACAAAACATCCCAACTACAGCAAATGGCTTGAGATCCCCCTCAATCCCCTTACACCCCCTGCCCCCTTGAGGGGGAAAAAGGGGGACTTCCGATCCAGTTCCCCCCTTATGTCCCCCTTGAGGGGATAGGGGGTGTCAGGGGGGTAAGGGGGGATCAAACCAGGCAAATACTCATTCGGCGGACTTGTGTGTACACCATAGGGCCAGAGGCCGGGAACGAGGTTGACCAGAGGGCAGTTCCCTTCAACTCCGCTCAGGGAACTGCCATTCCTTTACCACCCCCAACCCTGAATCAACTAACTGGAGTTTTAACTATTTTCCCTGTAATGCCGCGAAACGCCCTCGCAGAGGGCGTTTCGCGGCATATTTAATTCTAGTGCTGATTTTCTCCAAAACGCTGACTGCGTCAGCATTTTGGAGAAAATCGGCGCAATTTAGTCAAAAGTCCAGCTAAGATTTTGCACCTTGCTTAAAGAAAAACCAGAACCCTGATTTTGCCGCCACTCCGCGGCGGCAAAATCAGGGTTCTGGGTTCTGGTGCAAGATCTCAGTCAACCGATCCTTCCGATCGCTATAGTGAGTTTGGCCTCAAATCCAGTGATCTTGAGCCACTTTTCCCAATTGCAATAGAGGATAGAGGAGTGATCGCCCCACAAACCCCCATCGATATTTTGATTCTCTCCAATGGCCCCGGAGAAGTCACCACCTGGGTGCGTCCCGTGGTCAAAGCATTACGCGATCGCCTCGGCCATGATCGCTCCCAGGTTCGCCTCTCATTGGTGCTCTCCCCCTGCCCCAACGCCAGCGGCAAAGAAGTGGCGATCGCCCGATCCTATCCCGAAATCGATCGCATTCAGGGGGCCGAACACTTTTTCCCATTCCTCCTCTGGGGCAAAACTGTGGAGAACTGGGATTGGCGCGATCGCGGTGTTGTGCTGTTTCTGGGGGGCGATCAGCTTTATCCAGTGATTGTCGGCAAACGGTTGGGTTACCGCACCGTCATCTATGGCGAATGGGATACCCGCTGGCATGGGCAGGTGGATCGCTTTGGGGTAATGAATCCGGCGTTAAAAGACCGTGCTCCGGATCGGTATGTCCATAAGTTCTCCGTTGTGGGTGATTTGATGGCGGAGGTGGGAGAGCGTGGGAGCATGGGAGCGCCTTTCGACAGGCTCAAGAACTGGGAGGGTGAAAAAACAGGAGAAACAACGGAGCTGATTGGGATTTTGCCGGGATCCAAGCCTTCAAAACTGGCTCAAGGGGTGCCGCTGACATTGGCGATCGCCGAACATATCCATGCTGCTTGCCCTCAAACGCGCTTTTTCATTCCTGTTGCGCCAACGTTAGATTTGACCACGCTGGCGAAATTTGCCGACCCCCAGCAGAATCCCATCAGTCAATTTTTTGGAGACATCAGTGCGACGTTAATAGAGGGCGATTCCTTCGGAGTTGCCTATAGCGCTAATCGCCCCATCCTGAAAACATCACGGGGACTGGAAGTCGAGCTACACCAGACATTTCCCGCCTACGATTTACTGAGTCAGTGCCGCCTTTGCCTCACCACCGTTGGCGCAAATACCGCAGAATTGGGGTCTCTCGGCGTGCCGATGATTGTTTTACTGCCGACGCAGCAGCTCGATGCGATGCGGGCCTGGGATGGACTACCAGGACTGCTGGCGAATCTGCCGGGGGTGGGAACGGGTTTCGCCAAATTCATCAACTGGTGGTTCTTGCGGAAAGACCGATTGCTGGCATGGCCGAATATCTGGGCGGGGGAGAAAATTGTGCCGGAGTTGCTTGGCCAGTTAGATCCCCAGACAGTGGCGGAACTGGCGGTGGATTGGCTCAGTCATCCAGAGAAACTGGCGGCAATTCGCGATCGCCTGCGTCAGGCGCGAGGAGAATCGGGAGCCGCTGAAAAACTAACCCACATTGTTGAAGAAGTGTTGCAGTAGAGCATCACAAATTACGCTGCTTTGGGAGAAGAAAAAAATCCCCAGGCCCGGTTGCCCGGTACTGGGGAAGTTGAATCAGGGTGCATCTACCACTCCCTTGTACTCAATGTGACTGGAGTAATCCGGACGGTTTTCCAAAATTCTTTTGTGCGACCAGCCAAAACCCCAAATTGAGCAGGTGCGGTGCTGAAGCACCGCACCTGCTCAATTTGGGGTTTTGGATCAGAAGACGGAAACTTATTTCGAACTTCACACATCTTTTTTAATGGAGAGCGATCGCGCTCTCTATGATGGATCTAGCCCTGATTGATGACCTTTCCTTAATGAGATTCTCCCCAGAGTGGGGGTGAAGCCCTCACCCTGTTTTCCAACTGAATCGTTTACAACTGAAAGCGCATTACATTATGCCAATTGATCGAGTTGCCGAACGAGTTGTCAAAACTCGCCTGATCCAGGTGAACCTGGTTTGGAGAGGGAAGAGATGAAAGTTTGGACGGCTTTATGGGGATGCTTAACCTGGAGCCATAAACCGTGCAGGCGGGGCGCATTCTACAGCTAGGGGGATCTGCTACTGTGACGCAGGAGTTCCACATCTCTGTAACCCCAATTGGGGAAGACGAATATCTGGTGCGGACGGAGCGAGTCGCGCCGGGAGTTCCCCTTGCTGAAGAACAGGTCGTGTGGCCGATGGAGGAATGGCTGGCCCAGACCCGCTACCTGATGAGTGATCCGCTCCTGGGAGTGCTTCAAGGCCATTCACCCAACCGCATCGGTGGGTTTGAATTACCCGCTGAATCGGTCGAAGACCTGAGCGAACTAGCCGCTCCTGCCAAGAATTTACTGGAACTGGGACAACGGCTCTACAGTGCCCTGTTTCGCGGTACCCTGCGCGATAGCTGGACGATGGCCCAGGGTATTGCCCAGCACCGGGGGGAGATGCTGCGGCTGCGGTTGGGACTCAAAGGCAACCATTTACCTCGACTGCCTTGGGAAGTGCTGAATGCGGGCGATCGCGACAACGGCGCACTACACACCCCACTGGCCACTGGTACCGACATTGCTTTTTCTCGTTACCAGCCCAACACGGGTATCATGGGCGGTCGTCCCGTCCCCCCGCTGGAGACCGGCAAACCGATTCGGATTCTCATGGTGATCGCTGTTCCCACGGACCAGGAGCGGCTGGAACTCCACGACGAAGCCATCCACCTCAATCAGGAACTGCAACACGCCCGCACCATCGCCCTCGAAGGTTCTCCTCTGCCCCAATTGGAACTCACCATCCTGGAACAGCCAGGACGGGAGCAGCTCACCCACGCACTGGAACAAGGCCGCTTCCATGTGTTGCACTACGCGGGTCACAGCAACCTGGGGGTCTCCGGCGGCGCGCTCTACCTGGTCAACCCCCGCACGGGACTGACCGAGACTTTGAATGGTGACGACCTCGCAGGGCTACTGGTGAATAACGGCATTCGCATGGCCGTGTTCAACTCCTGCCGGGGTGGTCACACAGCCCTCGCCAATCCCGACGCCGACCAGCGCGAACGCAACCTGGCGGAGGCCCTGGTCAGCCGGGGTATTCCTGCTGTTCTAGCGATGGCCGAAAAAATCCCCGACGATGTGGCGCTGACCCTGACGCGCCTCTTCTACCGCAACCTGAGCCAGGGCTACCCCATCGACCTCAGCCTCAGCCGTGCCCGCCAGGGACTGATCTCCTCCTACGGCTCCCAGCAGTTCTACTGGGCACTCCCCACCCTCTACCTGCACCCCGACTTCAACGGCTACCTGGTTCCCAGCGATCGCATCCAGCACAACCCCGCCGATCGCCTCCAGACTCGCCCCACCGTTGCCCCCCCTGTCAACACCTCCAGCCACTCTGTTCTTGAGCCTGTCGCACAATTTACCCATCCACCCATCCACTCTGTTCTTGAGCCTGTCGAAAGATCCACCCATCTACCTTCCCCCAACGACGAAGAACTGGAAATGGTTGCCCGCGCCGTCATGGCCGAAGATGACCCCGATGAGATGGTGCCCGTCCCTGACTACGGTGTGCTGGCCGGGAGTGGTGTTCTGGATCTGGCCAACGAACCTGAGTTGAGCTACAGCGGCAACAGTGAACTGGTAGCCGACCTGATCCGCCAGCTCACCCCCAAGGAAAACCCTCCCGCTGCCATTCTTCCCGCCAATGAGTGGGAAAACCTGCTGCCCGAACTTTCTGACCCCCGCCGAAATCTTGCCAACGGTTCCCCACAAACCTCTGCTCAGCAAACAACTGCCTCCCTGGAACCGCGTGATTCACTGCCAGCCACCACACACCGCACCGGTTCTTCCCCACCACCGGAGGTGTCCCCTGCTCGCTTGAAGGAGTCTGCCCCTGCTGCCCCTGCTCGCAAGATCAACCAGTGGTATATCCTGCTGCCGCTGGCAGGGGCAGGTCTGATGGCGATCGCCATTCTCGCCGCGCAGGGTCTGCCTTCACTGCTGCGTGCCCGTTCTACCCCGGAAGCCAGCCCCCCGGCCCAGACTTTCAATCCGCTGATGGGCGGGTCTGAGCAGGGCGAATTTGGCTCACTTGACACGCCGTCAGTGGCGGCGATCGCCATTGATCGGTTCAACAAGGGGAACCGCAGCGGTGCCGAAATGGCGGTCAAAGCTCTGCTCGACAGGGGAGCAGTGGCAGCGGCTAGAGAAGCGCTAAATGCGGTATCGCCTGATGATATTAGCGAGCCATCGATCAACTATTTGCAAGGCCGGATGCAATGGCAGTTTGTGCAGCAGGGCATTGAGGACTTTAGCGTTGATGATGCCCGTCGCTCCTGGGAGAATGCCTTCAAGGATAACCAGGACAGCGTGGACTACCCGATGGCACTGGGCTTCGCTCAATATACTGAGGGCAACTCCGCCGCCGCAATTCAAACGTGGTGCAAGATTGTAACTTCTACGCTGGGAAGCCAGGGTGGCGAGCCAGTGGCAGAAACAGTTCCGGGAAGTTGCTTTATGCCACCTCAGACCTTAAGCAATCCTGCCGTATTGAGGGCCTACGCGGGAATTGCCCTGGCCCTCCAACAAGCTTCTTTGGATCCTACTTTTGCTGGAGATCCCAAAAAATTGTCTGATCGTGCTGCTCGGATCTACCAGATTGTGAATCGCAACGACCCCTACAGCTTCCAACCCAATGCGCTGAATGGCAATTGGCTCTGGACGCAGCAGGCGATCCGGGATTGGGTGGCGCTGGGCAGGCAGTCGTAATTTATTTGGCGATCGCTCTATTGAACCGGGTTAATCTAATCTAGAGAAGGCGGATACTACCCCTTGCACAGCCCGGTTTCACTTCCATGTCGTACTACCTCCCACCCAAATTCCTCGATCGCCTCTCCGTCCACATCACCAAAAACTTCCTCAACCTGCCCAACGTGCGCGTTCCCCTGATTCTGGGAATTCACGGGCGCAAGGGGGAAGGCAAGACCTTCATGTGCGAACTGGTGTTTAAGCGGATGGGCATCGGTGTGGTCTATATGTCTGCGGGAGAATTGGAAAGTCCTGATGCGGGTGATCCAGCCCGTCTAATCCGGCTGCGCTATCGAGAGGCAGGCGAATGGAGCCGGGTACATGGCCGGATGGCGGCCCTGATGATCAACGACGTGGATGCGGGTATTGGGCGGGTGGACTCCAGCACCCAGTACACGGTGAACACCCAACTGGTGAACGCCACCCTGATGAATATTGCCGACCATCCCACCAACGTGCAACTCCCCGGCAGCTACGACGCAGATCCCACGACTCGCATTCCGATTATTCTTACCGGAAACGATTTCTCCACGCTGTACGCACCCCTGATCCGCGATGGGCGGATGGAGAAATTCTTCTGGGACCCCACCCACGAGGACCGGATCGGGATTGTGAAGGGGATTTTCTCCGACGATGATGTGTCAAAGGGAGACGTGCAGCGATTGGTGGATGAGTTCCCGGAGCAATCCACAGATTTCTTCAGTGCCATGCGATCGCGCCTGTTTGACGAGCAGGTGCGCCAACTCATCCAGGACATTGGCATCGAAAAAGTCTCCCAAAAGGTTGTTCACAGCGACGGTTCTCCGGTGGAGTTCCGCAAACCGGACTTCAGCCTGTCTCACCTGATCGAGATTGGGAATGACATGGTGCGCGAACAGGATCGCATCCGGGAGCTGCGCCTGTCGCAGGAGTACAACGAGGTCCTGCGAACCATCTCCCAGGTATCCCAGGAGCCACCCACGCCAACCCCTGCTGGACGCTCTCAGGCATCCTCCGACGAATACTTTACCTACTACGGCAGCACCAGCGACATCCCCAGCTACCCCAGTTCCAACGGTCACAGCTCACCGGACGGCCACAGTTCATCGACGGGACTCCCTACTGAACTGAGCCAGGAGGCCCGCAAGATTCTAAATCAGGGGTTGCGTCTGGGTATCGAATACGTGGATGAGCGCCGTTTTCGCACGGGTTCCTGGCAGTGCTTTGGGATGTATCAGGGGGCAGTCGAGGAGGCGATCGCCGCCCTCAGCGACTGTCTCACCCAACACCCCAACCACTATATTCGGCTGGTGGGAATTGATGGCGATCGCCGCCGCAATCAGGAGTTGATTGTTCACCGACCGGGTAGCAAAGTAGGGTGAACAGATACAGCGCTGTTCAAGTGCTTAAACCCGGTTGTTTTTGTGGCTTACCCAAGTGAAAAAGTACAGATTTTTGTGAGAGAGCCGCGCGG
>CAZVXA010000252.1:0-9172 GCA_964630955.1 uncultured bacterium | reverse complement strand
TATATAACCCTTTTTTTTTTATTAAAACTTCATTGTTGTTTTACAATCTTTTCATCTGTTGGGGGGGGGTCCCCCCCCCCCCGCCACTCCTTTGAGCAACCTGCTCCATCCTTTAGATATGCCCTTTAATTCCAAAACCATTATTTCTCTGGTGATGCTCCTGTTTATTCCGCTCTCGGTTGCAGCCGATGTATTGCACTGGGGCGACACGGCAGTGTTCTTCACCTCAGCACTGGCGATCGCCCCCCTGGCCCTCTGGCTCAGCACCGCGACAGAGGAACTGGCGATCGCCGCTGGCCCCACCATTGGTGGACTGATGAATGCCCTGTTTGGCAACGCAACGGAGCTGATTATCGCCCTGATCGCCCTGCGCAGCGGCCTGGTAGATATCGTCAAAGCCAGCATCACCGGGAGCATTTTGGGCGACCTGCTGCTGGTGTTGGGCATGGCCATGTTCTTCGGTGGACTGCGCTACAAAGAGCAAACCTTTCAGCCCATCGTCGTGCGCGTCAACGGCTCCTCTATGACTCTGGCAGTGGCGGCGATCGCCCTTCCCACAATGGTGATCAACACCTCCAACTTCGTAGACGAATCTGCCATTACCAATCTCTCAATCATCGTCGCGGGCGTTCTGATCACCGTCTACGGCCTCACCCTCCTGTTCTCCCTCAAGACCCATAGCTACCTGTACGACATTGGCCTCGTCAATCTGGAGGAAGGTGCTGCAATGGCAGGTTCCGCTGAACTCGCCACGGTGTCCGCTGGCAAGGCTGGTTTTGTTGCCCCTTCTGCTTCTCTTCCTGACGCTGACGTAAGGGCAGGTTTTGCCGAAACTTCGACCTCCCTCCCTGACGTTGATATCAAACCTGCCTCACCCACTGCCCCACCCACCGACAGGGCGCAGCAGGCGGCCAGTGCCGTATCGCAAGATCGCAAGTCACCTCTGCCGAATGCCGCGCCCCTACCCATCCACGCATCTACGCATCCACCCACCACCAAAACCTGGCTCTGGATCACCATCCTCGCCCTGGCTACCGCAGGGGTCGCCTTCGAGTCCGATCTCTTTGTCAGCGTGGTTGATGATGTCACCCAGGGATTCGGCCTGACTCCCCTGTTCACCGGAGTCGTGTTGTTGCCATTCCTGGGGGATGTGGCAGGCTATGTCACCGCCGTCCGCGTTGCCATCAAAAACAACATGGATTTGACCGTTTCAGTGGCAATGGGGTCGAGCCTCCTGGTGGCCCTGTTTGTCGCTCCGGTGCTGGTTCTGGTGGGCCAGTGGATTGATAAACCGATGGATTTGAACTTCAACCCGTTTGAAGTGATCGCGATGGCGATCGCTGTCACCGTCGTTAATCTGATCAGTCTGGGGGGGCGATCGAACTGGTTGGATGGGACGCTGCTGTTGGCCACTTATATTGTGTTGGGGGTGGCGTTTTATTATCATCCGGCGTGATCTGGTGGGGCGAACGGCGATTTGTCCCTACCGATACCTTTGGGCGAACGGCGGTTTGCCACCGCCAAAACCACTGGGCGAACGGCGGTTCGCCCCTACCGGGCGACGGGGTTGAAATCAAATCCGAATCCCGATCGGTTTCCTGGCTCCACAACGACGAGCTGCATGGCCTGATTGCGATCGCCCGACGGCAGAAATCGCACGGTTCCCGTTGCCCCATCGATCGAAAAGCCGTTGGCCCGTAGGGTCTGCTCCACACCCCTGCGGGTTGGGTTCTGCCGTAAGCCTGCGACGATGGACTGCACGGCATCGTAGGCCATTGCGGTGCGCCAGTTGACATCGGCTCCCCAGAGACGGCGAGAGCTGGTGACAAAGGGAGCCTGGGGATTCGACAACAAATCCCAGGGAACAGCGACGACCATGCCTTCAGCCCTGGCCCCGCCGACCTCCAGGGTTTTGGGGTTGTAAACGCTGTCGCCGCCCACCAGTGGTAGCGCCCGGTTGTTGGCCTGCACCAATTGAAGGGCAGCATCCAGGGTGGCAGTGTTGGGCAGTAGCACCAGGGCATCGGCCCCCTGTTGAGCGGCCTGATCAACAGCGGAGGTGGGGTCAAATCCGGGGGCTGTGATATCCACCTCGGACACCACCTGTCCGCCATCGGTCGCCAGGGCAGTGGAGAACTCGTTTTTTAGGGAATTGCTGTAGGCGCTGCCGGAAGTGAAGAATACCGCTGCTTTCTGTTTATTCAGAGTATTCAGCAGATAGCGGGAGAGGGTGGCGGCGGTGAAGCGATCGCTCGGCACCGTGCGAAACACAAAGTTGCCCTTCCCCGACAGATCCACCGACGTACTGGTGGGCGAAATCATCACCAGTCCCCCCTGCTGATAGATGGGGGCTGCTACCAGAGACGCATCACTGCCAAAATGCCCCACGACCCCCAACACCGACGCATCTTTCACCAGCGCATCGGCCACCTGCTTGACGGTATTCGGGTCGTTGTCATCGCTGACAATCTGAATTTTCAATGGCACCCCGTTGATTCCCCCCGCCCGGTTAATCTCATCCTGGGCTTGCGCAGCACCCCGCAAAATTTCCAGTGCCGGGTTGGGAGAATTGGCCGCGGGCACACTCACCGCAACGGTGTACGATTTCTGGTTCCCAATGCGGGCATTGTTCAGGTAGATCAAGGCTTCGGGGTCGTTGCGATCGTTCTGCAAGGAACGCTCCAGGGAGGAGACCGCTTCGGCGTAGTTGCCGCTGGCGATCGCCTGTACTGCCGCCTGCTTGTCGGGAGAAGCACCGTCAAACAAAACGCGATCGCCGCTGCTGATGCGATCGGGAATCGAAGCAGGACTGATCGCAGTCGAACTGCTGCTCCCTGGAGCACCACCTGGTGAAGTTGTGACTGCTGGACTCGATGATGGCGAACCCGACAGCACATTTCCCAAATTGAAGCGGCTGGCGAACCACCAGGCCCCTGCCCCCAGCAGCCCCAGCGTGATCAACAGCGACAGGATTAAAACGGGTGTTTCGTTCTTCTGAGCCATAGAACAATCCTTTCCTGATGTTCGAACGGGTACAGGGTGCGCCGTCTGGTCGAGCTACTGCTGCCATGCCTGTGTAAAGGTCTGGCCCCTGTCCCAAATTCACAACCAATGCACCTGCCAAAACTCCATTATCGGGGGATTGGCACGAAATCGTATCCGTAACCCGATCGCCGCCCCGGTTGGATTTTGACGAGCTGAACCGTCTGGTTGCGATCGCCCGATGGCAGAAACCGGACCCCTTCTGTGGCCCCCTCAGCGCTGAAGGCGGCGTCCCGCAGCACCTGCTGCATACCCTTGCGGCTGGGGTCGCGCCGCAGTCCAGCAATCAGCGCCTGGGTTGCGTCATAGGCGGTGACGGTGCGCCAGTTGACATCGCCGCCCCAGAGTTGCCGTGAGGATTGGACAAAGGGAGCCTGTGGGTTAGACAGAATGTGCCAGGGCACCGCCACGATCAGGTCATTTGCAGACGCCTGTCCCACCTCCAGAGTTCGGGGAGCGTACACGTCATCGCCCCCCAGCAGAGGTAAGCGGCTCCGGTTGAGCTGTACCACCTGGAGCGCCCGGTCGAGCTGTCCCGTATTGGGCAGCAGTGCCAGCACAGTCGCCCCCTGCTGCACCGCTTGCTCCAGCGCCCTGGAGGGACTGAAGGCCGGGTCAGACAGGTCAACCTCGCTCACGACCTGGCCACCCCCCAGTGCCAGTGCCGTCCCAAATTCAGATTTGATGGACTGGCTATAGCCGCTCTGGGAGTTGTAGAAAACCGCCGCCTTCTGCCGCTTCAATCGGGTCAGGGCATAGTCCGCCAGTGAGCGCGCCGCCACGAAGTCACTCGGCACCGACCGAAAAATGTAGTCCCCGTAGTTGGACAGCTTTACCGAGGTGCTGACCGGGGAGATGGCCACCAGCCCGTTGGCCTGATACACCTGAGCCGCCGCCAGCGTCACATCGCTGGAATAGTGCCCGACAACCCCCAGCACCGCTGAATTTTCCACCAGCGATCGCGCCACCTGCTGGGCCACTGCCGGGTTGTTGTCATCGTTGGCAATGACCACCTTCAGAGGGACGCCGTTGATGCCCCCCGCCTGGTTAATCTCGTTCTGCGCCTGGGCCACGCCCCGCAGAATCTCCAGCGATCCATTCACGTCGGTCGCAACTGGGACTGGGACGGCGATCATGTAGGACTGTTGCTCACCAATGCGGGCATTGTTCAGGTAGATCAATGCCTCCGGATCGTTGCGTCTGGCCTTGAGGGAAGTTTCCAATGCGGCGATCGCCTGGGGGTAGTTACGGGAGGCGATCGCCTGCACTGCATCCTGCTTCTCGGCAGATGCTCCCTCTGGAAAAATCAGCTTTTCACCCGTACTCAGGCGCGTTTTCGGATCGCCCGATGGCACCGTTTCTCCTGGGTTGGGAGACAGCGCCCCCGTCAGGTTTACAAACCGTCCGGCAAACCACCACAGTCCACCCAGCAGCAGCCCCAGGGTGATGAGCAGCGACAGGATCAGCGGCAGTGTTTCGTTACTCTGTTTTGACATGGATCTCGGAGAACCCTCCTATTGCACTTCTCGTGTGCGTGAGGTATCGGGTGCAGGGGTGCTTCCCCCTTGAGGGGGTGTGGGGTGTGTGCCCCCACGCAGGGGTGCTTCCCCACCCCCACCCCCGTACCTCACCTGAATAAGAACCGCTATAATTGACTGGAGTTTTGACTATTTTCCTTGTAACGCCGCGAAACGCTCTCGGAGAGAGCGTTTCGCGGCGAACTTAATTTTAGCGCCGATTTTTTTGAAACGCTGGCGTTGCAAGCGTTTCAAAAAAATCGGTGCAATTGAGTCAGAAATCCAGAAATAGATCTACAAACAGCGCCGGGATTAATTCCAGAAGGGCTGTGCCAGTGGCTCTCCAATAAAGATTCCCTGTCCCGGCTGCAAAACGCTCTTCCAGTAGGCTTGCAGCAGCGTGTCACCGTTCAGGTAGTGAACCATTGCCACGCCGGGATGGGGGAACTTTTGGGGAAAATTACAGGGCTCTACCACCGTGCCATAGCTGGCCGTTGCTCCAGCTTCTATCCAGCGCAGGCTGCTCATCTGGGAGCTGTCGGTTAACATTCCGCCAAACGAAGTGACGTGGTCGGCGATCGCCCCCGGCAAAAACCGATTTGTTTCCAGTTTCCCGACCTGTGTCGTGCCCGTGAAATAGAACATGACATCCTGCTTGTCTTGCAGGGCGTCAATGTTGATAATCTCAATGCTAAAGCGGGGGGAGAGCTGGCGATCGGTTTCTCCATAGAGGGTTGCACGGACGTTGCGATCGCGGTCACTCGTACTCAGCAAATAAGCCGTACCTGTGGGTTTTTTCCCATCGGAGGCAACACCGCGATCGATTAATGCCTTTGCCTGAACGAAACTGGTGGCGGCGATCGCCATCGTCGGACGCAGCCCGAATTCACTGTAGGGCCGCTGGGAAGTCTGATTGAAATAGGGATTATTCGCAGTGGGCTGGCACCCGCTGGCGCAGTACCGCTCGTCGAATCCCAAAGCAAAGGCGCTGGTGATAGACATACAGCTCACCCGATAGGGAGCCGCCCAGGTCAACGCATATCCCTGAATGTGCTGCGGTGTTTTGGCATCCACTTCTGCCTGTAGTCGGCGAAACTCATCCGGCGGGATTTCTACTCGATTGGGATCAAACTGGATCCTGATCATGTTCTCTGCTGGGATTTGCCGCTGCTGCTGGTAGTACGCGGCAATCTCCTGACTCAGAGGACTGGCCTGGTTCACGATCACTGCCAGCTCTCTGGATTTGGCAGGAATCGTTTGGGAGGAGACGGCTTCCAGGCGATCGCACCCGTGCAGTCCCACCACGGTGAGAACAGCGATCAGGAAGCAGGCGATGCAGCGACGGTATTTCACAGAGATGACCCAGGACAGGAGCAGTGAGGCTGTATTGAAGGTGCCCTTAAGTCAGACAAACATCGCATTCCTATCTGCATCCGGACGAAGCCGTCAGGCTGTCGTGAAGCCAATTGTTTTCTGTCTGCCTGCCGATTCCAGGCGATCGCCTGATGTCGGGTGGGTCGAGCGTAGCCGCTGGAATGCCCCCACACCCGAAGAACAGGAACAGTTTCCTTAACATCAATTCTCACGTAGGTTGGATTAGCGATAGCGTAACCTTTGGGTTCATATGGAACTTCACTATCGCAAGAAATCACCCTGCCCTCCCTCCTGAGTCGTATATCGAACCAGTGTTTGCCCTGCTAGGCTGTCAATAGTCTTTCAGCAGTATGCCTGTTTCAGTCTATGGATGGCCTGTTTACGCCGTTGCAGCGATCGCTCATCACCTGGACACTAATTCTGATTACGGGGTGGCTGACCCTCAACACGCTCAGCTATTTCAGTGAGCTGATCAGCATTCTCGTCACCGCTGGTCTGGTTGCCTTTCTCCTGAATTACCCCGTGACTCGCCTGCAAGCAGTCATGCCCCGCAGTCTGGCGGCAGGACTGGTGTATCTGCTGGCGGGAACAGCTTTTAGCCTTCTGGGGGTGACGATCGCCCCTCCCCTGTTCTACCAGGCGCAGCAGTTGGTGACAAACCTTCCGGATCTGATCGCCTCTGGCCAGCAGCAGCTCAACGACTTCCAGGGCTGGAGCAGAGCGCACCATCTGCGGTTTGCTGTCCCTCTAATTCAGGAACAACTCCTGACGGAACTCCAGGAACGAGCCAGGGCGATCGCCACCAATGGGGTCGGTCTGCTGCTGGGCACCTTTAACTGGCTACTGGATCTGATTCTGATTCTGGTGATCTCCTTTTATATGCTGCTGGATGCGGAGCGGCTGTGGCGCGGTGCCACCCGGTTTCTGTCGCCCCCCATCCGGGAGTTTCTCACGCAGTCTTTCCGGCAACAGCTCCAGCGATTCTTCTCCGGTCAACTGCTGCTGGGACTGTTCATGGCGGTGACGCTGGCGATCGCCTTCTGGTGGCTGCGGGTGCCGTTCTTTCTGGTGTTTGCACTGTTCATTGGTCTGATGGAGGTAATTCCGTTCATTGGTGCTTCGCTGGGAATTGCCACGGTTGGCATTATCGTCGCGTTTATCGACTGGTGGTTGGCGGTGCAGGTGGTGGGAGTGGCGATCGCCCTGCAACAGGCGAAAGATAACCTGCTGGCCCCCCGCCTGCTGGGAAACCTGACCGGGCTGAGTCCAGCGATCGTGCTGGCGGCTCTGCTGTTGGGAGGAAGGGTTGGTGGACTGCTGGGCGTGATTCTGGCGATCCCGCTGGCAGGCATGGTGAGAACCATCGTCGAGGTGCTCCTGGACCCCACCTTACCCCCGCAAACGGGGGCCTTCTTTGTCAATCCCATGGCGATTGAAGAAGCAGAACCGGTTCTGGAGTGCGTCATTGACCCTACAGAAGAAGATGATCACCCGATTGGAGAAGCCACCCCTCAGTTAATTTAGTGCCTATCCAAAAACCCAAATTCTGGGGGCACGACGCTACAGCGTCGTGCCCCCAGAATTTGGGTTTTCGGATAGGTTCCTAATACAGCGCTTTGCGCTGAACTAGAATCAGAATTTGCGTTGAGAACCGCGTGGAGCGCGGTTCTCAACGCAAATTCTGTACCTGACGCGCTTGCAAAGCGCCGTAGCCGGGATACGATTATTGGGCAGTCTGCAATTCTTCTTGCAATACTTCCTCGTAAATCTGCGGGAGAGCGTCAGACATACTGTTGCTTTCGATTCCGTAGCCCAGGCTGGTCCAGGTGGGTGACAAAATCCGTAATACCTCGGTTACCTCACCACGCCGCAGCAGTTCCGTCAGGTCAGTGCCCCAGGCATAGGAGTCGCTCAACCAGGCGTAGACCACTTTGTCCTGATATTCGGGCATGAAGCTGTAGCTCTGCCACAGCCAGAGGCCATCGGGGTTGGGATGGTACTTCTGGGCCTGCTCCAGCCAGGTGGTGGTGATGAACTGGTACCGTCCGGCGGCGGTGCTGCAGTTTCCTGTGTTGGGGCCGACGGTAATTGTGACGCAGGTGTCGGGGTGCTGGCTGAAATCTTTGAACTGGGTGCCGCCGTAGAGGACGGAATAGGGCTGGGGGACATTGGACTCGCTGGCAGAAATGGTGCGCATCAGCGCCCGGATGTGAGGATCGCCCCCCTGCATCACCAATGGAGCCGGGGTGAAGTTTTCCCAGCGGGGGTCATCCAGGAAGGGCGATCGCCCATTCCATCCCACTACCCGGCTGAAGACCGTCAGCGTCATCAGGGACAGGAGGCTGATCCCCACCAGACGACTGAAGCCATCTGGCTTTTTTGATTTTTCGCTGCTGTCGGAGGAGGTTTTGTTCTGAGTGGAGGAGTTCAAGCAGTTACCTGATAATTCCAACAAGCGGGGGCTAATTCTCAGGACAACTTAGCATCTGAGGGCGCAAACGCAAAGGGCGGTTTGCCGTCACTCCGACAGATGACAGCGGCCCTTCTGCTGGCAGGCAATGAGGTTCTGGCGATCGCGCACCACAGTTTCCAGGTTGGGTCTTCCGGTGATGGGCAAACGGTAGGCGGCCCAGATGGCGTAGAGCAGGTTGGCGATCGCCCCAATCACAGGCAGTTTGGTGATGGCGTAGATCCAGCCCATACCCAGGACTTCGTAGACCTGACGGAAGACTTCGACGTTTTTGATTGTTGACCCGTCGGGGAGGACGGCGTGGATACGGCCCATTGCGGTACGGTAATCGATGCCGCCGTTGGCTGCTGGATCATAGTTGAGGTCGGCGATGTCTTCGAAGGCGACCAGGCCACGTCCGGCGTCTCGTTTGCGGAGGAAGTTGACCTCGTGGACACAGAGGGGACATTCACCGTCGTAGAGGAGTTTGATTTTCCAGGTGGGAGTTGTTTCAGTCGTAGCGGTGGCGACTTGAGGGGAAGCCTGAGACATAGGTGTGCATCAAAGGGTGTCCTTTTCAATCTTACAAAACTTAATGAAATAGGGTTGGGCGATCGCACACGTTGGAGGGCGAAGCATTTGCGGAAGATGGGGTTGGGGTAAGCGTGGAGTTCTTAGCGCAAATGCTTTGCCCCTACGGGTGGGTGGCGCTCAATTGTTCTACCAATTCGGGCTTTTTCATCAGGGATTCTCCGAGAAACCCCGCGCCTCTACAGACCGGGGAGGGATA
>CAZVXA010000251.1:0-9272 GCA_964630955.1 uncultured bacterium | reverse complement strand
CTGGATTTGAAGCTTAGAGCCTATCCGAAAACCCAAATTCTGGCAGGCGCGACGCTACAGCGTCGCGCCTGCCAGAATTTGGGTTTTCGGTTTTCGGATAAGCACTTATGCGTACAGGTTTGCAACAAACTCCCCATACCCGTTGTACTTCTGCGTCGGCACCTCTTTCCAGTTGAACTGGTTACCGGGGCCAATTAGCCTTTCTTTGGCCTGTGACCAGCGGGGGTGGGACACTTCGGGTTCGACATTGGACTCGAACTTGTACTCGTTGGGACCGATGGTGTTCCAGTAAGTAGCAGGCTGCTTGTCGATGAACTCGATCTTGACGATTGACTTGGCTCCCTTGAAGCCATACTTCCAGGGTAGAACTGCTCGGATGGGTGCCCCGTGCTGTTTCGGCAGGGTATGACCGTAGACACCCACGGCGAAGAAGGCCAGTTCGTTGGCCATCTCATCAATTCGCAGTCCCTCAGTGTAGGGCCAGGGGAGGAACTGGGAGGGCGGGAAGCTGGGGCCGGGTGTAATCTGGCGCTGCCGATCGTGGTAGGAGGTGAATCGGACAAATTTCGCCTCCGACGTGGGTTCGGCGGCTTGCAGGATGGCCCGCATCGGGAAGCCAATCCAGGGGACGACCATGGCCCAGGCTTCCACGCAGCGGAAGCGACAGATTCGTTCTTCGAGCGGAAAGGTTCTCATCAGGTCGTCGAGGTCGTAGGTACGGGGATTTTTCACCAGACCGGAGACTTCCACCGTCCAGGGGTCGGTCTTGAGCGCCTGGGCTTTTGGCCAGATGTTCTTGCCGCTGCCGTACTCATAGAAATTGTTGTAGGTGGCCGCGAGGATTTCGTTCGTGAGGGGACGATCGACCTTCGCGAAGTTGGGGTTCACCGGCACTTGCAGCGGAGAAACTCCCGCAATGGGTTCATCTCCATCTACCACCTGCTGCTGACAGCCCAATAAAGTCAGTGCTGCACCTGCAATGCTGAGACCTGTCGCCCCTTTCAAAAACTTTCGCCGACTCCAGAAAGCTGATTCGTCGGTGACCATTTTTTCAGGCAACTGCCAGGGCTGGGGCAAATGAATGAAGGCCATACCAGAGATTTAGTAAAGATTTGTGAAAATTGATCGCACTCCTATTCTACAAAGACAGGGACGATCCTGCGAGGGCGACAGTTGCACGAAGACGACACCTTAGTTAAGAGGGCGATCGGACGTTGGCTTCGGCTCCGCTCAGCCAACAGGCTCCTAAGGAAGATTTCTTAGTCAACTAACCTTCCACCGATCATGCAGATCCCTGAGCGGAGTCGAAGGGATCTGCATGATCGGTGGGATAGCAGTCGAAGGGAGCAACTATTTTGTCGCTTTTGCTCGGTTCTGCATCAACAGCTTCTCAAAGCTAAGGGCGATCACCGCCAGTGTCACGATCAGAATCCCCAGAATCTGAATCCCCTGAAGCGCAGTCCGATTCCCCGGTGTAATGACAAAGGCCAGTAAAGCTGTCAATGCTGGACCACTGGAGGCAATGATTGAGGCGCGGGCAGCTCCCATCCGTTGAACGCCCAGATTATTCAACAAATAGCCCACCAGCGTCAAACTGCCCAACACAATGCCGCCCAGGATTAGACCCCCCAGATTCTTCGGTGGTTCCTGAACGCCGAAGGGCAACAGCATGATATTGGTCAGGATGAAAATAGTGACAAACTGAATAAAGCTGACCGGGACAGGATGTAGTTTGCGGAAGCTGATCTGCATCGACACCAGATACAGCGCGAACAGCCCCCCCGATAGAATCGCTGCCATGACGCCGCCCGGAGAAATATTGGTAGTTGCAGTGAGGCGAGGGAATGCCGTCAGCACCACCCCCAGAAGGATTGCAAACATTACCCCAACACGAAGAAGGGTGGGGCGATCGCTGAACAAAAACCATGCCAGCGGCACCGTCAGTAGCGGATACATGAAGAGAATTGTGACAGCCACACCCGGACTCGTGGCGGCGATCGCCAGATAGATAAACACCTGCGACCCAAATAAAAATGATCCGCTGAAAATCACGGTCCACATCAGACGGCGATCACGCGACAGGAAGAACATCTTCACATCCCGCCACACTGGCGGATACAGCGCCTTCGCAATGAAGATCATGATGGGAACCACCACCAGCATCCGCAGCCACAGAATCAGCAGCGAATCGCCAAAGCTATCCAGCGTAATCGCCTGACCCAGGTTGAAAATACCAAAAAGGCTGGTGCGATTGCCGATGATGCCGACCACGACGTTGTGCAGTGAGAGCGCCAGGGTTGAGCAAAGGATGAAAATTAGCCCCATTTGGTAGGACGACATCGCCCCAGAGGAGACGACGGTGCGAACGCCTGCCGGGTTGGGGCGAGGCGCAGGCGCAGCCACCGCAGCGAACTGCTGGGTCGTCGCTGGTGCAGCGGGAGATGGCAGTGTTGGAGAAACAGCAGATGATGACGGGGGGATGTGGCCGTTCTCAACGGGCTGACCCGTACCCAGCGCACCCGAAGTTGGTTCCATTGGAAGCCGAGCCGACTCTGCCTGGAGCTTCTGGCTGAGCCGACTGACCAGCGCCTCCAGCAGGGCTTCTCCCTGCTGTTCCAGGTTCTGCATTCGGTTGAGCTGTTTGCTGAGACTGCTCTGATAGCTGGAGAGATCCTGCTGTAGAGAGCCGAGCGCCTGCGCCAGGGCAGAATCCAGCACACCTACCTGCTGGAGGGCGGCCTGACTGGATTCATGGCCAGGGAGGGGTAGCCCAGTAGTATCGGGAACGGCCTGCCCCGGCTGCCCCATTTGTTTCGAAAGAAGACCGTAGAGATGGCTGGCCAGCGCCTGCGCCAATTGCTTGGCCCACAGTCGCTGCTGGGCGAGCTGCTGTTGAGTCAGCAGAATTTGATGCTGCGACTGGAGCATCTGCTGTTGGGCCTGAAGTTTTTCAATGTCGTTCAAGAGGCGCGATCGCTCTGCCTGGAGCCGATTGATGTCCTGGCTCAGGTTGGCCACCAGATCCTGCTGCAACACCCGTAAATCCTGCTTCACCGTTTGCAGCATCTGCTCGATGGTTTGTGGATCATTCGCGTCCGTGTCGTCGGATCGATTGATAATTTCACCCATCAGTTTGCAACCCCAACCGTTTTGATCTGGACTGGCTCGATTCGATCTGCGTATCAGTGTATCGGAAAGACCGCTGTATTTGCTTCAAACTGCCCTAGTGTACCCAGATTGCGACAAACCATACACGGTTCCAGGGACGAGAGAATAGTTTACTTCTCTGGAAAAACCTCGATAACCCCAAAAGCTGTTCTGCCCACTCAGCGGGCAGAACAGCTTTTGGGGTTCTTGTTTTTTCAATAACCACCTACTTACATCAGGGTGGGTGTGAAGCTGCCGAAAGGGTAGATAATGGAAGAGTTTTTCTCAATCTCTCCTCTTATTTGTTTTCCTCAGCCATGCGAACCCATTATTGCGGTCAACTTCGAGCAAACCACGTTGGCGAAACGGTGTCCCTCTGCGGTTGGGTTGACCGGCGGCGTGATCATGGCGGCGTTATTTTCCTGGATTTGCGCGATCGCACGGGCATTGCTCAGATTGTTAGCGATCCCCAGCGCACCCCTGCCTCCTATGAAACGGCAGACAATCTGCGCAACGAATACGTGGTTAGAATCACCGGGCGCGTTACCAAACGTCCTGAAGAATCCCTCAACCCCCGACTGGCAACTGGCGAAATCGAGATCTACGCCGACCAGATTGAGCTGTTGAATCCCGTGCGCAAACAGCTTCCGTTCCAGGTGTCCATGGCGGAGTCCGAGTCTGTACGCGAAGATCTGCGCCTCAAGTATCGCTACCTGGATCTGCGCCGGGAGCGGATGGCCCAGAACCTGCAACTGCGCCATCAGGTGATCAAAACCCTGCGTCGTTATCTGGAAGATGAATTTGGCTTCGTAGAAGTTGAGACTCCCATGCTGACTCGTTCTACACCGGAGGGCGCACGGGACTATCTAGTGCCCAGTCGAGTGAATCCGGGAGAATTCTACGCCCTGCCCCAGTCGCCTCAGTTGTTCAAGCAAATTCTGATGGTGGCGGGGGTCGATCGCTATTACCAGTTCGCCCGCTGCTTCCGGGATGAAGACTTGCGGGCCGATCGCCAGCCCGAGTTTACCCAGCTCGACATGGAGATCAGCTTCATGACGCAGGATGAACTGCTGGAGCTGAACGAAAAGCTCATCTGTCATTTGATTAAGACCATTAAAGGGGTCGAACTGCCCCGCCCCTTTCCCCGTCTCACCTACCAGGAGGCGATGGATCGCTACGGTTCCGACAAGCCCGACACTCGCTTTGGTCTGGAGCTGGTGGAAGTCTCGGATCTGATGAAAGACTCCGGTTTCAAGGTGTTCTCAGGAGCTATCGCCAGCGGTGGAATTGTCAAGGTGCTGCCGATCCCCAACGGTAATGATGCGATCTCAAACGTGCGAATCAAACCGGGCGGCGACCTGTTTAAGGAGGCCACCGACGTAGGGGCAAAGGGACTGGCCTACATCCGGGTGCGCGAGGACGGTGAGATTGACACGATTGGTGCAATTAAAGACAACCTGACGGAGGAGCAGAAGCAAGAACTGCTCAGCCGCACTGGAGCCAGGCCGGGTCACCTGCTGCTGTTTGGGGCAGGAGATGCTCCAACCGTTAACAAAACGCTGGACCGTCTGCGTCAGGTGGTCGGTCGAGAACTGGGCCTAATCGACCCCGACAAAATCAATCTGCTCTGGGTCGTGGATTTCCCCATGTTCGAGTGGAACTCCGACGAGAAGCGCTACGACTCGCTGCACCACCCCTTTACGGCTCCCCGTCCCGAACAGGCAGACGACCTGAAGAATGCCCTCTCCCTCTCCCATGACCTGGTGTTCAACGGCTTTGAAGCGGGTGGTGGCAGTATGCGGATTTACCAGTCGGAACTTCAACAGGAGGTGTTTGACCTGCTCGGCATCAGCCCCGAAGAGGCCCGCAACAAGTTTGGATTCCTGCTGGAAGCCTTTGAGTACGGCACTCCTCCTCATGGCGGGATTGCCTATGGGATCGACCGCTGGGTCATGCTGCTGGCCGGTGAAGAGTCGATTCGGGATGCGATCGCCTTCCCCAAAACACAGCAGGCCCGCTGCCTGATGACTAATGCGCCCTCTCCGGTGGATGTCAAACAACTGAAGGAACTGCACATCGCTTCGGTCGCAAAATCCAAGGAGTAGTACTACATGGCGGACATAAACCTATATTTATTGGTGTGGGTCGCGAAGTGCTCCACACCAATAACCATCGGTTAACTTAAATCTGCCGAGTAGTAGCGTGAAGGATTGCTGATTTCCATCTGAATCAATTTCGACAGCCACACTCGCGTGGCTGTCGAAATTGATTTATTGAATGACGAAGTCGCTGGCGGCGAGGAGAACATTTCCTTGCAGTAGGGCAAAGGTACCACCTGTGCCGAATCCCGCGAGGCTGCGGTTCGGGTTGTAAATCAACTTGCCGTTGGTGGCGTTATAGACGATCGCCGCCCTACTTCTCGCTGCCGCACTGTCAGTGCGCACGATTGCAAAATCACTGGCCCGGTTGAACCCGCGACCAGGGGTGCTGCGCAGGCCGGTGAAGCAGTTTTTGTGCAGCACAATTTTGTCTGCACCACGGGTGAAATCACGGATCACATCGGTACCGACCACTGCCCTGGAGAAAGCTCCGCGCCCTGTGAAGCAGAACCAATCGTTGCCCGCGCCACCCGTCAGTTCGTCATTTCCGGCGTTGCCGACCAGTCGATCGTTGCCCGCGCCACCCAGGAGCCGATCGTTGCCGCCATTGCCGTCCAGAAGGTCATCCCCGGCCAGTCCGCCTAGCACATTGCTGCTGCTGTTGCCGTAGAGGTTGTTGTTCAGTGTATTTCCCCAACCGCTGATGGAGCCACCTCCCATCAGCGCTAATTCTTCGAAGTTGGCCCCTAGTGTCCAGGTCAGATTCGAAACTACCAAATCCCTGCCCTGGTTCAGGCTTTCCGTCAGGCGATCGCCCCCACTCTCCACCACGTAGGTATCGTTGCCGAGGCTACCGCTGATCGTGTCGTTGCCTGTGCCGCCATTCAGGTAGTCATTCCCTGTGCCACCGACCAGGGTATCGTCTCCCGCTTCGCCAAAGAGTTGATTTGTACCGCCCGCGTCCTCCAGGCGATCGCTGCCTTCTGCACCATAGAGCAGATCGTTCCCTAGCCCGCCTACCAGCGTGTCATCGCCCTGTTCGCCAAAGAGCTGGTCGTCGCCCTCGTCGCCTTCTAAGCGATCGCGCCCCTCCCCCGCATAGAGCAAGTCATTCCCCAGTTGGCCAAACAGCCGATCGTCTCCCCGTTCACCAAACAGCCGATCAGCGCCATCGCCACCGATTAGCCAGTCATTCCCTTCGTTGCCAAACAGGCGATCATCGCCCCTGCTGCCCGACAGGACATCATCCCCAGCTTCTGCGTACAGGATGTCGTCGCCATCGTCGCCGTTCAGGTTGTCGTTGCCCTCGCCGCCAAATAGAAAATCTTGACCAGAACCACCGTTCAGGCGATCGTTCCCGGATTCCCCGTATAGCTCGTCAGCACCATCATCGCCGTTAAGGGTGTCATTGCCCTCGCCGCCAAACAGGGTATCGTCGCCCAATTCTCCAAATAGGGTATCGTTGCCCCCCGCTCCAAACAGGCGATCGTCGCCTGCCGTTCCTATGAGCAGATTGGGGTTGTCATCTCCGTATTCGACAGCCAAAGTCTCGTCTCCATACAGGTCACTCCAATGCTAGTGGCGGCTTGATGAAGAAATAGGCTGACCAACCCCTCTCGGAGAGCAAGAGACTGTAAAAGTACGGGGGAAAAATACGGATATAAGGAGTTTATCTGTATGAAGTTTCAGTGAAGTTTTCTTCATGTAATCCTGAAAAACCGAACCAGTTCAGAAAAAGTGTTCAGTTTGTTTATACCCAGCTGCTTGCGGCACTAAACCTGATCATGAAAACTCATTTAACGATCCAACTGCTGCAACTCTCGGCAAAGGAGCGCGATGGGGGTTTTACCCTCGTTGAAATGCTAGTCGTCATTTTAGTGATTGGGATTTTGTCGGCGATCGCCCTACCCTCCTTTCTGAATCAGACGGCCAAAGCCCGTCAGGCAGAAGGATCTGCTTATGTAGGTTCGGTGAATCGAGCGCAACAGGCTCACTACATGGAAAATGCCGCTTTTGCCCAGTTGAACGATTTGGAGCTAGGCATTGCGGATGGGGCATACTTCACCTACAGCAGTGTTCCTGGTGCAGGGACAGGAACTAGCGCTGATGTGATTACAACTGCCACCCCCAGAGGTCAACTTCGGGGGTACGCTGGGCGAGTCTGGATCTCCAGTGGGCGCAACGATGTCTACAACACTCAGGCACTCCTGTGTGAAGGCACCCCTACGACCACGCCTAACCTGACTGGCGCAACAGTCTGTCCATAGAACTGGACTTTTGACTAAATCGCGCCTATCCGAAACCGGAACATTGGGGGGCGCGACGCTATGGTGCACCCTCCAGTGTTTCGGTTTCGGATAGACTCTTATTCCAGTGGGGGCGTTTTGAGGTGCCATTCGGTTGCCTGCTCGTAGGCGTAGGCGGCCTCCAGCAACAGATCCTCCCGGAGCACGTTGGCAATCATCTGCATCCCGATCGGCAACCCCTGATTGTTGAAACCGCAGGGCAGACTGAGCGCAGGTAGTCCTGCCAGATTGACCGGGATGGTCATCAAATCGAGCAGATACATACTGAGGGGATCGTCGCTCTTCTCCCCAATTTTGAAAGCGGGAGTCGGAGCGGTTGGACAGACGAGAATATCGACCTGGTTGAAGGCTCGCTCGAAGTCCTGCTTGATCAATGTCCGTACCTTTTGAGCCTTGAGGTAGTAGGCATCGTAGTACCCCGCAGACAGCGCATAGGTGCCAATCATAATCCGCCGTTTCACCTCGGGGCCAAATCCCTGGGCGCGAGTTTTGGTGTACATCTCCAGCAGATTATCGGGACTGTCTATGCGGTAACCGTACTTCACACCGTCATAGCGAGCAAGATTGGCAGACGCTTCTGAGGGGGCAATGATATAGTAAGCGGCCACCCCGCTGCGGAATTGAGGACAGGATACCACCTCAATTTGAGCGCCCAGGTCTTGCAGCACTTTGACAGCCTGAGTCACCGCCTGCTCCACCTGCGGATCGAGTCCCTGTCCAAAAGTTTCCTGAATCACGCCAATCCGAAGCTGTCTTCGAGGTTTGAGTGCAGGACGCAGGAGGCTGGTGTAATCAGGAATCTCTACGTTAAGGCTGGTAGAGTCTTTTGGATCATGACCCGCGATCGCCTGCAATGTGATCGCCACATCCTCCACCGATCGCCCAAAGGGGCCAATCTGGTCAAGCGAGGACGCAAACGCCACCAGACCAAACCGCGATACCAGGCCATAGGTTGGTTTCAGACCCACCACACCGCAGAAGGAGGCTGGTTCTCGAATCGAACCACCCGTATCTGAACCCAGCGATACGGTACATTCTCCTGCTGCCACTGCCGCCGCTGATCCCCCAGAGGAACCACCGGGAACCCGTTCCAGATCCCAGGGGTTGCAGGTGGGGTAGAAAGCAGAGTTTTCAGTGGACCCTCCCATCGCAAACTCATCCAGGTTGGTCTTTCCTACCATGACCATACCTGCGTTTGCCAGCTTCTGAGTGACGGTAGATTCGTAAGGGGGCACAAAATGTTCAAGAATTCGGGATGCACAGGTGGTTGGAATTCCCTTCGTACACATATTGTCTTTGATGCCGATCGGAATCCCCGTCAGCAATCCGATCTCTTCCCCCGCTGCAATCCGGGCATCCACCTGCCGTGCCTGCTGCAATGCCTGGTCTGCTGTTATATGCAGGAAGCTATGAACTTTAGGTTCCAGCGCGTGAATACGCTCCAGCGCCGCTTCTGCAATTTCTACCGCAGAGCGCTCCTTTTTAATGAGCTGTTGATGCAACTCGCGGATAGATGACATCTTGACCTCTTTAATCTAGTACAGCAGAACGAAAGTTTTGTCAGGGGGTGTGCCCCTTCTTGGGGGCTTCGCCCCCTTCACCCCCTATGTTGCATTTTCCCTGACCTATTCTACAAGTCAATTCGCCCCATCTGCCGTAGAACTAAGGATCGTGAACAAATGAACCTGTAATTGTTTTTGAGAGAGGGGGGGGGGGGGGG
>CAZVXA010000250.1:0-9400 GCA_964630955.1 uncultured bacterium | reverse complement strand
AACCCAAAAAGCTGTCCCGCCCTGAGCGAAGTCGAAGGGCGGGACAGCTTTTTGGATTTCAAGCTTAATCGTGCCTGCCTACTTAATTTTGTAAGGATACTTGGTCGAGTTTTCTAACGAAACAGCAGATAGCGGAAGCCGACCACCAGCAGGAATATCCCGTACAGCTTTTTCATCATTTCACTGGTAATAAACGGTTGATTGGCCAGCATCGCGCCAAACAGATTCCCCACCAGAAGGCCGATCGCAATGAAGACGGCATCGCGGATACTGAGGTTGCCATTTTTGTAGTACACCGCTGCTCCCAGAATGCCGATGGGTAGGATTTGTGCCGCCAGAGAAGTACCCGTTGCAAACTTCTGATCCATTCCCATCATTAGCACCATCGCAGGAATCATAATCGCCCCGCCACCGATACCAAACATTCCTCCAGCAATGCCTGCTACCAGGCCAATCAACAAGAGCTGTACAACTACACTCGACATGCAACCTTACACCACAATTAAAAAACTTTACCCATCAACTTTATCGGAAACTGCCGATTGAAATGGTTCACCGACCTAACTTACTGGAGTTTTGACTATTTTTCCTGCCATGCCGCGAAACGCTCTCTAAGAGAGCGTTTCGCGGCGAACTTAATTTTAGCGCCGATTTTTCCTGAAATGCTTGCAGCGCCAGTGTTTCAGAAAAAATCGGCGCGATTGAGTCAAAAGTCCACTAATAACTTATAGCGGTTCTTACTCAGGTGAGGTACGGGTTGCAGGGGCACACCCCTGCACCCCGTACCTCACCCGCACGAGAAGTGCAATATGTCTATCTGAAACCCAAATTTTGACAGGCGCGACGCTGTAGCGCCGCGCCTGTCAAAATTTGGTTACTTAGCTGGGTTCGACAGTTTCAGCTTGCACCAGCACGCACGCACGAATTCCTCGAACGGAGTTGATCCAGAAGATGCGGGAGCACTGGTGCAAATCTTCCCGGTGAATGACCTTTTCCTTGAGTTTTCCCTGACTCAGCAGCCAGATGCGGAATGTCCCCGCCAGCAGACCGCACTCAACGGGTGGGGTGTACCATTCCCCCTGCCATTCCACCACCAGATTGGCGTTGCAGAACTCCGTCAGCTCACCGCGTTCATTCCACAGCAGCACATCGTCAGCGTAGGGAAACTGCTGGCGTGCCTGGTCGTACACAGTACGGTGCGTGGTTTTGTGATACAAGAAAATGTTTGAGGAATTAACAGGATGGGATGCAAGGCTGACGTTGAGATAGGGGCGGTTTACTGATTGATCACCAGAGAAATGATGTTCTTCAATCACCGCTGCGCTCACCTTGATTTCACCCCCTTTGGAAACGAGCAGCCGTACTTTGTGGGGGAACGGTGAGAGCGTTTGGGCGATCGCCCCCAGCTTTTCTCTCACCGCCTCCAGATCCACCTGAAACGCAAAATACTCCGCCGAATGCTGCAACCGCTGACAGTGCAGATCCAGCAAAAAATAGCTGTCGTTGGGTGTCCATTGCAGCGACTCCAGCAGGGAAAACGCAGGCTGCCTGCGCGTCAAAATCTCCGCTTTGGTGCAGCACTCCTGATATTCATCTTCTGCCACCGAGTCCCAGACAATTCCTGCCCCAACGCCGTATTCTGCCTGCTGTGCAGTTTTGTCGATCAGAACGGTGCGAATGGCAACGTTGAACTGGGCCGTCTGGTCGGGCGCAAGGTAACCAATGGTTCCGGTGTAAATTCGACGGGGAGCATCCTCCAGCTCCGAGATAATCTTCATCGTGCTGCACTTGGGCGCACCCGTGATCGACGCACAGGGGAAGAGCGATCGCATTACCGCCACAAAATTTGCCTGGGTCGTTGCCTGCACCACTGAAGTCATCTGCCACAGCGTCGGGTACTGCTCCAGGTCAAACAGTTGGGGCACCTGGACGCTGCCAATCTCTGCGATTCGCCCCAGATCGTTGCGGATCATGTCCACAATCATCAAATTCTCGGCGCGATTCTTCTCGGACTGATGGAGTGCCTGAGCCAACTGGCGATCGCCCGCAAACGTCTGCCCCCGTCGGGTGGTTCCTTTCATGGGCCGACAGGTGAGGCGATTGCCTGATTGCTGAAAGAAGAGTTCTGGCGAAGCGCAGCAGATGACCCAGTCCTCCAGTTCCAGGTATGCTCCGTATAGCCCCTCCTGGGCCTGCACCAATTGCAGAAAGTATGTCCAGGGGGATTGGAAGAAGGGCGATCGCAGCCGAAACGAATAGTTGACCTGGTAAGTCTCCCCCGCTGCAATGTGCTGTTTGATCTGGTGAATGTCTCGATAAAACTGCTCCGCAGAAATCGAAGGCGTCCACTCCAGGGACTGGTTCACTGGAGTGTCCTCAGCACCTGGCAACACCACTTCCTGCGGCGGGGGATAAATACCAAACCAGGCCAGCGGCAACTGGGTACAGGCTTTGACTCGTAAGTTGTGGTCAAACGCAGGTGCCGCCTCATAGCTGAGAAACCCGGCAGCGTAGTAGTGGCGATCGTTCACCCACTGCTGCACCGCCTCCAGTACAGGGATAACCTCCTCCAAACGGTGCGCCGTCAGCACTGCGACTGGCTTCTCAAACGATAGCCACCGTCGCCCCTGAGCGTCATACAACACGACTTGATGAAGCTGGGGGCAACTCCCTAATTCCAATTGCGGCATTCCGTTGAACAACAGGTATAACCCTTCTATTTTTTCACTTCGTCATCGGGTTGTGTGTTCCTCACAAACCCAGAACCCCAACAACCCGTGTAGCATCAAAAAAGAGTTCATCCGATCGCCATGCCCTTCGAACCGCTCGCCATTGAGTCCAGCCTGCAATCGGATCTGGAAAACCCCGCCCAGCCACTATCTGCCAAAATTCGAATCCTGCGCGATCGCCTCCGCGCAGGGCAGCAGCGCATGGCCGACTGGCAGGGGGGCGCACTGGCGGTATCTGCGGTGCCCGGTTCTGGCAAATCGACCGGGATGGCGATCGCCACCGCCATTCTCTTAGCAAAGCGTCACCTCGAAGCCGCCACCCACCGACAGCGCTTCCCTCACTCCCCCCTACCGGAACGGCAGCTTATCCTGGTCACCTTCACCCGCTCTGCCGCCGCCAACCTGCGAGCCAAAATCCGAACCTGCCTGCGCGATCTTTCCCTCTCCGCCAACGGCTTTTCCGTCTCCACCCTGCACGGGCTGGCGCTAAGTATTGCCAACCGCCATCCTGATCTGTCGGGGCTGAACCTTGATAGCACCACCCTGGTCACCGTCAACCAGAGCAACCGTCTGATCCGCACCTGCGTCGAACAGTGGATCGCTGCAAATCCCTGGCTCTATCAGCAGTTGCTCGAAGGACGACAATTCGACGGAGAAGAAACCGAGCGACTGCGGCGACAGTCTGTACTGAGAACGGAAGTCCTGCCCGACCTGGCGTTGACCGTTGTGCGGGAAGCCAAAAGTTCGGGGCTATCCCCAGAAACGCTGAGACAGTTGAGTCAGGAAACCACCGTTCGCACAACTGCGGAGGGCTATGACGTGCTGGCGATCGCCGCTGGGCTCTACGAGCAATACCAGACCCTACTCCAGCAGCACAATTTCATCGACTACGACGACATGATCCTGGCGGCACTGCGGGTGCTGGAGAACGACGAAGCCCGTCGCCGCTGGCAGTCCCAGGTGTTTGCCGTATGTGAGGACGAAGCCCAGGACTCCTCTCCCCTACAAACGGAACTCCTGCGTATTCTTGCCGCCGATCCAGCGGAACCCGACCAGCTCAATTTAATCCGTGTGGGTGACCCCAACCAGGCAATCAACTCCACCTTCACGCCCGCCGATCCGCTCTTCTTCCGAGAATTTTGTGAGCAATGCGCTGCTCAGGGTCGATTAGCCGAGATGGATCAGGCAGGCCGCAGTACCCCCGTGATTATGGAGGCGGCGAATGCTTTGCTGAAATGGGTGAACGACCGTTATCGAGTCCCTGCCACCCCCAATGTGCCCACCCTGTCGCTCCCCTTCCGACCTCAGGTGATTCGCCCGGTGCCTACCAATGACCCCCAGGAAGACGCCAATCCAGTAGTTGAGGGCTACGGGCTGGAGATTCGCTTTCCGCGAGATATCCATCACTCGGTTCAGCTAATCGGTCAGCGAGTTGTAGCGTTGATGGGGAAAAATCCTGGTCATCGAGC
Source organism: uncultured bacterium (assembly GCA_964630955.1). Lineage (GTDB taxonomy): Bacteria > Cyanobacteriota > Cyanobacteriia > Elainellales > Elainellaceae > CAZVXA01. Next base: position 5,202 of record CAZVXA010000250.1, on the reverse strand, counting down.
AGCCGTGCTGGTGAGGGAAAATCGCCAGGGTAAGTATGTCGCGGATCTGCTGCGCAATCCCAAACTGTACGGTCTGGAGGTAGACCTGGGGGCGAGCGGGATTGAAGTATACGACGTAGGGGAGCGCGATCGCCACTCCCATGTGCCTGCCGAAATTTTTGCTCTGCTGCAATTTCTCGATCGTCCCCATTCTCCTGACTACCTGAAGGCGGCGCTGCGAGTACTGGTCGATCGCCAGCTCATCCCCGCTCAGGATCTGGACAAACTCAGCAGCCAGCCCGAACAGTTTCTCTACCCTGGCCCCCTGGATGCTCCCCTGCCGGATTCGGTGCAGAAAGCGCAGTATTTCTGCTGTTCCCTGCTCCATGCTCGCCTGGAACTGCCGCAGTTTCAACTGATTCCCTTCCTGGCGCTGACGTTGCGCTACGACCAGACAGAACTGGCAACTGCGGATAAGCTCGCCGCGCGTGTCACCCAGCAGACCAGCTTTGGCCCCTCAATGGCGAACACACTGGAAGTGCTAGGAGAAATCGTCCGCGCCGAGCGCTTCGAACCTGTCGAAACCGATGACCCGGATGCTCGCTACACCCGTCCTGGACAGCTCACCGTGATCACAATGCACAAGGCCAAAGGGCTGGACTGGGACTATGTGTTTATTCCATTCCTGCATGAGCAGAGTATTCCTGGACGGCTGCGGATGTTGCCCCAGGCACAGTTCCTTGGGGAGTTTAACCTGTCTCAGGTGGCGCGAGCGCAAATTCGAGCCAGCGTCCACCAGCAACCGATTCCTGACATTGAGGCGGCATGGCATCAGGCAGGGTATCTGCAAACCGCAGAGGAATTTCGGCTGCTGTACGTGGCAATGACAAGAGCAAAGCGCTTACTGTGGATGAGTGCAGAAAAGCAAGCGCCATTTACCTGGAATAAACCGGATAATCTGGAAGAAAAATTACCCTGTCCGGCGCTGCCGATGCTGGTGCAGAAGTTCTCGATGGCGATGAGTTCTTAGTGCCATGCCGCGAAACGCTCTCTACGAGAGTATTTCGTAGCATATTTAGTTTTAGCGCCGATTTCTCCTGAAACGCTGACGCAGTCAGCATTTCAGGAAAAATCGGCGCAATTGAGTCAAAAGTCCAACAACAAAAAGGCTCACCGAAAGGTGAGCCTTTTTGTTAGTTTGTTGCCTGAGCAGCCAGAAGCTGCTTCAGCTTTTCTAACTCCTGCGCCCAGCGTGGATCGGGGGTTACCGAATCTGATTCGCTGGAGCTGGATTTCTTGTTAGATTTGTTGTTGCCCTTGGTGCGACGATTACCCGAACTGCTGGCGACGGGAGTGGGAGCGGATTCCTCTGCTCCGTCTTCCTCATCATCCTTGCCCTTGGTGCGGGGTAGAGCTTTTTCGATTTTGAGTTCGCTGTCTTTGAAGGAGTAGCCGTTGAACTTCTCGATGAGTTGGTCCGCCTGCTCATCAGTTTTAACAGTCACAAAGCCAAAACCACGGCACTTTCCGGTCTTTCGATCAGTAATGACCTTAGTAGTGGATTCATCAAACTCACTAAAAAGAGACGCTAGATCCTGGCGCTCCACTTCTTTCGGCAAATTGCCTATATAGAGACGGACAGACATAGACAAAGATTCCTCCAGGCTTGATTCAGACAAGTTTGCTTGAAAGGTTTGCTACAACGCTCGCTGGGAAACTAGACCCGTAGAAATGAATGGAGGCTTTTTAAACAATCGTATCAACGTCTCATAGCACCAGCATAGATCGCTCTGTGGGCGATTCGCGTGTCGAGTATGACTTCTGCTCAGTCACGCCATTCACTAAGGTATCACGCGAATTGTGTTTAAAAATCGTTCAACCAGTAGATTTCATGCTTGATCGCACGAAGATAAGAATCTCTTAAGGTGGAGGTGCGCCAGTTGACAGAGCGCCCCTTTTTAGTACCTATCCGAATACCGAAAACCCAAATTCTTACAGGCGCGACCCTGTAGCGTCGCGCCTGTAAGAATTTGGGTTTTCGGATAGGCTGTGAGCAAATAAAAACCAGCCATCGATGAGGGCTGGCTTAAGTTGCTGTGTTGGAAGGAAAACTTGAGCTGCTGGAGACACACTGCTTTAGGTCGAACCTCAGCCAGGTAAATATACCTAACTGAAAAGCCTTTCATCCGGCAACACCCTCGAAAGGAATTCTTTTCAAACCTGGAATGCAAACTCCACTAACAAGCTTAACTTGTAAAGAAATGTAACATCTTTGTTGCAGAGTCGCAAGCCCTGGTGAGAAATTCAGCGAGGCTTGGGTGACCTGACCCGTAGGGCGGGCATATTACCCGCCCAGTCACTGAGCGGGCAATATGCCCGCCCTGGTTAATTTACTGACTTTTGACTAAATCGGCGCTAAATTGAATATGCCGCGAAACGCCCTCTCAGAGGGCGTTTCGCGGCATTATAGGGAAAATAGTCAAAAGTCCAGTAATTTATTCACGATCCTTAAAGCCATCCATTAAACAGGACGTACAGGCCAAAGAGAGCGGCGATCGCCCCCACTACCGTCGTCCAGACGGGGTGACCCGCGTGGAGGGCAGATCCCTTATGGGGCTGCAAAACTTCTATGTCAATCCAGGGAACATTTCCTCGACGAAACCAACCGACCACCGTCACAGGGGTATTGAGCCACTGGGCTGGCTGCGATCGCGCCATCAGTTGACCCAGTGGACCAGCAGCAGTCGTATAGTGCAGGCGAATGGTGCCACTCTCCGTTTTCAGCAGCAGATCCTGGCTCAGTAGATTACCCATCCCCGGTCTACCTAGCAGGATGCCCCGCAGTCGGACGGGCTGCCCCTGCACCGGGAGCACCGTGGCATTGGTGAGCAAATCGTTTAGCGGGAGATTGGTCTGGAGATTCAGCCGCTTGATATCGGGAAACAGCGAATTAATCCGGTAGAAAGTGCCCAGGCTGAAACCGATGCAGGGAAGGGCAATGAGCACCGACCGATCCCTGGCCATCCAGGAGATTTCATACCAGAGCTGGCGTTCGGCAACGCTCCCCAGCCCCCACATGAAAAGTGCTAAACCCAGCCCCACCAAAACGCCCAATGTGGGACTCGCCTGGAGCAGCAGCGCTGATTTGGAAGCCTGCTGAACGGCTGGGAGGGCAGTAAAGTCCAGTTCTGGTTCCAGTTTCCAGCGCTGGGCGTACTGACAGAGCCGGGACAGGCGATCCCCCAGGGGAGGATGGGCGTCCAGCAGCGAAAGCCAGTGGTGCGATCGAATGCGATCCCAGTCCAATAGAGTTAGATTGGGAAACTTGGGGTAGACACTGCCAAAGGTAAGCGCAGTTCGGGGGCCAACCGGAAACAGCAAGTCCAGACTTTCCAGCAGGGTAGCGGTTTGCTTGCGGCTTTCAGTTGCCTCCGCCAGACCCAGGTTGAGCTTCAGCAGGGCACGAATCAGACCATTGGGATTGCCCGTCAGGTTGGCAGCGGTGCGATCACCATAGCGGATGCGCACCCGCGCTGCCCATAGGCCCGCCAGCCGGCAGACCCAGTACAGACCGTAGAAAATTGCGGCAAGACCGCCCAGAGCTGCCTGAAGCAGAAGATTGGGTTGCTTTCTGGAGTTGGCAGACAGAAGCGAATCCCCTACCTGGGAGAGCTGGCGATAGGCGATGTGGGGGAGAAGTGCAGCGATCGCCACCACCGACAGGGGCAGCACCGTCCAGTGCTCCAGATGAGCCATTTCTGCGGCATAAAGAGCGGCGATTTCGTCATCAGCCAGTTGGGTCAGCAATCCCTGACTGACGACGATGCAGGCTTTTTGGGGCAGCAGTCCATAGGTGAAGAGAATGGGGGCTTCCGCTGGCAAAAGCTGTAGGGAGGGAACGGGCTGACGACGCTGATTCGACTGACGCTTCAGCAGACGCACGGCCTCTGGACTGGACTGTTCCAGCAGGCGCAGGCTGAAGGGTTTCGCGCCGTAGCACCGCTGCAGCAGAAAGGGCATCAACCAGGGTAGGCCAATGGCCAACACCAGCACCAGCAGCATGACGAACACCATTGGATCGGCGTAGATCAGGGTATGCCGCAGATCGACCGGGAAAGTAATGCGATTGGCGATCAAGTTGTAAATGCTGATGGCAATCTGACAGGCCGTTCGTAGCAGCCAGATTAGCAGGAGTACCGCGATCGCTGAGACGGCCCAGAGCTGCGATTGATCGACAACGGGTAAGGGATGCCAGCGCTGTGATCGTCCCGCCTGTCGCCAGGTCAGCGCTTCGGGTTGAGCGTTTGTTGTGGGGGGGGCAGCAGTTTCCGTAAAGTCGCGCGGCGTGATCATCGTCCCCTGTTCTCCGCTCGGGTTGTTCTCAGCAGGGAGATGGAATGGCTGGGTGACTTCGTCATCCATCGCGGGAGTTTCCATCGCCGTAGCGGCCTCAGCGGGATAGCGGCGGCTGAGTTCTTCCAGGGTTTGGGTTGCCCAGTGAGCCGCCTGACGATTGCTGCTCACCTGCATACGACGACAGAGGGCGATCGCCGCTTTAATTTGACCCAGCCGCTCGTAGGCCATGATCAGCCCTACCTGTGCCTTGAGCTGAACGGTCTCATCGGTGCTATTGTGGGCCAGGGGGGCGAGGAGGGCGATCGCCGCTGGATAGTCCTTGTTTTTGAGCGCCACCAACCCCTCTGGCAGAGCATTCTCTGGACGAATGGACGCAGGGCGCTTGCTCGGCTGATTCTGCGGATCAGATGAGAACCCTTGATTCATGGCCGTGTCTCCCCTGGCGCAACATCAAACAGACAGGAAAATTCCGTACCAGCGTACCCCGACCCGCACCAAAAACGGGCACGGGATCCAAAATCACTTATTCTTTCTACAATGCCGTGAAACGCTCTCTGTGAGAGCGTTTCACGGCATATTTATTTTAGCGCTGATTTTTTCTGAAAAGCTGACTTACTGGACTTTTGACTAAATCGCGCCTATTTTTTCTGAAACGCTGGCAGCGCCAGCGTTTCAGAAAAAATCGGCGCTAAAAATTAAGCTCGCCGCGAAACGCTCTCTATGAGAGCGTTTCGCGGCGCTATAGGAAAAATAGTCAAGAGTCCAGTGACTAAGTCCGCTTTTCAGAAAAAATCAGCGCGATTACAGACGATATTGCCGAAAAACGTCGGTCGCGGCTCGATGCACGATGGAATGACGATACACCAG
>CAZVXA010000249.1:0-9409 GCA_964630955.1 uncultured bacterium | reverse complement strand
CCGCGCGGTTCTCAACACAAAGTTTGGTTTTAGTTCAGCGCAAAGCGCTGTAACTACTTCGGGTTGAGGGAAGGAATGTTTTTAGGCATATACTGCCCTGAATTCGTACACTTCTGATGCTGGCTCCTTCGACTCCACCATCAAAAATTCGTGAAGCTCTCTGATTGCAACAGGCGCACAGAAAATATCAGATTGAGATTCGTAAACCTCTTGAAATGATTCGATCGCCTGTTTCAGTTTAAGAATTGCAGCGTCCCGTGTCTCGCCTTGCCCAACGATTCCGTTCTCAAGACAAAGTGCAACCCAATATTCTCCACTCTGGCGCAAAATTACGGTGTAAAAATCCACTGTAGTCCTCCCAAAGTAAGCTATCTATTGTAAAAAGTTCAAACGATCTGCCATTATTCTCGGCCAGGGTCATTTTATTCTCGATTTGGGGTATGAACTTACCCAAAGTTGAACTGTAGGATGGGCAAAGGACGGCAGTCCGTGCCCATCACCATTCGTATGCATTATGGGCACGCTTCGCTTTGCCCATCCTACTCTGCTCATCCCATGTCAGGATTTAATTGAGAATGAAATAGCCCTGATTCTCGGCCTTCGTTAACTGCCAAACCGAAAGTAATCAACCCTGATTAAATCAGGGATATCCTTGGCTTCTTGTGCCTGTCCTTCACGATCAAAGCCAAAGCCCATCGTTATTCCTGGATTTTGAACGGGATGGCGATCGCCCAACCTAAAAGCATCATATTTATTGAAGAAATATTCGCAGCTTAAGGCTGGATCGTAAGCTTCATAGTCCTCAAGTAATCGGTAGACAAAGTTCCAAATATTGCCAATCTTCTCAGCTGTTAACTGTCGTTTGCGCGACCAGAAATAGGCAGTTTGGCGAGAGGCAAGATCTTCAGAATTAATCCCTTCAATTTCCACACCTGGATACCAGACAATTGAAAATTGCTGCGGTTGAATTCCAGGATCTTCCAGCACTTCGAGCGAAGGCTCTCCGCCTCGAAAATACTCAGCCAAATCCCCAGTTTCATACAGGTCATAGCTAATCGTTCCACCTGTATCACTAACCTGTAGGTGAATAATGGGCTGCTGCAATCGCCTTGAAAGTTGAGCGAGTTCGTCAGTCTGTAGAACAGAATAATAGTTACCCTCTAGAACATATCCCTTCACGATTAAAGACCAGGTTTGCCCTACGATCTGATAGCTGAGGATAAAATCTCCCAACACTTCAATCTCAGTTCCCAGCACATCCTTTCGTGACTCGATCGCCTGCTCCGAAAGCGCATCAAACAGGTCATCTAATGGCGCTCTAACCAGAAACACCTCAGCGTTGCGATCCACCGATTCTATCCCTCGTCGTTCTGACCAGGGAAGGGTAAACATGGATTTTCACCATCATTAAGAGCAAGTTAAGTCCCCAGTTCGTTTAGAACTTATGGAACTCGAATCCTACCCGTGGGCGGTGAATCTCTGGATCAATCAGGTCTTCACCAGCTACGGTTTTGGACTCAACGGGTCGCACGAACGGAATGTCATCAAAATCAGCAGTTTCACCGCCGCCTGCTGTATAGGCAGGTGTTTTTGCAGCAGGGGCTTCTGAGGCGACAGGCTTCGAGCGGCTGGGGGCAGGCTTCGCCGCAGCGGTGGGAGCAGCAGAGGGAGCGGGCTTCGCTGCGGCAGTCGGAGTGGAAACGGGCGTACTGCTGGTCACCGAAGCATCGGCAGCGATCCGGTGAATGCGGGAGGCGGTGAGTTCGACCCGCTTTTCTTTGAAGCCTTCGGGTCGATCGACGGAATTAATCGTGAGGCGACCTTCGACAATCAGGCGATCGCCCACCTGATACCCGCTATTCTCCATCTCCTGCGCCAGATTCCCCCAGCCGACCACCCGCAGCCTTTCTGGAGGATCTTCATCGCGCTGCCCAGGAAATTGCACCCAGAGTTCGGTGATGGGCGTCTGGTTATCAGAGGTATAGCGGAGTTGCGCTTCCTGAATGACCTCCGCCATCAAAATACAGCTATTCATAACAATTCGACTCTCCTGGAAATACCGGGCGCGAGGCCCCTGACGGGTGTGAATGGGAGCGGGATGGCAGTGCAGCCGAGGCCGATTCTCTACCAAACCACGATGATACTATTGTACTATTTTGTTTGGTTCGTGTCTCAGTAATCCTTCAACTTTAACCCAAGATTCATCGGCGGAGTGCATCCAGACCTGCGTCCGGGGAATGCTATCCCCTCGGTGAGGATTTTGGGCCGATCGCCGATACGGTAAGATAGCTGGGCAAACGTGATCAGCAGTGTATTGGGAAAGTCCGGTGCGAGTCCGGCGCTGTGCCGCAACTGTATGGCATTGTGAATGTTTCACCTGCGAACCTGCGATGCGTCGCAGGTGAAACATTCACAATACTGAGCCAGAACGCCGCCCACTGCTTTTTCACTCTGTTTCCCGCGTTGCACGGGAAGGGAGTTTTGGGTTTTGTCTATTTCTACAGAATCGTTTAACAATTTGCTGTCTGTCTATCCGCTTGAGTCCAATCAGGCCATCCCTGAACTGCCACCCCTACCGATGCAGCGCCCGGTACTGCTGGTGGGGCATGGGAGCCGTGACGCCGATGGTCGCCAAAGTTTGCTGGATTTTGCGGAAGCTTACCAGGCGCTGGATACCTCTCGCCCCGTCGTCCCCTGCTTTCTGGAGTTAACGGAACCTTCAATCCAGCAGGGAGTCGATCGCTGCGTGGAGCAGGGCTATACAGACCTGTCAGTGTTGCCCATTCTGCTGTTTGCGGCACGGCACAACAAGTTTGACGTAACCAACGAGTTGGATCGGGCAAAGCAGCGCCATCCCCAGGTGAACTTTCACTACGGACGGCATTTTGGTATTACACCGGGGATCATTGACCTGTGGCGATCGCGCCTGACTGACCTGGACTCCCCCCAGTGGAACCCTCAAGGCATTTCCCGCGAAGACACGGTACTGCTGTTTGTTGGGCGGGGAGCCAGCGACCCCGATGCCAATGGTGATGTATACAAGATGGCACGGGTGCTGTGGGAAGGTAGCGGTTACAGCACCGTCGAGATCTGCTTTATCGGGATCACCCATCCCCGCCTGGAGGAGGGGTTCCGGCGAGCACGGCTGTACCAGCCAAAGCGGATTATTGTGCTGCCCTACTTCCTGTTCACAGGCGCGCTGGTGAAGAAGATTTTCACCATTTCCGCTGAACAGCAGGCCGCCCACCCCGACATTGTCCTGACCTGTCTTCCTGAGATGGGGCTGCACTCCCAGCTTCTCCAGGTGTTGCGCGATCGGGAGATCGAGACCCAATTGGGACAGGTTCAGATGAATTGCGAGATGTGCAAGTTCCGATTGGCTGCGATCGGAAATGGGAATCATGGCCACGGGCACAGTCACGACCACGGCAACAGTCACGACCACGGCAATAGTCATGACCACGACAATAGTCATGACCACGGGCACTCCCAGGTTCATGACCACGGTCACGGTCACAGCCATAGCCCTGACCCTGCTCACGGCCAGTCCCACGACCATCACGGTCACGGACATCCTCACGACCACGGACATGCTCATGCTGCGGTCGATCCCTATGCTGAGCCATCGCGGTACCATGAGCGGGCGTGGATTGTGCCCTAGCGATTGTCCATCCCCAAAACCCAGGATGAGTAGTGGCGAGGTGCGAAGCACCTCGCCACTACTCATCCTGGGTTTCTGAGAGAGCAACGGTGCGCGTATCGAGATTTCCCTAAACGGGTGAGAATGAATTCAGTTCTCCTGCTGAATTGTTGTGAATCTTCCCACCTGGATCACTGTCTCCCGGCTGCTCGGCGTTCCAGCCCTGCTCTATTTGCTGCACCAGCCCTCCGATTCATCCCGCTGGATTGCAACCGTGATTTTCATCGTCTCCGCTGGAACCGACTGGCTGGATGGCTACCTGGCGCGTCGCCTGAATCAGGTCACCGATCTGGGGAAATTTCTCGATCCACTGGTGGATAAATTGCTGGTGCTGGCTCCCCTGCTGTCGCTGATCGAACTGGGACAAATTCCCGCCTGGTCCGTCTTTCTGATGTTTGGGCGGGAACTGGCGATCGCCGGATGGCGCGTCAACCAGACCACGATCTCTGGAGCCAATCTCTGGGGAAAATTGAAAACGGTGTCGCAGATTGTGGCGATCGCCCTTCTGATCTCCCCTCCGTTTGCCAACACCTTACTGGCCCAGGGGATGTTCTGGCTCTCCGTCACTCTCACCCTAATTTCGGGGTTGATCTACGTCCTACCTCAGCGGGAGCAACCTGCATAGGAGAAAAGACTTGGGCGGGCAAGATGCCCACCCCATAATTACAGCGCTCCGCGCTCAGGAAAACCACAGATTTTCATGTGAGAGCCGCGCTCCGCGCGGCTCTCACATGAAAATCTGTGCTGCACCAGACTGAGAAACGCTATATCCCTACAGGGGAACTACAAACACCCAGTCTTGATAGGCCGGGTCACGATTCTCTGTGATGGCAGTGAGCTTTTCCCGTAGCTTTGTGGTGATGGGGCGATCGCTGGAAAACTTGTAGTTCTCAATTCGACTGACCGGGGTAATACGGGCCGCCGTTCCGCTCAGAAATACCTCATCGGCGATGAACAGTTCTGACTTATCGATCGATCGTTCGACGACAGGAATCCCCATATCACGGGCGATCGTCAACACACTATCGCGGGTAATGCCCTCCAGAATATCCTGGTCGTATCCCGGCGTAATCAGGGTGCCGTTGCGCACCACAAAAATATTCATCCCCGAAGCTTCGCTCACCTTACCCTGAGAATTCATCAGAATGGCTTCATCAAAGCCCGATTCCACCGCTTCGGTTTTGGCCAGAGATGACGTAATGTAGGCCCCGCTGATTTTGCCACGCAGGGGGAGACTGCGGTCCTCCTGACGGTACCAGGAGCTGATACGGCAACTGACGCCATCGGGGGAGAGATAATCTCCCAATTCCAGACCGTATACAAAAAAGTCCTTTTCAACGCTGTGCAGACGGGGAGAAATGCCCAGATCCGAGGTGTAGACAAAGGGACGAATATAGAACGATGTTCTGGGTTGATTTTTCTTCACGAAATCCACTATCACCTGCTGGATCTTGTCGGCAGGCAGGTCGAAGTGCATCAGATGGGCACTGGCACTGAGCCGCTTGCAGTGGCGATCGAGCCGAAACAGCAGGATCTGATCTGGATGGTTGGGATCGGGAATGCCGCGCAATCCGCCGAACGCTCCGGTACCGTAGTGCAGCGCATGGGTAGCGATGGAAATTTTTGCATCTGCAAAGGGAACAAACTGATCTTCGAAGTAGGCGATCGGCAAAAAGGTGTGCATGGCAGCAGAAAAGATCATCAATCTTGGGGGGGTGTTTCCCAGAATGCCACACTCCTGGGTGACTGTTCCAGAAATAAATTGAAAAATGTCGCCATTTTCTGCTGACGTTAGCGGAGGGTGAAGGAGTGCCCCTCGCCAAAACCAGGCGAACCAACCAAATTAGGGATCTGCTGTTGAATAAAGTCTCAGTTTTCGTTGGGCGCGGCTTAGCCGCGCCCAACGAAAACAGGGACTTTAAGGATTTTTTATTTTATGGCAATCCCCGTAGACTTGGTTAATTAGGGTGGGAGGGTGTTGCCCGGAAATACAAAAAACGATTTTAACGGCTCTCGCGTGCCCCTGCGGCGCAGGGGCACGCGAGAGCCGTTAAACGCATACCAGCGCCACCCAAATCGTCTCGCCTTGCAGCAGAGGCCAGCGGATTGTTAGCAATTCTCTGATCAGGGGTACGTTTAAGACTGAGATTGGGAGTATCAGCAGGATGACCCAGGTAGAGCGCAGCAAATTGAAACTCCTGGTGGTAGACGACGAGTCTGACAACCTGGACTTGCTGTACCGCACCTTTCGGCAAGGGTTTAAGGTATTCAAGGCCGACAGCGGTATGAATGCCCTGAAACTGCTTGCTCAGGAAGGCGAAATGGCAATTATCATCTCCGACCAGCGAATGCCGGGGATGAACGGTACAGAGTTTTTGAGCAAGACCGCCGAGGAATTCCCAGATACCATTCGAATTCTCCTGACTGGCTACACCGATGTCGAAGACTTAGTGGAAGCAATCAACGCTGGCAAGGTCTTCAAATACATCACGAAACCCTGGAATCCAGACAAGCTCAAAATGGTTGTGGCGCAAGCGGCTGACACCTACCGTGTTCTAAAGCAGCGCACGGATGAACTGCACCGTGCGCTGCGGCTAATTCAGGAACAGACCGAGCAGATGCGTGCAGAACTGGCTGTGGCTCGTCAGATCCAGTCCAACCTGCTGCGGCAGGAGCTACCGATGCTGGAGGACGTGCGCATTCAGGCGTGCTGCCATCCGGCCCGTGAGGTGGGCGGCGATTTCTTCGAGGTCTATGTCCATCCGCAGGGTGATGTCTGGATTGGCGTCGGGGATGTCTCCGGCAAAGGTGTACCCGCTGCCCTGTTTATGACCAGCGCCATCTCCGTCCTGCGACGAGAGCTATCCCAGGAAATCTCCCCAGACCCCCACCATGTAGTGCAAAACCTGAACAGCAGCCTCTCTGACGACCTGGTCAGCAGTAACTGTTTTATTACCCTGGCCCTGGCCCGCTATACTCCTCCTACGGGGGAACTGGTCTATGCCAACGCCGGACACCTTTACCCGCTAGTGTGGAACCGCAAGCAGCAGGATGCCGAGCCAAACTACCTGAAAGTGCGAGGCGTTCCACTCGGTATTCTGCCCAATTGGACGGCGGAGGCTGGGAGTTTGAAGCTCCGCACAGGCGATGTTTTTTTGCTCTCCAGCGACGGCATCACTGAGGCAACCGTGCCCCAGGGCACTCAGCCAGCAGGGGCGATGTTACGACAGAATGGCCTCTGGCAGCTTCTGCACCAGCAGCCTGGGGCGCTGGATCTGGATGCGGCGATCACCCACATCCAGGCACACAATCCTGTCCAGGAAGATGACCAAACCCTACTTGCTCTGGAGGTTCTGTAGGCTATGCGAACCGAGCTTCATGTACCCAGCGATCTTCGGTTCCTCAGTGTGGTGGAACAGTGGCTCCTCAATTCTCTAGAGCTGGAATTGGGCCAGGATGTTGACTGGCAGAGCCATTCCAACCGCCTGCGCCTGGTTATGGTGGAAGCCTATTCCAACGTGGTGCGCCACGCCCATCGCAACCAACCGCATATTCCTGTCTTGATTCGCCTGAAGCTGGAGCAGCGCGATCTGCAACTCGAAATCTGGGATCAGGGCCAGGGCTTCGACCTTTCTACCTACCTGCCCCCCAGCCCCAACGAGCAGCAGGAAGGCGGCTACGGCTGGCTAATTTTGAACCGCTTGATGGATAAAGTCGAGTATCAGCTGCGGCTGCAGGATGGAAATTGCCTGGTGATGCAAACTCAGCTTCTGCAGAACGAAAACGTGCCTGCCCATCAATTGTGAAAAGAGGCTGAAGCAACCAGCCCTCTCTATCGCTGAAAGTACTGGCCAAAAGTAACTTTCAGCCTTTTATACTGATTTATCCGATTGCTATACTCGGCTCCTGATATAGCAACCGAAAGAGCGGTTCGGATGGGGTGCAGGGGAGGTTCCCCCTTGAGCGGGCAGTGACCCCACTCCTCCTTGTCCTAACCAAAACATCGATTGTTATAAACCTTTGAGAAGCTGTATCGGCGCATCCAGGCTTGGAAGTCGGAGTTCTCAAAGACCTCCAACTTCTGAGGAGAGAGAACGTATGCATGAGCTTGGAATCACGCAAAACATTGTGGCGATCGCCCTGAAACACGCTGAGGGCGCGAAAGTTAGCTGCGTTCGACTGGAAATCGGCAAACTTTCTGCCATTCTACCGGATGCAGTGCAGTTTTGCTTTGACGTTTGCTGCCGCAGTACTCCCCTGGAAGGTGCGCGTCTGGAGATCACAGAAGTTCCCGGTCTGGGGCACTGTCGCAGTTGCGGTGCCAAGGTACCGCTGGAGCAGCCTTTTGGAGTGTGTGAGTGCGGCAGTACCCAGCTTGACATCATTCAGGGAGAGGAACTCAAAATTAAAGCGCTGGAACTGGAAACGGAGGATGTATGTGTGTAACGTGCGGCTGTTCGGATGATGCAGAAGTAACCATAACTAACGGTCAGACCGGGGCAGTATCTACCCTGCCCCATCAGCACACCCACGTTTTACCGGATGGCACCGTGGTCACGCACTCTCATCATGTCCACTCCCACAATGTAGAGAGTTACGATCATGCTGATCATCGTCATTCACACGATTCAGAGAACGGTCATCAGACTTTTGATCCAGATCATGTTCGCAGTCATGCTAAGAACAGTTCTGCCAGCGGACATCAGACTCATTCTCACACCCCCTCTGATACACTTCATGCCAGCATTCACGGCACCGTTCTCAACCTTGAGCAGAACCTTCTCGCTAAGAACGATCTGATCGCCGCCCAGAATCGGGGTTGGCTGCATGGCCGCAACACGCTGGCACTAAACCTGGTAAGTTCCCCTGGCTCCGGTAAAACTACCCTGCTAACCCGCACCATTAATGACCTGAAACACCAGATCCCATTCAGCGTGATCGAGGGCGATCAGGCCACGGCAAATGACGCCGATCGCATCAAACAAACTGGCTGTCCCGTCGTGCAAATCAACACGGGCACTGGATGCCATCTGGAAGCCGCCATGATAGAGCGGGGATTGCGGGAACTGAACCCGCCGCTGAATTCCATTGTCATGATTGAGAACGTGGGCAATCTGGTCTGCCCTGCCCTGTTTGACCTGGGGGAACACGCAAAAGTCGTGATTCTCTCCGTTACCGAAGGGGAAGACAAACCCATCAAGTATCCCCATATGTTTCGCGCCAGCAGCATGATGATCCTGACTAAAGTTGACCTGCTGCCCTACGTGCCGTTTAGCGTCGATCGCTGTCTGGCCTACGCTCGACAGGTAAACCCGGATATCCGCATCTTCCAGGTTTCTGCCACGCAGGGCACAGGACTGTCAGAGTGGTACGCCTGGTTGGCCACATCGATCGCGGTCAAAAGCTGAAAGGGTGGTGACGTGCGATGCTTAGCGTCGCACGTCACCACCCCACACTCAGGGATCTAAAAACCTATTTTGAGCGTCTCTCGCGTGACCCTGCGGCGCAGGGTCACGCGAGAGATGCTCAATGCATACACACTAAGCGCTGCTCTGGTAGGTATAGGTCAGCCCCAGGTGTTGGGCAACTTTGTCCAGCAGCAGGTCTAACGCAAACGGCTTACTGATATAGTCATCGCAGCCTGCGGCCAGGGACTGTTTGCGATCGCCCTCCAATGCCTGAGCAGTCAGCGCAATCACCACCACTGGC
>CAZVXA010000248.1:0-9414 GCA_964630955.1 uncultured bacterium | reverse complement strand
CGCCCTATCAGGACACTCCCACCTCGCGCCAGCAGGTGGTGAGAGCATTCATACATGATATGCAGTGGAGTAGCCCTTTAAAAGGTAAAGGCGGCCATGTGACCGCCTGTAGGAGAGGCTAGAAAAAGCCAACTGGTTCTGATTCCACCTGACAGATTGATTGCAGTACTCCAAAATACCAGACGAGGCAGAAGGTGATCTAACCGATGTAGTTGGATTCTGCTTCGAGGAGACGCACCAGGTTTTCATCACCTCTGGCGCGGGCTGCTTCGATCCGACGGTGCAGATTTCTCCGGAGATTCTCACGGTGAGTCTCAGAGAGTTGTGTCATGACTTCTTGACGGTTTCTGCTTGCTTTGAACATTTTTTCTTGCGGGGTTGTGCATTCATATTAGGACTTATTATAACACATATAAGTTAAAACGGTAGCCCTTGCTACCGTTTTAACTTATGAACAGAAAATTAATAAACCCCGGAATTTAGTTTCTGCAAGCGCAGAAACTAAATTCCGGGGTTTATTTAATCCGTGATTCTTAACAATTACTTAGAACTCGATCCCTGCCTGAGCTTTCACGCCCTGTTCCCGGAAGGGATGTTTCACCAGGGTCATTTCGGTCACCAGGTCAGCCTGCTCAATCAGCGCCGGGGGCGCTCCCCGTCCTGTCAAGATCACATGAGAGTCTTCGGGTTTCTGAGTCAGGCCCTCCAGTATGCTCTCCACTGGAAGGTAGCCCAACTTAATCGCCACGTTGACCTCGTCCAGCAGCACCAGTCGAAAATCGGAACTCTGAATAAACCGCAGAGCAGTCTCCCAGGCTTCCTGAGTTTTCTGAATGTCCCGCTGTCGATCCTGTGTTTCCCAGGTGAAGCCTTCCCCCAGCGCGTGGAACTCCAGTTGGGGGGATTCTCCTTCTGTCCAGGGTGCAAGAATCTTTTTCTCCGCAGGTTCCCATGCGCCCTTGATGAATTGCACGATCGCCACTCGATATCCGTGACCGAGCGATCGCAGCACCATCCCCAGCGCAGCAGTCGTCTTCCCCTTACCATTACCCGTATGGACGATAATCAATCCCTTTTCCTGTCTGCGCTCCGCTAACCGCTGCTCTTGCACCTCCTTGCGACGCTGCATTTTGCGACGGTACTGCTCGTCGTTCAGAGTGGTGGTCGCTTCCTGGTTGAGTACTTCAGCTTCCTGATCAGCCACAGGATTGGTGGCGGTGGGATGGGACATCATGCAATATGCCTCGTGCAGTGTTTTAGACTCCTACCATCATAGATTGGTGAAACCATCTCCACACTTTCTCCACAATTGCTCACCCGATTGTGGGATGACTGTTGATAAGAAGTTTTAGAAGATGGGAAACATAGATGTAAAGGAATCGACTACACTATCAAGAGACAAAGGATTACGCTTTAAGGAACGGTTGGTAGACTATTCAATTCAGAGTAGGTATAAACACTACACGGTTACCTCGCAATACTGCTGAAACTGCAATTCATTTTGCAAATGCTCTTCAACGAACGACCGGAAAATATCCGGAATTGACCCTCAACAGCCTGTAGCTGCAACATAGACCGCCTCAAATCTGCAACAGCACCAACTGATCCCCAACCGATCCTACGCTCCACTGGAGAGGTAAAACCAATGAGAGATTTTGTTCTAGACGCTCCCGCCGAAAACCGCTACACCTATTTTGTTGCTTACTACGGAAAAGATTATTCAAAACAAACAGCGGTGCTCCACGTCCAACACCACTTTGAAGCATCCATTCAAGACCTGCATATCAAAATCCGCTGCCGCATTAATAAGGTCTTAGGCGAAGATACTCTCTCCTGCTATCACATCCTGGCTCTGGCCGCCCCAGACGCGATCCCCGTCGCGTAGTCAATAAAGCGAAGAAGGGGTGACACTCAGTGTCACCCCTTCTTCGCTTTGGGTTTTCGTTATTCGGGTAGGCGCTAAGCAATAACAGCAGCCTCAACGCGACTGCTGCTTTGGGCGATTGCCCTCACCTGTGTCCTTGCCCACTGATCCGCCTCCAGGATGTCCTCCAGGGTTGGCTGGCTGCGGTTGTGGACGTGGTGGCGATCGCATACCGTCTCAATCAACCGGGGAATATCCAGGAAGCCGATTTCCTCTCGCAGGAACAGATCGACAGCGGCCTCATTGGCAGCATTCAGCACCGCAGGCATGGAACCGCCTGCTCGCCCTGCCGCATAAGCCAGCTGCATACAGGGGTATTTCTGGTGGTCGGGGGCGCGGAAGGTGAGATCGCCACACTTCAGCAGGTCGAGGCGCTGCCAGTCGGTGGAGATCCGATCGGGATAAGACAGGGCATACAGCAGGGGCAGGCGCATATCGGGCAGACCGAGTTGGGCCAGCACTGAAGTGTCTTGAAGTTCGATCAGCGAATGGATAATGCTCTGAGGGTGAATGACAATCTCAATCCAGTCGTAGTCCAGCCCAAACAGGAAGTGGGCTTCGATCACCTCCAGGCCCTTGTTCATCAGGGTGGCAGAGTCGATGGTAATCTTGCGACCCATTGACCAGTTGGGGTGCTTCAGCGCGTCGGCCACTGTAACGCTGGAGAGCTTCTCCACGGGTAGATCGCGGAATGCACCACCGGAGGCGGTCAACAGAATGCGCCGCAGTCCACCTTCGGGGACACCCTGCAAACACTGAAAAATGGCAGAGTGCTCAGAGTCGGCAGGCAGCAGTTGGACGTTGTGTTTCTTTACCAATGGCAGCACGACCGGGCCACCCGCAATCAGGGTTTCTTTGTTGGCCAGGGCAATATCTTTTCCTGCTTCGATTGCTGCGATTGTGGGGATCAGCCCCGCGCAGCCGACGATCCCCGTTACCACTGCCTCAGCGTCTCCGTAACGGGCAACCTCTGCGATCGCCTCCTCGCCCGCCAACAGGATCGGCTGTTTCTCCAGGTCGGCGATCGCCTCTCGCACCAGCGGCAGTAGTTCGGGATCAGAGGTGGCGGCTATCTCCGGCTGAAATTCTCGAATTTGCTGGGCTAGCAGGGAAACGTTCCGACCCGCCGCCAGCCCGACGACTCGAAACTGGTCGGGGTACTCGCGCACAATGTCGAGGGTCTGGGTGCCGATGGAGCCAGTGGAACCGAGCAGGGTAATCGCTTTCACAATTGCTTTAGCATTGGTGAACTCCCTTACTATATGCTGTTGCGGCGACCTGTGGATCAGGGGAAATGATTTGTGGGATGGGTGCCCCCCGCTGGGGATCATTGCCTAGCGGATCATCTGTTCCAGGGCTGTTTGCAAATCCTGGGTCATACTCGTCACCGTCTGGCGGCGATTTTTCTGGTAATTGGGCCAGCGATCGCTCACCGACAGCGGTTCCCCAACGGTCAACTGCGCCTGTTGAAGGCCCAGCTTGATGCGCGGAAACGGCGGTTTCCCCTTAATCCGCATCACCATATCCCACAGCAGCAGCAGCATTTCGGCGAAGCGGTCAACGGTGGGCTTTTCTCCGACATAGCGCCCTGTGACACTGACGAAGGTTTCCACCAGGCGCATATGCCAGATGCGCAGGTTGGCTTCTTCTGCGATCCGGTCGGCCAACCCCCGCTCAACCGGAGACGCCTCTTCTACATTTAGATCTTCTCGAAAAATCCAGTCCCAGCCTGCCTGCTCCAGACGGCGACAGCGATCGGTGAAGGAACCTTTGGGGGTGATGGCGAAGAACTGTTCGGCAACGGTGAGTGCGGCGTCTAGCAGTCTGCGGAGGCGATCGCCCAATTCCTGGTTCATCTCCAGCGGTAGTGCACCGGCTGAAAAATTGCCGCCTTCTTTTGCGGTCGCTGATAGTGGCCCAGTCAGTTCCTGGTGGTAAAACTTGCGGTAGAACGTCTCCATCTGGGACAGCAGGTGCTCCCCCAGGTTGTACAGCCGCTTGTAGAGGATGCCCATCTGAACGGCTGTGGGTTCGAGGCCGTCCTGGAGCGTCATTGCTGAAAAGTTGTGTTCGATGCCGCTTTCTGTCTCAAGCGCACTCAGCAGCTTTTCCAGCGATCGCCAGGGGGGATTGGTATAGAAATACTGGATGCCAATTGGCACGATCAGAACGCGCTCAGTGCGCCCCTGTTTTTGCAAGTCTTCTGCGCACCAAAAGCCAAACTGGGCGATCCCCGGTTCGATCGGACTGACGATCTCGTTGTGGCCATTGGTCGCCCCTTCAGGGGCTGCCGACATGGGAAAACGTCCATTGGCAAAGAGATCTCGTGCGGTTCGCAGTCCCGTTCGATCCAGACCCCCGCGCCGAATTGGTGTACAGCCCAACTTTGAGTACAGCCACCCAACGTAACCACCTGCCCATAGCGGAATGCCCCGGTCATAGATGAAATGGGCGTGGATTGGATGCTTCAGCTTCACTCCCATCTCCCGCGCCGCCTTCGGCACTTCCCGTGATAGCAGTTGGAACATACTGGTCGGGTCTTCGGTGCTGGGATGCCGAAACGCCAGCATAAATCGCACCTTGCCTTCCTGGAACTGCTGGTACAGCTCCACTAATCGCTCTGGGTGCTTCACCTCGACCGATTCCACCCGCGAACTCCCGCGCAAATACAGTGGCAGTACCCACTCTGCAACCTGATAGACCAGGGGATTAAAGTCAGGAGGAATGAACTCTAAGGGCGGTTGAGCCTGGATCAGGGGTTGAGGCATGGGGAGTTCAATGAAAGATTTGTTCTGATTGTACGGGGGGTAACTGCCGACTGGGGAGATTCAAAAGAAAGACGGGGCAAATCTGCATTGATTCTAAAGAATGTCCTTACGCTACCAAAATCCACAGCGGCAGGGGGGACAATACTGACCTGTGTCAACTTGAGGAGTGCAGCGATGACACTAATGGTTCAGGTGCTGACCCCCAACGGTCCGGTGTGGAGTGCGGTCGCCCAGTCCGTCATTCTTCCCAGCACGACGGGTGATCTCGGAGTGTTGCGCGGACATATTCCCATTACGACTTTTATCGACACCGGGGTGATGCGGATTCGCGAGGGTCAGGAGTGGATGGCGATCGCCGTGATGAACGGGTTTGCCCAGGTGCGCGATGACCAGGTGTTGGTGCTGGTGAACGCGGCGGAACGAGGGGATGAGATTGACGCAGCAGCAGCCCGTGCTGATTTGCAGGTGGCGGAGGCGATCGTGACTCAGGGGGGCGATCGACGGGAGCAAATTAAAGCACTTCAGGCGCTACGACGGGCTAAAGTGCGGTTAGAAGCAGCAATGGCTTGATACGTGAGAAGTAGCGCAATGCAAAGCACCGCGCTACTTCTTAATTTTTGAGGAAAAGCCACGCGATCAAAGTGCCCTGGAGGTTGCCAGGTTGACAATGATGGGTGGCTTATTCTACCTGATCTCAAACCAGAGGAAGCGATCGCCGTCACCCATTCAGACAGCACAAAGGAGTGTGGAGACGATGCTCCCAGGCAGAGGTTGACCCCCTGCACCCCGTCCTGCATGAAAGCGTTTCAGTCATCCTTCCATCCGGTTGCTATCGGCGCATCGATTTGTATTGTTAAGCGGGATCACCGAGAAGTAAATTCCACCTGTGTGTACCATTCGGTGTGCCCCCAGAGCTGTCTCGCCCGTGCAGCGGGTGAGACAGCTCTGGGGGCTAAATCTTATGCAGGAACCGCTAACCCCTTGGTGACCAGCCATTCCGGGTTGAATAAACGGGACTGGTAGCGGGCACCGCCGTCACACAGCAGGGTAACAATTGTGTGTCCCGGCCCCAGTTGTTTGGCCACTGCAACCGCTGCACCGACGTTAATCCCCACGGAGCCGCCCATAAACAGGCCATCCTTGTGCAGGAGCTGGTAGACTACCCGCAGTGCTTCCGTATCGTCCACGCGCACTGCACTATCAACGGGGGCACCTTCGAGATTGGCGGTAATTCGACTGGTGCCGATGCCTTCGGTGATCGAGCTGCCCTCAATTTTCAGTTCGCCTGAAGTGAAGTAGTTGTACAGAGCGCTGCCCATTGGGTCGGCCAGGACGCATTTCACATTGGGATTCTTTTCTTTGAGGAACATGGATACCCCTGCGTAGCTGCCCCCCGTCCCGGTAGCCGTCACCCAGGCGTCAATCCTGCCGTCAGTCTGTGCCCAGATCTCTGGCCCGGTGGTCTCGTAGTGCGCCTGTCGGTTCGCCAGATTGTCAAACTGGTTAGCCCAGATCGCATTCTCCGTTTCCTCTGCGATTCTGCCGGAGAGTTTGACGTAGTTATTGGGGTCTTTATAGGGTAGGGCGGGCACTGGACGCACTTCTGCTCCCAGGGTTCGCAACAGGTCTATTTTTTCCTGTGACTGAGTTTCAGGAATAATAATCAGGCACCTGTAGCCCTTGGCATTACAAATGTGTGCTAACCCGATTCCCGTGTTACCAGCCGTTCCCTCGACAACGGTTCCCCCCGGTTTCAGTCGTCCTCGCCGCTCTGCGTCTTCAATAATATAGAGTGCTGCCCGGTCTTTCACGGAGCCGCCGGGGTTCAGAAATTCTGCCTTTCCTAAAATCTCGCACCCCGTTTCTTCACAAAAACTGTTAAGGCGGATCAAAGGAGTATTGCCAACCGCACCCACAAATCCGTTTGTAATATCCATGCCAACTTCCTACTGCGTCTTAAGCAATTCTAAAGCCAGACCTAAAAAGGTAAGAACTTCGCCTGCACAGCAGGCGAAGTTCTTACCTTTTTAGGTTGTTCCCCCAATTACTTGTTGGGCTGGGGGGTCATGCGCAGGTAAGGCTTGATCTCGGTCAACCCTTTGGGGAAGCGCTCTCTTGCTTCTTCGGTGGGGATGGAGGGCACAACCACGACATCATCGCCATCTTTCCAGTTGACGGGAGTTGCAACACCGTAGTTGTCGGTCAGTTGCAGAGAGTCGATCACGCGCAGGATTTCATCGAAGTTGCGGCCCGTGCTGGGGGGATAGGTGATGGTGAGGCGCAGCTTCTTCTGGGGGTCGATCACAAACACGCTGCGAACGGTCACCTTCGCATTGGCATTGGGGTGAATCATGCCGTACAGGTCAGAAACGGCCTTGTCCGCATCCGCCAGAATGGGATAGTTGAGCCTGGTGCTCTGGGTCTCTTCGATGTCGCCAATCCAGCCTCTGTGGGAATCTTCATCATCGACGCTGAGGGCGATCACCTTGACGTTGCGCTTGTCGAATTCGGGCTTCAGCTTTGCGACTTCACCCAGTTCGGTGGTGCAGACGGGGGTATAGTCAGCGGGGTGAGAGAAGAGAACCACCCAGCTATCGCCTGCCCAGTCATAGAAGTTGATCGTGCCTTCGCTGGATGCCTGCGTAAAATTGGGAACGGTATCGCCGAGTTGAAGTGTCATTGAAGGGCTTCCTGTAGCTTAAACAACATTTTGGTGCTGGAGACTATCATCTCATAAAGTCCCCTATTCCGGGCGGAGTTTCGCCCTTTTTTGATCTTACCGTGCTTTGTTTAACTCAGTTGGGAGCAGACGTTAAGACAGTGTTTAGGGAGCGATCGCCCCACCTTTCTCGGTGGTAGCATCTAGCTTTCTTGACTGCGGCAAATCTTTATGGGCGTAGCATTTGGCCCGGACGTATTGCATCCCCCTATTCCTTATGGGCGAACGGCCGCGCGGCTTCGCCGTTGCCGCAAGGGCCGCCCCTACCCATCCCCCCATCCACCCTCTCTCGCAAACCATACGCCCTGCCCTGCCGCTCGATGGAGATTCTTACCCGAATGCTTCGGGGGCAAGAAGTTGATCTAATGTGAGGATATCGGCACTGCCAAATCGACTTTCACTACCCAACCATAAGCCCGTGTTACCGTTGCTCCACTCTTTTCTCCTCACAATCCAGCCCCTGCTGGTGCCCGTTTGCTTTGTTGTGGCCTGGGGTACAGTCATCCTCACCGCATGGAATATCTGGAGCGCCGTCACAGATAGTGTTTCCAAAGCCAGAGAGATGCACCAAATTCCCTGCGCCAATTGCAGGTATTTCACCAACGACTATCATTTAAAGTGTACGGTGCATCCAGGAATGGCCCTATCAGAGAAGGCCATTAGCTGTCGGGATTACGAATCCGCTGCACCCACCGCCACACTGACCAAGGTGTAATGAAAACACTGCTGATTGGGTTGATTCGACTCTACCGACTGTTGATCTCGCCGCTGTTTCCGCCTGTTTGTCGGTTTCAGCCTACCTGCTCACAGTATGCAATGGAGGCGATCGTTCGTTTCGGCGCGTTCAAAGGGAGCTGGCTGGCAATGCGACGGGTTTTGCGCTGCCATCCCTTCAGTCCCGGTGGCTATGACCCGGTTCCTGGCCTGCGTTCTACCGACCTTGAGACGACTGGTGAGAGATGTGCCTGCCATTCCGACCAAGAGTAGATAAACTTTGGTCGGATCAACTTTCCACAATCAGAGTCTATCCGAAAACCCAAATTCTGGAGCACGTGACGCTGCAGCGTTGGTATGGGTTTAGCGCCTCTCGTGTGCCCAAGCGGCGCAGGGGCACGCGAGCGATGCAATAGGTTTTCGGTTAGGCACTAAGGGATCTACTGTTGAATAAGGTTCCAGTTTTCGCTTGGCGCGGCGAAGCCGCGCCACGCGAAAACTGGGACTTACTGGGATTTTATTTTATGGCAAGCCCCTAAGGTTGATCTGCCCAAAGTCTATTGCTAATCGTCGTCGTCGTCGTCGTCGTCGTCGTCGTCGTCATCGCCCTGGTCTTCCGGGTCACCGACCATATTGGGACTGATCAGGGTAATGTCAAACTCGTCAGGGGGAACGGTAGAAACCGCCTCTCGCTTCAGCAGGTAATAGATCGCGTGAACCTGGGGGCCAAATACAACCTTGTCTTCGTCCTGGAGGTCGTGGGCCTGGAGTTTGCGACCGTTGATCAGTAGACCGTTGGCACTGGGTTTGCCCTTGAGATTGCCATCGACAATGCGGTAGTAGTAGCTTCCGTCTTCATTCGGGAGCTGAACCAGCGTGGCATGGCGGCGAGACACAAATTGAGAAACGAGACGAATATCGCACTTGGGGTCTCTGCCGATCGAATAGACAGGACTATCGAGCGTATATTCGCGCCGTCCCTTGTTGTCTTCGATTATCAGTAGGTGGTTGTGGTGCGGGCCTGAAGTCATTCGACAACTGGTGGAAGCAATCACGATAAATAATAGCTGCTACAGGTAACAGCAGGATACACGCCTTTCGGAACGCATGAGTGGGAAGCGATCGTGAGACGAAAATTTGTCTAACTAAGCTTAGCTTAAGGCTTCCCCATCGTCATGGTCACGTTCAAGGTTTATTTGCAATTTGCAGGATATTTTCCCGGTAACAGGAAAGTTTGTCTAAGTGCCTATCCGAAATCCGAAAACCCAAATTCTGGCAGGCGCGACGCT
>CAZVXA010000247.1:5113-9553 GCA_964630955.1 uncultured bacterium | reverse complement strand
TCGCGCCCCTCGACCGCTTTATCAATGTAGCTCCTAACTCAAGAAAGTGTCAACTACTTTCCCAATCTTTTTTCGAAAATCGCCGAAATGAACCTACAGACGGCGTTTCAGTGTTTAGAGAAGGTTCTCTGTTCCCGGATATCCATGAATTGCAGGGTACCGCATCGAATGGTAATTTTGTCTAGCTCAAAAGTTTGGGCAGGGCGTTTCCTTTGAACGAAATTTACTGTCTGAGTGAATGGTTGTGATTAGGGCCAGGGCGATCGCCCTGGGATACACCCATCACCCTCTCCTGTGTAAGCAATGGTCAGAGCTGAGTTAACTGATTACCGATTTTGGCGGGTGATAGAGGTGGCGATCTCTGTAGGCGACAAGATGGGAATCGGCATGACCACTAATCAGTGAGAAGTTATGGACTGAATTGCAGGCACAGAGCTGAGAAGTCGTTATTTGAGCGATAATTAGTGGGCTGTTGGCAAGAGGCTCAGGAGTAACCGTGAATTTTCAGTCGGTGATTGCGACACTGCATCAGTTTTGGGGCGATCGCGGTTGCCTCATTGTTCAGCCCTACGACACGGAGAAGGGGGCGGGTACGAAGAGTCCCCATACGTTTTTAAGGGCGATCGGGCCAGAACCTTGGTCAGTGGCGTATGTGGAGCCGTGCCGGAGACCCGGAGATGGGCGGTATGGGGAGAATCCCAACCGGGTACAGCACTATTACCAGTACCAGGTGTTAATTAAACCGTCGCCGGATAACATTCAGGAGGTTTATCTGGAGTCGCTGCGGGCGCTGGGAATTCAACCCGAAGATCACGATATCCGATTCGTGGAGGACAATTGGGAAGACGCAGCAGTTGGAGCCTGGGGTGTCGGCTGGGAAGTGTGGCTGGATGGGATGGAGGTAACGCAGTTCACCTACTTCCAGCAATGTGGTGGAATTGACTGCAAGCCTGTATCGGTGGAGATCACCTATGGTCTAGAGCGTCTGACCATGTACCTCCAGGGTGTGGACTCGATCTTTGATATTCGTTGGAATCAAGAATTGACCTACGGAGATGTGCACCTCCAGGGTGAGATTGAGAACTCGACCTACAACTTTGAGGTATCTGACCCGGAGTTGCTTTTCACCCTATTTGGGTTTTACGAGAAGGAAGCGCAGCGGTTGATGGAGCGGGGACTGGTTTTACCTTCATTCGACCAGGTGCTGAAGTGCTCTCACACGTTTAATTTGCTGGATGCACGGGGTGTGATTTCGGTGACGGAACGGCAGCGTTACATTTTGAAGATGCGGAATATGGCGCGGCAGGTGGCGCAGCTTTATCTGAAGCAGCGAGAGGATCTCGGATTTCCTTTGCTAAAGCAGAAAGTGGCAGTCTAACTTCATTGACCTGAACATTTTGCAGTTCCGGGGTGGGGCGGGCAAGATGCCCATCCCATCCAAAATGCTCTAAAGTTACGCAGCGAGTTACTTGATGCCCTGTTGTTCCAGTGCGCGTTGAACGCCTTCGTCTTCTTTCATCTTCTGATAGCAGCGGTGGAGGTTGGGATAGTTAGTGAGGGGTTGTCCGGGGGTGTAGTTGCCCCAGCGGATCATGGCAAAGGCGTAAGGGTCGGCGATGGTGCGGCGATCGCCCACCAGATAATTCTTTCCTTCCATATGCTGATCCAGGTGCTTAAAGACGCGATCGATTAACTTATAGGATGCCTCTTTGATCGTTTTGATGGCGTCTTCGTTGCTGTCACTCCAATAGCGTTGGGGGCCAAAGAAGGGGAAGAAAGCGGGGTGAACATCCCCAGTCAGGAAAGCCAGCCAGCGATCGAGTTCGTAGGCGTCCTGGAGGGTGCCGTTGCTGCCGAGTTTGGCGTCGGGGTATTTGTGGGCCAGATATTTGAGCAGGGCATCAGCCTGGTTCATCACACCGCTATCGCCATCGATCATTGCGGGTACCTGACCCAGTGGGTTAATTTTCAGGACTTCCGGGCTTCTAAGTTGGACTTTTTCAAGCTTATAGGGTTCGCCAATCCATTCTAGAACGATATGGGGGGCGAGGGCACAGGTGCCGGGGGCATAGAAGAGGGTAATCATCGAGTAGTTCCTGAAGGTTACACAAAACGTTCATGGCAGATGTTCGGCTGTAGACAGCTTACACTGTCTACACTGTTTACTATTGCCTGGAAGTAGACAACGGTTTAGCAACCAATTAGAGCATTCGTCACCGTCCGAACCATTCAGCATTGCTTGACGATATTTATGACGACAACACATGAATTGAACCAACCGTCTCAGGTGGAATCAGCCCCACTTTATCCGCTTGAGCCGCTATCCGGTACAGAGATTGAAAATGCTGTAGCAATTGTGCGCAAGGAGAAAAATTTAGGAGCAAGTTTTCGATTCCCCTGTGTGGTGCTCAAGGAGCCAACCAAAGCAGTGATGCTGAAGTATCAGCCAGGGAATGCTGTAGAGCGAGAAGCTTTCTTTATCCTGCTGGACAATGCGACGGGAGATACCTACGAGGCCGTAGTCTCCCTGACTCAGGGAAGGGTGACTTCCTGGAAGCATATTCCTGGTGTGCAGCCAAATATTATGGCGGATGAACTGGGAGAAGCCGAAGAGTCTGTCAAGAAACACCCAGAGTTTATCGCGGCTCTGGAAAAGCGGGGAATTACTGACCTGGATCTGGTGGTAGTGGACCCGTGGGCACCAGGGAATTTTGGTTTTGCCGATGAAGTGAGCGTGCGGATCTCCAGGGCGATCGTTTATTTACGATCGAGTCCCGAAGGCAACTTCTATTCACGTCCGGTAGACGGTTTGATTCCGGTCATCGACCTCAACAAGATGGAGGTAATTCGGATTGAGGATCACGGTGTAGTGCCTGTGCCGCCGGAGCCGGGGGAGTATGAGGCGCAATTCATGCCGAAACTGCGGGATGACATTAAGCCGCTTAATATTACGCAACCCCAGGGGCCGAGTTTTCAGGTGGAGGGGCACCACATTCGTTGGCAGCGATGGGATTTAAGAATTGGTTTCACACCGCGCGAGGGTCTGGTGCTGTATCAGGTGAGCTATGAAGATCAGGGACGATTGCGTCCGATTCTCTACCGGGCGGCGCTAGCGGAGATGGTGGTTCCTTATGGCGATCCGAGGATTCAGCATTATCGAAAGAATGCGTTTGACGTGGGGGAACATGGCGTTGGGATGCTGGCGAACTCTCTGACGCTGGGATGTGACTGCCTGGGTGAGATATATTATTTTGATGCAGCGCTAACCAACAGTCGTGGAGAAACTTCCATCATCGAGAACGCAATTTGTATGCATGAGGAGGATTATGGGATTCTCTGGAAGCATACGGATTGGCGGCGAGACAGCGTGGAAGTGCGGCGCTCGCGCCGTTTAGTTCTCTCCTTCATCGCCACCGTTGATAACTATGAGTACGGATTCTTCTGGTATTTCTACCAGGACGGCACCATCCAGTATGAAGTCAAGCTGACGGGAATTTTGCTGTGTGGTGCGCTGGCCGATTCACCCAAGTATGGCGTAATAGTAGCTCCTGAACTGAATGCGATCGTCCATCAACACATGTTCAGTATGCGGATGGATTTTGATGTTGATGGAACGGAGAACGCGGTTTACGAAGTGAACAGTCACGCGGAGCCAATGGGGCCAGAGAATCCAATGGGCAATGCTTTTTATGCGGTGTCTACATTACTGGACACAGAGCAGAAGGCGCAGCGGATTATTGACCCGTTGGCGGCGCGTTACTGGAAGGTAGTGAATCCGAATGTGACGAACCGATTGGGTCAACCTGTGGGTTACAAACTAATTCCAGGGGAGAACGTTTTGCCGTTTGCCCATCCGGACTCGCCAATCATGAAGCGCGCAGGTTTTATGGGTAAACACCTGTGGGTAACGCCGTTCCGGGAGGATGAAAAGTATTCGGCGGGCGATTATCCCAATCAGCACGCAGGGGGAGATGGACTGCCGAAATGGACGAAGGCCGATCGCCCCATCGACAACACAGACGTTGTGGTGTGGTACACCTTTGGGCACCATCACATTCCCCGTCCTGAAGACTACCCGATTATGCCCACTGCCTACTCCGGGTTTATGCTGAAGCCGCTCTGCTTCTTTGATGCGAATCCATCGTTGGATGTACCACCGAGTGAGGTGAAACACGGGCGCTGCCATTAATTACTTTCAAAGGAATGGAGTTGCTCTATTTGAACAATTCATAGAGCAGCTTTTTCTATTTTTAATTCTTGGGTACAAAGTTTTTGTTGAGAGCCTCGCGCTGCTAGGCTCTCAACAAAAACTTTGGTTCTATCTCAGCGCAAAGCGCTGTAAAGGGGTGTATCCCAGTTTTGGGGGGTGGGGGGGGGGGGGGGGGGGGGGGGGGCGCGCCCGCCCGGGGGGGGGTTGGAATGAGAGGTGAGAGGGGGGGA
>CAZVXA010000247.1:0-5103 GCA_964630955.1 uncultured bacterium | reverse complement strand
CTGCTGTTCTGTTGGTTTCCCGCCCGGGGGGGGGGGGGGCCCCCCCCCCCCCCCCCGCCACTCGCAAAACTGGGTTTGAAAATTTGCAAAAGCGGGATGCTCCCGCTGTAAAGTTCCAGAGGGAACACATTTTTTTGCTTTAAAGTTAGATTTCGATTTGATTTTTGTAAAGCGATCGCCTTTCAAAACCACTCTTTCCACAAAGAGGATAAATAGCTGTACTTAAAGGTTTACAGGGAATATTGCGCTAGGAAGATGGCATATTCTGTGGTTCTTTTTACCTTTAGTAAAGACCTTAGATAACGAGGACTTTGCAATGCCACTGCATAAACTTAGAGATTTTGATCCCAACTATCAAGACTATTTTGACAATCAGGAAGACATCCTGAAATATGACCTCTATTCTGGCAATGACAAGGTTGGTTCTGTAGACGATCTGCTGGTCGATGACGACGGTCGCATCCGCTATTTCGTTGTCAACACTGGCCTGTGGATTTTCGGTAAAAAAGTGCTGCTGCCTGTGGGTCGCGCTCGCGTGAGCCGGAGCGATCGCCGCATCTACGTCGATGGTCTGACCCGCGAGCAAGTTGAGCAAATGCCCACCTACGACGAGAACTCAATGGTGGACAACAGTTACGAAGACCGGGTGCGTGGCAGCTACCGTCCGATGGGTACACGCCAGAGCACCAGCACCGATATTGGTGCTGGTGCAACGGGTGCCACGATGGGTGCAAGCATGGTTGATACTCCTACCCCCCTGGAGTATGACCAGACACTGGTTGGTGAAGGGGTTAGCAGCACCAGCACGAGCCAGAACCGCATGGACATGGGCGAGAATCGAGACGTTACAACTCCTGGCTACAACGCTTACAACTACGACCGTGATGACCTGTACGCGATGAATGATCGCGATCACCAGACCCTGCGTCTGTACGAAGAGCGCCTGATCGCTGGCAAACAACGCCACAAGACAGGTGAAGTTGCCGTTGGCAAGCGAGTTGAAACGGAGCAAGCTCACGTTTCAGTGCCCGTTGAGAGGGAGCACGTGGTGATCGAGCGAGTTCCTGCCAGTGGCGATGCCAGCGTTGTGGACAACATCACCGACGATGCGTTCAACAGCGGCGAAGTAGCCCGTGTTGAAGTGTACGAAGAAACTCCTGACATCCACAAGGAAGCCTTCGTCCGTGAAGAAGTCCGCGTTCGTAAAGAAGTCGAGCAAGACACTGTTGAAGTGGATGACACGATTCGCCGCGAAGAGTTGGATATGCGGACGGATGGTAATCCGGTTGTGAACGATCCCAACGAAGGTCGCACGAATATCTAGGCAACGCACAGTCATCTGCCCCCTCACTCTCCCCTCGCTAAGGGAAACCCCACCCCAGTCCTACCCTTTGTAAGGGGGGCTGGGGTGGGCCCAGATCGCACGAGTCTCCCAGACGGGGTAGGAAAGTTACAGAAGATTTGCCAAACAAAATTTATTCTAAAAACACAGCAGGCAATCATGGTTTCTCACAGAATTCGACAGTCGGACACAATCTACCAAAGATTATTTAACGGCGTGGATATCACACACTTTGATGTGTACTCCCCAGCGCAAGAGAGACTTGGTTCTGTATTAGACGTATTGTTTGACCAGGACAATCGTCTGTGTTACCTAAATATTGATTCCTCAAGCCGTCCAGGCAATCCGTCGCAACTGCTGCCACTCAACCGATTTCGCATAGATGAAGCGCGCCGGAGAATTTATGTGGAACTCACCAATCGTACAGTTGGTCAAAGTGCCGTTTCACCAAATGTCCAACCTGCTGTAAGTACAACACCTGTAATCAGCGATCGCGTCCCTCCTGTGCGGGTGCTCGAAGACACCACACCTCTCGAAGTCGATGGCCCGATCGAATTTTCTGCACCGCTCGAAACAGAAGTTCCTTTAGAAGCACCTGTTGTCATTGTTCCCGGTGGTGTCTCCATCAGCCAGACTGCCGCTGCCCAACATGTGCCGACCGTTCAGTCGGAGCAGGAGATTCCCGTTGTCAGAGCCA
Source organism: uncultured bacterium (assembly GCA_964630955.1). GTDB lineage: Bacteria > Cyanobacteriota > Cyanobacteriia > Elainellales > Elainellaceae > CAZVXA01. The sequence goes on along the minus strand of CAZVXA010000247.1, from coordinate 3,064 downwards.
TGCCTGAAGTTCCAGAAGTGCGGGCCAATGCGGCCACCATTGCTACCAACATCAGGACTGAGGATGAGGAGTCGATCAAGCTGTTAGAAGAACGGCTGGTTGTGAACCGTCAGCGACGCAAAGTCGGAGAGGTGATTCTCCGAAAAGAGATCGTGACAGAGATGGTACAAATTCCAGTCCGTCGAGAAGTGCTGGTGGTTGAGCAGGCCGGAACAGTGAATCGGCGATTAGCCTCGTTCTATCTGGATGGTCAGGAGCAGCAGGGGGAACCTGTAAACTCCAATGCAGTAATGCGCCAGTCTTCACAGGCTTTTCTAAACAGGGGTGGTAAATCCACAGTGAATGCTGAGTTCTCCTCGATTGAAGAAGCCATTCAGTTTTTGCAGCATTTCTCCAGTCAGTTCGGTAATGCCGAGGTGCAGATGCTGCTGCGGCGGAATTAAGGGATTTGGGAGAGGCGATCGCGCAGTTCTCGAATAGCAACGCCAGTGCCGCGTTCGCTCGCTACTTGAAAACACTCTAAAATAACTGATTGCAGGTCAACGTCAGGAAAGTAACGACTGGTACCACTGGGCTGGTACTGCTTGTTTGCCAATTCGTAAATCGTCAGTCTGTTTTTCTTGAATAGCCAGACTTCGGGAACTGCAAACGGTAAGTAATCCTCCGCTGCGGTGTAGGTCGTGACATCAATTTCAATGACCAGATCGGGGGGAGGATCAGTGTCCCAGTTGAGGCAATCTTTTCCTACCGCCGCCTGCCAATTGTCGATGTAGAAACAGTAGTCTGGTTCGATACCGCCTTCCTCTGGAAGCTCCATTGTAATTGGTGTAAAAGCCTCGTAATTGTGCTGTTGAGAATCAAGCAACGCTGTAACAACATTTGCAATTAAGTGGGCTTCGCGTCCATGGCGAGAAAGTGGGGACATGAGTAGAATTTCACCCTGACGGTATTTGATGCGAGGAATGGAGGAGTCACCCCGGCTGTCGCAGAGTGTGCGGTAATCATTCCAGGAACCCGGCATTCTTACCACAGTTCCCGGAGGTAGCTTGATTTCTTCCCTCGAAATTAGAGCGTACATATTGCTAACGTCCTCTAGATGAGCTGAGACCTCGAAGGTTCTAGAAACCTCCGAGGTCGTTGCTTAATCCGGGGATGAAATTTTTAGTGAGAGTTGCGAGTCGCACAGCTCTCACTAAAAATTTCATCCCTTAAATCAACAGTATCCCTCCGAGGTCCAGGGAATGAGGTTAGAACCTACGCATCCGCTTTGCCGAAGGTGGCAAAGTGCCAGGGCTTGCGCTGATCGCCCGTGATGTCGAAGACAACATGCTTGACGACAGTGTATTCCTCCAGCGCGTAGTGCGACAGATCCTTGCCAATCCCGCTTTGCTTGAATCCACCGTGGGGCATTTCACTGGCGATCGGGATATGGTCGTTGATCCAAACTGCACCTGCCTGAATCGCCTTCGCCATCCGCATCGCTCTTTGAACGTTAAGCGTCCACACGCTGGCAGCTAACCCATAGGGAGTATCATTGGCGAGCTGGACAGCTTCCTCTTCCGTGGAAAAGCGCTGGAGGGTGACAACGGGACCAAAGATCTCTTCCTGAACGCAGTTTGCATCCTGGGGTGGGTTCACAATAATCGTCGGCGGGAAGTAGAAGCCTTCACCGGGCACTTCGCCACAGTTAATGACTTGAATGCCCTGTTGACGGGCTTCTTCGACGTAGCCTTTCACCTTGTTGAGGTGCGCCTGACTGGAAAGAGGACCGATGTCAGTATCTTCATCGAAGGGATCGCCCACCTTCACCTGGTTGGAAACCTCTACCAGACGATTCAAAAACTGGTCGTAAACCTCATTCTGCACGTAAATGCGAGCCGCAGCGGTGCAGTCCTGACCAGAGTTGACATAGGCTCCGACGACAGCTCCCTGGACGGCAGCTTCGATGTCTGCGTCAGCAAACACTACAAACGGGGCTTTGCCACCCAGTTCCAGCGTTACCCGTTTGATCATGGGGCTGGCCAGTTCCGCAACGCGCTTACCCGTGCGGGTGCTGCCCGTAAAACTGACCATATTAATTTCGGGGTGGGTGCAGATGGCCTCACCGACTTCAGCGCCACCCGTCACAATGTTGATCAACCCCTCCGGCAAGCCAGCTTCCAGGGCAATTTCGGCCATGCGGATGGTGGTAATGGGGGTATTGGGAGCGGGTTTAAGGACGACAGCGTTACCCGCGGCGATCGCCGGAGCCACCTTCCATGCCGCCATATTCAGCGGGTAGTTCCAGGGCGTAATGGCACCCACAACGCCAACGGGTTCCCGCCGCAGCATTGAAGTGTAGCCACCCACGTATTCACCCGCTGCCGCGCCCTCCTGACGCCGACAGATAGAGGCGAAATAGCGGAAGTTATCGACCGTGAAGGGAACATCGCCATTGATCGTGAGCTTGGTGGCCTTGCCTGCATTCTTGCTCTCCAGCATGGCCAGTTCTTCGGTATGGGCCTCCAGCGCATCAGCAAATTTCATGATGGCGGCACACCGCTCGCCATAGGTCATGGCACCCCAGATTTCCTGCGCTTTCTTGGCGGCCTGCACTGCCCGGTCTACATCTTCTTTCGTGCCCTGGGCAACAGTGGCAAAGACCTTGCCAGTGGCGGGGTCAATGATGTCCTCACTGCCAGAGGTGACCTTCTCGCCGCCAATAACCATTGGATAGTGAATAAACTTGTCGTCCATATAACCTCTTGTAGTACCGCTGCTTGTCTCAAATAGTGTGGGGCCAGGGGTGCGGTTGCTTCGCAGTTCCCTGGAGGGGCGATCGCACCTGGGTTACTCCGGAGAACCGTCCAGGACAACTCACCCGCTTTATACATTACTCACCAAAAACAATACCTGGCTGTAGCGAAACCGCATACTCTCAGAACCCTCAGTTTCCTATCTTGACGCGATAGACCAGGTTTGGGGGTTCGACGTTACAGGAGTTCACTATCATCTGGGCTGTTGACTAAATTGCGCCGATTTTTCCTGAAACGCTGACGTTGTCAGCGTTTCAGGAAAAATCGGC
>CAZVXA010000246.1:0-9671 GCA_964630955.1 uncultured bacterium | reverse complement strand
CCCCCCCCCCCCCCCCCCCCCCCCCACAACCTGTGGTTTGCTGGAGCGCGAAGCGCTATAAAAACAAACCGATTTTGCAAAAAAAACTGCACAATTTCTTTCATACCCCTCTTTTGTCACACTGGTGGTGGAGGATGGCACTTCTGGAAGCTTTGAGATCGTCAGCACCCTGAAACGATGTGTCACAATGTAGTTCATTGCGTATTTGGGCACTCCCAACAGTGATTGAAGCGGAAGTCCACCAACAGTTGCGCGCCTTCTTGAAAGAGCAGGGCGAACCCCACTGGCACCATCATTTAACGATGGCGCGCCTGGTGGCACGGGCATTGCGCCTGGGCCGTAGTGCGCTGATTCAGGCGGGTGCTCCCTCCGGTTTTCATGGCCGCTATCGCCTGAGCTATTTGATGCCTGCGCTGCTGTGGCCTGAAGCAACAATTCTCGTTGTCCCAGAAGCCCTACAACAGCGGCTGCTGATGGTTGAGATTCCCCGCCTCCAGCAGTGGATTCCCAATCACAAAGCAATTCGCACGGGCGATCGCTTCCCCCACCCCAACTTTCAGGGATTGCTGCTGACCTCGCCCCAGTCCTGGCTGGCTGATCGGCTGCATCGACTGGGCCATTTTCCCGAAAGTATTCCAACCATTCTGGATGGAGCTGACGACCTGGAAAACTGGGCGACTGAAACATTGACGGTCAGTATTCAACCCCGTCACTGGGATGAATTAATGCTGGCCTGTCCAGAACAGGCAGACGCAATCCGTAACACGCGAGTGCGTCTCACCCGAAATATTTTTCAGCATCCCCCCAATCCCTACGACTGCTACCTGCTAGAAGAGGCGGAACAGGAGACACTGTTGCATCTGCGATCGCTACTTTGCCTCGAAGCCGATCAGGCAGTCTATCCGTCCACGGGCGACGAGGTGGCAGCTCCGTGGAGTACATTCTGGCGATCGCTACAACAGGACAATCGCCTGACCTGGGCTTCTGTGAGCCGTAAACATGGTCAGTTTTCGCTGCACTGTGGGGTCGCCGAAGTGGCCTCGGCCCTCCAGCCAATTTGGGAACAGCAGCCCGTTGTACTTATTGGTGGAGCGCTCGATTTGGAACCAGAGGCTCCCATTTATCGCCAGCGGTTGGGATTAGACGATCTCACCTGCCTCAAGTTTTCCCCTGACCGCACCAATGAACTCGTTCAACTCTATCTGCCTGATGGATTGCCGCTACCCAACACGCCCCAGTTTCAACCCGCCCTCATGCAGGAAATGCGGGCACTGTTGGCGGCCAACACCGCTCAGCAGGGTTTAACTGTCGTACTGGTTGGCGATACGCCGCTCAAAACCCAGGTCGGCACGATGCTGGCAGCAGAGTATGGCTCACGGGTGCAGATGGAGAAAACCTGCCTGGACGAACATGGCATTCTGGTGACGGGCTGGGAATTCTGGCGACAGCACCAGGCCGTATTGCCTTCTCCCAATCTGTTAATTATCGCAACCCTGCCCATTCCCTCCCTGGAAAACCCTCTGGTGGCGGGACGGGTCACCTACTACAAACAACTCCGGCAGGATTGGTTTCGCCTCTACCTGCTGCCTGAGGCGCTGAGTGAACTGCAACGGGCGATCGCCCCCGTGCGGGATCATCAGGGCGTTGTGGCGCTGCTGGATAACCGGGTCAACTATCGCAGCTATGGCCAGCAAGTCCTATCGGCCCTCAATCCATTTGCTCGGATTAATTATCTAGATGCCAGTTTATTCACCCATTTGGACTGTTCGCTTAATCCTTAAAGAGCCACTCGGAAACCGCAGACCAAGGCATAGCCGCAGACGTCCTGGTTATTGGACTTTTGACTCAGCAAAACCACTTTTCGGGTTTCAAGCTTAATCGCACCTACCTGCTTAGCTTGTCGTATGATCAAGATCAGCAGATTTTTTTAAGAAACAGTAAGAAACAGCCATGGGAGACTCTAAGCGACGGAAAGAAAATTTAGGAGAAAAATACGGCCAGGAACAGCCTATTTTACCCTGGTTGCCGATTAAAAAGAGTCAGGCTCAACAGTTTGTGCAACTGAGTACACGTGGAGCCTGGATTGGCATTGGCGGACTGGTATTGTATTGGGCTGTGGTTCGATTTATTGGTCCCAGTATGGGTTGGTGGGAGATTAGCGGTTAGGTTCCAGGAACCAGAGAATTTAAAGAGGCGGGGAATTGGGGCGAACCCCAGTTCCCCGCCTCTTTAAATTCTCTATTAAAAAAACTAATTGTTGTGTCTGATACCCCTGATTTGCTATGGATTCGTTACTGTACGAGTAGTGTATTAATCTTCACTGCTTCTCATCTACCAACTTCCATTACTCTTTCGCAACATTTTGACCACCAGACCCATCGACCGGGAGTACCATAAGGACAGTACTCTTTCCAGGTATTTGTTAAAAAAAGATAAAGAGGTTTAGAATTGAGTGTGGTGAACGGAGACTTAGCATGTTTATTCGACTTGCAGAGCAACACCGCCAGTTCGTTCAAGATCTGGTCATGAATTTACAGGCTCTGGCAACTGTTTTAGAACGCCGGGGCTACCTGGCTTCCTGCTACACCTGCGGTGGGCAAATGAACAGTGCCTCATTTATGGTAAGCCTGGGTGAGAACCATCTGATTCGCTTCCTGGTATCTGATTACGGCATCACCTGGACGGAGATGCGTGATGACCGCGAACTAATGAAGCTGGAGGGTGCTGAGGCCGTCAGTCAGCTTCAGGAACTGGCTAATCTGGTGAAATTTCAGGTCAAGCCTGGGGAGCATCGTCTGACCCTGGCCAATCTTTCTGAGAAGATCGCATAACGTTTTCTGAATTGACTGAGACACTGCTAACCCTCCCTGACCAGTGGCCAGAAATTTTGCTTAGGCTGGCTCTAGCGATTGCTTTCGGGGCCTGTATCGGTTGGGAGCGCGAATCTGAAAATAAACCTGCTGGACTGAGAACTCATATGTTGGTGAGTCTTGGAGCAGCAGTGTTTGTTATGGTTAGCATTCAGGCGGGCGATCGCCCCTCCACGGATGCCACTAGCCGGGTTATCCAGGGGATTGTTGCAGGCATTGGTTTTCTGGGAGCGGGTGAAATTTTTTCCAAGTCATCTCGTACCTCGATGGACGATGACATCGAAATAAAAGTGCGAGGATTAACTTCCGCAGCAGCGATTTGGGTTTCAGCCTCGCTGGGAATTGCTGCAGGAGCGGGGTTATGGTTTATGGGTGTCGTGGCAACCCTGATGGCGCTGCTAATTCTCTGGGGCGTGAAGAAGATTGAGTAGGGAAAAATCTCAGCTTCTGACTGACGACTGACACTCGTACCGTTGCCCCGACGGGGATCGTTATCCGGGTAGACGTGCGGGATTGCAAGCGACGACCTGACCGGGTAATCAAGCAGTAGGAATATTCTCTTCCCAGGAACTGGCGATCGCCTACCGTCAAACATCCGTCCCTGTCCAGTTGGGGGATCAGGTCTTCCTGCCGAATCATCAGATCGCCATTAGCGGCTTCTCCTTTGCACAGTTCCCAGTCGGCTTTGCAGGTGCATTTGACCTGTGTCTGAGCGAATTGTCCAATCTCCGTCTCCCAAATCTCACCTTGCTGCTGGGCAGACAGAAAATTTGCCTGGGTCACAAATTCCGCAACAAATCGGGAGGCAGGTTCTTGATAGACTGCCTCAGGGGTATCTAACTGTTCAAGATTCCCCTGGCACATGACCCCCACCCGGTCAGCGATCGCCATCGCTTCTTCCTGGTCATGGGTGACAAAAATGGCGGTGGTACCCGTCGCCTTGAGAATCTCGCGGACTTCCTGACGCAGGTAGAGCCGCACCTGCACGTCCAGATTGCTGAGCGGTTCATCCAGCAACAGGAGGGCAGGACGGGGAGCCAGAGCGCGAGCCAGAGCGACCCGTTGTTGCTGGCCACCGGAAAGTTCGTGGGGGTAGCAGTCTTCTCTGCCCTTCAGACCGACAAGGGCGATCGCCTCTGCCACGCGCTCCTGTACAGCAACCTTACCGGACTGCGGTAGACCAAACGCGATGTTTTCTGCTGCTGTTAGATGGGGAAACAGGGCAAAGTCCTGAAACACCATGCCCACCGATCGCCGCTCGGGAGGCATACATAGCCCTACACTGGCAATTACCTGCCCCGCCAGGGAAATATTCCCAGCTTGCGGCTGCTCGAACCCTGCAATCAGCCGCAGCAGGGTTGTTTTTCCACATCCAGACGGCCCCAACAGCCCCAGCACCTCCCCCTGTTCCAGGCATAGGCTAACATCACAAACTGCGGGGTGGAGACTCTTTGAAAACTGCTTGGTAACTTGATCCAGTAATAGGTGTGCCATCGAGAGCAAATGGGTGTAGCGGCTAGTGGACGAATCAGAGGATGAGAATCATCCTTCCACATTATCAAAGCGCTTGTTGCAATATATAGTCAATAAGATGACAAATCATTATTATTGGATTTTGTTGATACAGCGTTTTCACGCTGGTGAAGTACGGGGTGTAGGGGCAGTGCCCCCTGCGCAGAGGTTCCCCCCTGCACCCCAAACTTTGTATCTTATCAGCCTGGAAAAGGCTGTAACCACTTTTATCAAAGTTCCCAGCATCCAGTTAAACCAAAACAAGCAAAAATAAACCGCTATGCGATCGCCCCACTCCTCCTCTTCAACGCCCGCTTTACCCTGGCTGATGACACTTCGCCGCTTTCTGCCAGACGGTTGGACAGTTGGCGTCGGGGTGATCGTACTGCTGCTACTCCTGCCTGTACTGGTGGTGCTGGGCAGCATCTTCACAGGTACTCAGGCAGTCTGGGGGCACCTGGCCAGCACAGTACTGGGAACCTACATTACTAACTCAATGCTGCTGCTGCTGGGGGTCGGCACCGGGGTGATTGTCTTGGGCACTGCAACAGCCTGGCTGGTCAGTATGTGTGAGTTTCCCGGTCGTCGCTGGGTAGAATGGGCGCTGCTACTGCCCCTGGCAGCTCCAGCCTATATTCTTGCCTACGTCTATACAGAACTGCTGGAGTTCTACGGGCCTGTGCAGAGTGGCCTACGGGCGATCGCGGGGTGGGAAGGTGCTCAGGACTACTGGTTTCCCAATGTGCGATCGCTGGAAGGAGCCGTTTGCCTGTTTATCCTGGTACTCTATCCCTACGTGTATCTGCTGGCGCGGGTAGCGTTCTGGGAGCAATCGACCTGTACCCTGGAGGCCAGCCGCAGTCTGGGCTGTTCCCCCTGGCGCAGTTTTTTCCGGGTGGCACTGCCGCTGGCCCGTCCGGCGATCGCAGCGGGTACTGCCCTGGCATTGATGGAAACGCTGAGCGACTACGGCACCGTGGCCTACTTCGGGGTGGATACGTTTACGACAGGGATTTATCGCACCTGGTTTGGTATGGGCGATCGCCCTGCTGCAGCCCAACTGGCGGCGCTGCTGATGCTGTTTGTTCTGGGTCTGATTCTCCTGGAGCGCTGGTTTCGGCGGCAGTCGCGCTACTACCAGACCCACAGTCAGTATCAGGCGCTACCCCGCTATTCACTGCCAGGAGGACGGGGAGCAATCGCGCTGATGGTTTGTATTCTCCCTTTTCTCCTGGGTTTTGTTGTACCCGCCATCTTTCTGGCACAGATGACGCTGCAAAACCTGGAGCAACTCGGCCAGGGGCAGTTCTGGTCATTTGCACAGAACAGCTTACTGCTGGCCAGCCTGACGGCGGGGATCGGGTTGGCAATTGCGCTGCTGATGGCCTATGGGGTGCGGTTGAATCCCAACCCCGGCATGATGATGGCCACCCGGCTGGCATCAATGGGCTACGCGCTACCGGGATCAGTGATTGCGGTAGGCATTCTCGTGCCGCTAGGGGCGTTTGACAACACCGTCGATGCCTGGATGCAGAAACACTTTGGGATTTCAACAGGACTGTTAATTAGCGGTACGATTGTGGCGCTGGTGTTTGCCTATCTGGTGCGATTTCTGGCGGTAGCGTTGAACACAGTCGAGTCCAGTCTTGCCCGCATTAAGCCAACGCTGGATGATGCTGCTCGCTCCCTGGGGCGATCGCCTGCCGGAACCTTGCTTCAAATTCATGCACCATTGATGACCCGTGGTCTGCTGACCGCTGTGCTGCTGGTGTTTGTGGATGTCATGAAGGAACTCCCCGCAACCATTATTGTTCGTCCGTTTAACTTTGATACGCTGGCGGTGCGCGTCTATCAACTGGCATCGGATGAAAGGTTGGCAGAAGCTGCTGCACCCGCATTGGCGATTGTTGCAGTTGGCATGATCCCAGTCATTCTTCTCAGTCGTCAAATTACCCGATCCAGTCGTTAACGATGCAATCTACATCAATGTTTAAATTCATGTTCAAAACAGGTTCCTGGATAGTAGTCCTTGTGTTATGTGGGACGATCGCCAGTTGTGCTCGTCCTGCTACAGAGCAAGACCCTCAGCAGAAGCTATTGGAAACGAAGGACTGCACAGAGTGCAAGCTTCAGGGCGCTGATTTCAGTCAGCAAAATTTGAGTCAGGTGACTTTAAATCGGGCAGATTTAAGTAATGCCAATTTCAGTGGGGCTAATCTGAGTGAGTCACTGATCGATAGCGCCAATTTGAGTGGGGCGAACTTGAGTGGGGCAAATCTATCAAAGGGCGGTTTCTCTGCGGTGAACCTGAGTGGTGCAAATCTAGAAGGCGCAAATTTAGAAGGTGCATTTTTGCGAAATGCAGATTTGAGTAATGCCAATCTCAGCGGCGCAAATTTAACCAACGCCGATCTACGCGATGCAAAAATTGACGGAGCAAAGCTGGATGGCGCAACCTTCAAAGGCACACTGATGCCCGACGGCAACGTCAAAAATTGAGATAGATGTGTGATGCTACAACAGGTGTAGCACCACGCATCTATCTCGATAAAATAAGTGGGCGCATCCCCAAAAGGTGCGCCCACTTCGTCCCTGAAGTGCGATCAGGTGGAGGCGTTGGATCAGAACGCCTCTACCTCCAACCTGCGCGATCCATAATTTGCAGGGCTTGAGGGTTCAGGCGACCATAGGTGGCAGCATTCATCGCGTCTGCCCGGAATGTGCCATAGCTGGCCAGCACCGGATCCAGCGAAACACCTGCGACCACCGGGTACTCGTTGTTGCTTCTGGCAAAGATATCCTGGGATTGACGACTCACCAGATGCTCCAGAAAGCGGATGGCGGCAGCTTTGTTGCGCGAGGTTTTCAGTACCCCACCACCACTGATGTTGACGTGGGTGCCGCGATTGCGCTGATTTGGGAAGAACACACCCACTTTCTGCGCAACCGCTTGTTCTTCAGGGTTGTTTGACTTTGCCAGTCGAGGCAGATAGTAGGTGTTGACGATCGCCAGATCCCCCTGCCCAGCAGCAAGGGCGCGAATCTGAGCGGTATCATTGCCTTCTGGGGGACGGGCAAAGTTGGCCACCAGGCCGCGTGCCCAACTCTCAGCCGCGCGAGGGCCTGCCGCCTGAATAATCGATCCCGTCAGGGACTGGTTGTAAACATGGCTGGAGGTGCGCACCAGAATCTTGCCCCGCCAACGAGCGTTGACCAGATCTTCGTAGGTCGAGAGCGTGGCGGGATTGACACGTTCTTTGTTGTACATAATGACCCGCGCCCGTCGCGAGAAACCAAACCACTGGCCTTCGGGATCACGCAGGCTGGCGGGAATCGCCTGGTTCAAGGTGCGAGAATTGACCCGCTCAAACAAACCCTGCTGGTCTGCTCGCCACAGACGGCCTGCGTCTACGGTGATCAGCACATCGGCAGGAGTATTGGCACCTTCACTGCGAATCCGTTCGATCAGCTGATCCGCGTCCGCTTCAACCAGGTTAATGCGAATCCCCGTCTGATCGGTGAAGTTCTGGTAGATAGCATTGTCAGTACTGTAGTGACGAGCCGAATACAAATTGAGCACGCCCCCTCTTCCCGGGGGCTGTTGGGCGATCGCCGACCGATCCAGTTGTCCTGCCGCTAGAGCTGCTGTCGCAGCCCCGCCAGCGATGAAGACTCGTCGAGTCATTCTGGTCATGCGTGTTACTCCTTTAATTCCAGCAAGAAGTCGAAATGAAATGGCTCCGCAGGGTTGGCACCGTCCACAGGGCAATCACATTGCAGGGCAGGCAAGATGCCTGCCCGGTGCTGAGGGTGGAAAAGATGCCTACCCCCCAAAGTGAGTGCATCCCTGATTGATGCACTGCTGCTAATGAACCCTCTGTTGTTGCGCTACTTGTTGTTGCGCTGCTTCAGTTATGTCGAAGCATTACAAAGTGGCGTTCATTCTGCTAAGGCCAAACCTGCTCAGATAACCTCTGAGTCAACAGGTCAGACAATGCCATCCCCCACTACGGAATCCTCAAATTGTGGCTCAGCCTGAGTTACAGGCTGAATTGCATAGAAGTATTGTATCAGCTATTGAAAGTGATTCTTAATTGAGATCAATGATTTTAGCATTGACTGATATTTTGAGGCTTTAACCAAACAGTGCTTCAGCGATCGCCAAAAAAAATCGCACTTGGCCTGACTACCTTTGAGGGCAGCAACCAGAGTGCGAGGAACTTTGAGCAGCCAAAACAGAACTAAAATACTTTCTCAATAGGTGGATTACTTCCAGCCAGCCCGATCGGCGATCTGCACCGATTGAGAATTGTTTTCGCCGTAGGAGGCCACATTCACCGAATCAACTTTGAAGGTGCCCAAACCCTTGAGCATATCGTCCGGCTGAATACTCGAAACGACAGGATACTCCAGGCTACCCTCGGCAAAAATTGTCTGAGCTTCGGGGCTGACCAGAAACTCCAGGAATGCGATCGCATTTTCCTTGTGGGGGGCACTAGCGATCACCCCGGCACCGCTGATGTTGACGTGGGTTCCCCGGTTTTGCTGATTTGGGAAGAAGATCCCCACTTTATCCGCAATCGCCCGATCTTCCGCTTGGTCTGACCTGGCCAGTCGTGCCCAGTAGTAGTGGTTGACTAGGGCCACATCACATTGACCTGCCGCCACAGCTTTAATCTGGTCGGTGTCACCACCCTCCGGTTGACGCGCCAGGTTGGTCACAATACCCTTGGCCCACTTTTCTGTGGCCTCTGCACCGTCAGTCTGGATCATGGAGCCGATCAGAGACTGGTTGTAGATGTTGCCAGAACTACGAATGCAAATTCGTCCTTTCCACTGGGGATCAGCCAGCTTCTCATAGGTGGAGAGATCAGAGGGTTTCACATCCGACTTGTCGTACACTATCACCCGTGCTCGTTTGGTCAGGCCAAACCAGCGATCGTCGGGATCTCGCAGATTTTCGGGAACGGCAGATTCTAGAGTTTGGGAATTCACAGCTTGAAACAGTCCAGCTTTTTCTGCTCGCCAGAGGCGGCCTGCATCAACGGTAATCAAAATATCAGCAGGACTATTCTGCCCTTCGTTCTTGATCCGTTCAATCAATTCGTCATCCTTGCCTTCAATCAGGTTGATCTGGATCCCCGTTTTTTCAGTGAAGGTCTTAAATAGAGCTTCATCACTGTCGTAATGGCGGGAGGAGTAGACATTAACGACTTGTGGAGTTGTCGAATTGAAACTGGTCGTTTCACCCGTGGGTTGGGAAGAGCAGGCCGCTGTAAATATCAGAGC
>CAZVXA010000245.1:0-9707 GCA_964630955.1 uncultured bacterium | reverse complement strand
GCGATCGCACCTCTTTCTCCTGCCCCTGCCGATAAATTTCCACCTGCTGATCCTGAGGGTTAAACATCCAGCCCAGCTTTACGCCGCTGTTCATATACTCCTGCATCTTTTCCTGTAGCGTTGCCGGGTCATCGCTGGAGGAACGCAGTTCGATGACAAAGTCAGGGGCGATCGGAGGGAATTTTCTGCGTTGCTCTGGTGTCAATTTCTGCCAACGGGCCAGTTCTACCCAGGCGGCATCAGGGGAGCGGTCACCCCCATCGGGCAGTTTGAATAACGTTGAGGAACTAAACACTTTGCCGAGGTTCGTTTGCTTGTTCCATAGGTACAGCTCTCCGCCCAGATTCATCTCCTGACTGCCACTTTCCCCTCCGACAGGCGACATAACAATGAGAACTCCCTTCGCAGTGCGTTCAATATTTAACTCAGGATTATTAATACACAGTTGATAAAACTGCTCGTCGGTCAAATCAACGTGCTTCAGATCCACCTTGAGGGGCAGGATGAGCAGGGTCATGGGTTTGCCTCAATGGCACTGTGCCAGTTCATGCTTTTCATTATAGAAATTCTGGGTCTGCCAGACCGTTATTCAGTACACTTGAACTCAGAAAGCAGCAGAACTCTGCTACATTAAGCCATAGAGCGTTAACCGTCCAGGAATGAACGTTGCCGCACCGCAGCCGCCTACTCTCCGCCCCTACCAGGTTCAACTGATCAAGGATGTTTATAACCAACTGGCGGAAGGCTACAAACGAGTCGCGGTAATCGCCGGAACGGGTGCCGGGAAAACCGTGATCGCGGGACAAATTTGCGCTCATGCCGAATCACGGGGCTGCAAATTACTATTTCTGGTGCATCTGGATGTGCTGGTGGGGCAAACCCATGAAAAGATGCGATCGTTCGGGCTGCATTGCGGATTTATTAAATCGGGCTGGAAGGAAGACCAAACAGCTCCCATCCAGATTGCCAGCATTCAGACGATGGCCCAACGGCGATGGTGGCGCACCTGGAAAGCGGATGTGGTGCTGTACGATGAAGCCCACACCACCATCTTCAGTCAGATTGGACAGGAACTGCTGTACCGGACGCATCAGGACGCGGTTCATCTGGCGCTGACGGCCACCCCCTATCGGTTAGGGCGATCGCAGTTGGCCGACCACATGGAAACCCTGGTATCTTCTCCGGTACCGTCAGAACTACAGCGCATGGGTTACCTGGCCCCGATGAAATACTACGGGTTTGCCGCCGATAGCCAGGTGGATCTGGAGGGGGTGCGAACCATTGCGGGGGACTACGACGAGCGGGATTTGAAGAATGCGTGCGATCGCCCCGAACTGGTCGAACGCATCGTTGAGGAATGGCACCGCCTGACGCCCGATCGCCGCACGATCGCCTTCTGTGTAGACATCGAACACGCTCGCCATGTCGCTGAAGCCTTTAACGAAGCAGGCGTTCCAGCAGCAGTTGTGGATGGTGAAACCCCCATCAAGCAGCGCCAGAAGCTGTACGCTGACCTCAAGGAGGGCAAGATTCTGGTTCTGACCTCCTGTAATGTGATCAGCATTGGATTTGACGAACCGAGTGTCGAGGTCGGGCTACTGCTGCGGCCCACCCAGTCGCTGGCGCTGCACCACCAGCAAATTGGGCGTGTGATGCGGATTTCTCCGGGGACGGGCAAATTGCACGGAACGATTCTGGATCAGGCAGGCAATCTGCGACGGCTGGGGTTTCCTGAAGACGTGCAGTTCTATACCTTGAAGCCGAGTGAGGAGCCAGAGCAGATGGGGGTAGGTAGCTCCCCGACGAAGATCTGTCCGGCCTGTGGGCTGCTGGTCAAGCTGTTTGTGATGGAATGCCCGGAGTGCGGTCACCAGTGGATTAAAGAGGCTCAGGTAATTCTGGATGACCTGGAGGAGGTCTCGACCGATGAAGAGCGACTGCTGGCGGAAGAACAGGAAATGATTCGAGTGTTCCACTTGCAGCGGCAGAAAAGCTACTGGGAAGGAGCAGCCCCCTCCTGGAGCGATCGCCTCTTCTTTGAGAAATTCAACTGCCTACCCAAAGATGCCTGGTGCTCAGGTTCCATCTTTGGCCCAAGTCCAAGCATTGACGACAAGTACGACTACAAGTACTACCTGATGCAGATCGCCCAGCGGCAGGGAAAGTCCATTTCCTGGGTAATCAGCGAGTTTCAGAAAGAGTTTGGTCCGCAGGGATGGCAGGATATCTTGCTCCAGTAGGACAGGGCTGAAGCACCACCTCGCCCACAGGGATCTGCGCCCCCTAAATTCCTATCCCGCTGGAAGAGGGACTTCAATCAAGCACGTCCTCGTTCCATGCCTCCGGCGTGGAATGCAAACCGGAGGCTCTGCCTCCATCGTTAAGCAGGAGGCAGAGCCTCCAGAAGCCCGTTTCCAGGCAGAGCCTGGGAACGAGGTGAGCCTGCGGCACCAGGGGGTTGACAAGCAAGATAATCGCTAAAACCTTTCACAGATCATAACCAGGACGCGGCAGGAAAAATCCTACGTGTATGCAATACTGGAGTGTTAATTTTTACTCAATTTGATCCAGAAGTTCAGTATAATCTCTATATTAAGTTGCATCAACCGTCATATGGATCGACCAATGAAGCACATGAATAGCCTCCTTTGCAGGAGGTGAACGGCGGGTGTGGTTCACCCCACGCGGGCTGGAGCAACCCACGCTCCCCTTGTTCACAGCTTATTTGTGAAAGCTATGGCCTGTGCTTCTAGATCGCTAATGTACGGTTAATCACTCCTGAAGTTGTCACAGATTGTAACAATGAACACTTCATTCTCCATTGGACTACGGTTGGTGTGCGAATATCTGGAAGCGGCGATCGCCCTGTATGAGCGAGGGGAACGACGACAGGCGCTGAACTACGTACAATCTGCACGACAGTCTCTCCAGACCTACGAAGAGGACTTGCAGGCCACAATTGAAGCAGAACCTCCACCGGAACCGCCATCTGTTTGAATTCCCCCTGGCTAACCCACGATCTGCGGGATGAGCATCCTCTGAGGTATGTTTTTGAGGTATGTTTTGCAATGTTCACCGCAAAACTCTCTCTAAGAGAGCGTTTCGCGGCGTTATAAGTCCAGTACCGTCTGGACACGATCAAAATTGACTGGTTTGCCCAACCCTTGATAGGCTTACTTGAGCCTATCAAGAGTTTCTAACTGCTCGTTGCGATGCTCACTCTCCCCAGTTGACAGGGTTTTCACTGATTTGCGTTTGCGAAAGTTATACTTTTCCAACAACTGGTCTACAACAGTCACACTCACCTCAATCCCCTCTTCTTGAAGTAATCGACCCCGTCAGCGGAGAACTGGCGCTGGCGTAAGCCTTGATGGGAATTCGTCCGGCCAGAAAAGCAGCGCGTCCTGCATCAGTCGCCATGCCCATCGCCTTTCCCATGAGAATCGGGTCTTTTGCCTGGGCGATCGCCGTATTGATCAGCAGCGCCGAAGCCCCCATTTCCATCGCCTGTGCTGCCTCACTGGGTGCCCCAATGCCCGCATCTACCACCACTGGAACCGTAGCATTTTCAATAATGATCTGGATATTGGCAGCATTCTTGATACCCTGCCCCGACCCGATGGGAGAACCCAGCGGCATCACCGTAACACAGCCCACCTCCTCCAATCGCTTTGCCAACAGCGGGTCCGCATTGATATAGGGCAACACGTCAAATCCCTCCTGCACAAGTTGTTCTGCGGCCTGAAGCGTACCGATGGGATCGGGCAACAGATAGTGGGAGTCGGGGATCACCTCCAGCTTGACAAA
The DNA here is from genome assembly GCA_964630955.1 of uncultured bacterium. GTDB lineage: Bacteria > Cyanobacteriota > Cyanobacteriia > Elainellales > Elainellaceae > CAZVXA01. The sequence goes on along the minus strand of CAZVXA010000245.1, from coordinate 5,900 downwards.
ATTATTGTCTTCCTGACCCAGTAGTTTGGCCATTTCGCGCCCCAAACGAGCGACCCGCACGGCGTCTTCCGCAGTCTGACAACCAGCAGTGTTGGGTAACATCCACAACTTCGACCAGTCTAGCGCCTCGCCCAACCCCTGGTGTCCGGGGGCATTCGTCTGCACCCTTCGTACTGCAACCGTGACAATCTCACTACCGCTGGCTTCAATACTCTGACGCATCAGATCAAAGTTGGCAAATTTCCCTGTGCCCGTCATCAGGCGTGAACGAAAAGTGCGTCCGGCGATGATCAGGGTATCGGCTGATGTTTCGATGGTGGGTGCGGCGGGGGTGGAGAGCATGGAGGGGGAAGGGGTGGATGGGTGGATGGGTGGATGGGTTGCGGTGGGGCGTTCGGCTGGGGAAGCTGTCGCGCCCGTACAGGCAGAGGAGGAATTGAGAAATCGAGTCCAGGAGAAATGAGTCAGGAGTGGGTCAGGCTGATTGTGGGCAACCAGATCCGCGATCAGTTGAGCCGTCGCTGGAGCCAGCAGAATGCCATTTCGGTAATGGCCTGTGGCTAGAATCAGATTGTCCCACAGGCTAACTCCCAGCAGCGGCAGGCCATCCGGGGTGGCGGGACGAAATCCCCACCAGCACTCCTGAATGGGCAGGTCTTTCAGGGAGGGGAAAAGACGCAGGGTGGCGTCCAGCAGGCGGTGGATACCCGCAGGGGTATTGCCGGGGGCAAAGCCAACTGATTCGCTGGTGGCACCGACAATAATGCGGCCATCGCGTCGCGGCACCAGGTAGACCTCAGAGCCATGCAGCACCTGCTTCAGGGGCATTCCGCCAGTATGACCGGGGGGTAGGGCCAGCGAGAGCATCTGGCCTTTGCGGGGAGTGACGGGAACCGGGATCAGCTCCGCTGACCAGGCTCCGGTTGCCAGAATGTAGTGCGATGCCTGCCATTCTCCAGCGCTGGTCTGAACGCTGAAAACTCTTCCCTGTTGCTGCTCAATTCCCGTGACCAAAACCCCTTCGTGGATTTCGACCCCGCAACTCTGGGCAGCGACTCGCAGCGATCGCACCAGCATCCGGTTATCCACCTGGCCATCTTCGGGGTACCACCAGCCACCGACAACGGTCTCTGCTAAACCGGGCTGCATCGCGTGAATCGCAGCCTGGGAAATCCAGTGGGAACCGGGATGAACCGCCGACTCGACAGGTGCATAGACAGGTGACAGAATTCCACAGGACCAGTATCCCGTCGGCATACCGCTCAGTTCCTCAATCTTGCGCGTCCATTCCCGGTACAGAGAACGACTACGCAGGCTGAGGTTGAGCATCGGGCCGGGGGGCAATTCTTCTGCCTGGGGAGCCAGCATACCAGCGGCTGCGTGGGCGGCAGCCTGCTCAAAGTCGCGGCTGAGAACCGTCACGCTGAGGCCACGCAGGCGCAATTCAAGGGCGATCGCCAGCCCCATTACACCCCCACCCGTCACCAAAACATCGATCACCGGATTCATCACCTGAATTTGAAACGAATAAAGATGGCCAACGCCCTTGTTCTACCAGAGTGCGGGGAGACTGCGCGGCGGCTGACCAGCAGTCCCCTGCCCCGGAGAAACTGGAGTGATGGGACTACTTCCCCCCGCTCCGCCAGCCCCAGGGGTAATCTGTCCATTGCCAGTACCGGGGTTGGTCACGTTGGGAACGCTCTGAACCCCTGCACCACCCTGGCCGGAAGACTGAGTCTGGGAGAACTGGTTGAGGAAGGGAATCTGGGCGAGCTGGGTTTGGATGGCTGGGGATAGGGTGAGGAGCGCCAGCAGCGCCACGAGCACAAAACCAACAGTGCGAACAACTCCCTTCACCAGCGTACCGATTAAAGCTGCCAGCCCAGCAAACAGGATCATTGCACCAACAAAATTCGCTGGAGAGCTGGCGATCGAACGGGCAATTCCCCCTCCTCCTCCCGTTGTCGCAGGGATAACGCCACCGCTGAAGACACCAAATCGCTCTCGCAAAATCACCAGTGCAAATAGCACCAGCACCACAAAGGCCGCGATTCTGACGGTTCCCGAAACGAGTGTCCCGATAAGAACTGCCAGCCCAATAATGGCAATCAGGAACCCAATGAATTCAGCTGTGACTGTCATGCTGTCTTCTCCACCACGCTCGCCATTTCCATCATCCCTCAGCCACCCCACCTCAACGCAGGAACTGCAAAAATCCATCTTTTGACAGGCCAGTTAATCGCTACCGTCACACGCTGGAATCCATACCTGATTATCGCCCTGTCCCCAAAATCCATCAAATTTGGTGACCTTGATATCGCCATACACTTGCGTCTGACAGGCTAACCGGAGGGGTTTGCCCGGAGAGTGAGGCGGGAGAGATCGTCGCGCTTTATCTTTCCAGTTCGCCTCAGACACCACTCCTTCCACCTGCACTGCACAGGTACCGCAGGTGCCAATGCCGCGACAGTTGATGACCTTTGCCTGACCATTGTAGAGATCAATGCCATTTTGCCGCAGCACCCGACGCAAATTTGCGCCTGATTCACATTCGAAGGTCTTTCCTTGAGCAACAACGGTTGGCATGGCAAATTCTATTAAGAGATTTGAGTGTCACAAACGAGGATACGGAGAGAAGCGATAGGGTGGATCTAGCACCACCTGACTGGAGCAATTTAGCATCTGCTCTAGTTTATGTTTCTTCACGTTCTTATTATTCTATGCGCTCTGCCCTCACCCCCCTCTGGATTTACGACACGACTTTGCGCGATGGTGCCCAACGAGAGGGACTCTCCCTCTCTATCGAAGACAAACTGCGGATTGCTCGACAGCTTGACCAGATGGGGATTCCCTTTATCGAAGGGGGATGGCCAGGAGCCAACCCAAAAGATGCCCAATTTTTCTGGCAGCTCAAGGAGGAACCCCTGATCCAGGCAGAGGTAGTAGCCTTTTGTTCAACTCGTCGCCCCCATCGAGCGGCAGCCGATGACCCCATGCTGCAACCGATTCTGAGCGCAGGTACTCACTGGGTCACAGTGTTTGGGAAGTCCTGGGATCTGCACGTCATCGAGGGCTTACAGACCAGGCTGGAGGAAAACCTGGCGATGATCCATGACACGCTGGAGTTTTTTCGCAGTCGGGGGCGACACATCATCTATGATGCCGAGCACTGGTTTGACGGCTATAAGCACAACCCTGACTACGCTCTGAAAACTCTGGAGGCGGCGATCGCCGGGGGTGCCGAATGGCTCGTCCTCTGCGACACTAACGGCGGCACTCTACCCCATGAAGTCTCAGCCATCACCGAAACAGTGGTGCAATTTGTTGGAAGCACGCCTGACGCTCCCAAAATTGGCATTCACACCCACAACGACTCCGGGACGGCGGTAGCCAATGCGATCGCCGCCGTAATGCAGGGCGCACGCATGGTGCAGGGCACAATCAACGGGTACGGCGAACGCTGCGGCAACGCCGACCTCTGTACGCTGATTCCCAATCTGCAACTGAAACTGGGCTATCACTGTGTCGAGGAGAATCAGCTCGCCCACCTTACTCCAACCAGCCGTCTAATCAGCGAGATCGTTAACCTTGCCCCCGACGATCATGCTCCATTTGTGGGCCTTTCGGCTTTCGCTCATAAAGGCGGCATTCATGTCAGCGCTGTCGAACGAAATCCTCTCACCTACGAACACATTCAACCGGAGCAGGTGGGCAATCATCGCCGTATTGTGATCTCTGACCAGGCAGGGCTAAGCAATGTGCTGGTCAAAGCCCGCAGCTTTGGCATCGAGATGGAGAAAGATGACCCCGCCTGCCGCCAGATTTTGCAGCATCTCAAGAGCCTGGAGCATCAGGGCTATCAGTTTGAGGCAGCGGAAGCCAGCTTTGAGTTGTTGATGCGGGAGGCACTGGGGCAACGTCAGTCGTTCTTTGAGATCAAAGGGTTTCAAGTTCACTGCGATATTATTTCGCAGTCCACCTACACCTGTAGTTCGGCGCTGGCCACGATCAAAGTGAGCATTCACAAGAAAGACTATCTGGAAGCTGCCGAGGGCAATGGCCCCGTCGCCGCTCTGGATGCGGCGTTAAGAAAAGCTCTGGTGAATGTGTATCCGGCGATCGCCCAGTGCTATCTCACCGATTACAAGGTGCGCATTCTGGATGGTGCTGCTGGCACCGCTGCCAAAACTCGCGTGCTGGTGGAATCCAGCAACGGACAGCGACGATGGACAACGGTAGGGGTTTCTACCAATATCATCGAAGCCTCCTACCGGGCGGTGGTTGAGGGCCTGGAGTACGGGTTGAGGCTCCAGGAGCAGACGCAACCCGTAGTGACTGCACCCCCAGAGGGATCTGCTGTTTAATACGATGCTTTGCGCTGAGATAGAACCAAAGTTTTTGTTGAGAGCCGCGCTCCGCGCGGCTCTCAACAAAAACTTTGTACCTCACGCACTTACAAAGTGCTGTAGAGCCTCAGTTTTCGCTTGGCGCGGCGAAGCTGTGCCAAGCGAAAACTGGGGTTTTATCTTATGGCAAGCTCCAAACATGGGAAGCCTCACGATTTCCTCACGTTCTTCTCTTACGATCGAGTCAAGAGGACAGGTTTTCCGGCGATCGCTGCTTCGCAAGGAGGGCACTATGTCGATTCTCAATGATGAAGAAGTCGTATTGGAATGTCCAAAATGCAGGAAACACGGCCTGGTAAGGCTGAAGTATTCTGCCGACGATGAATTTGAGTGCGTGTACTGCCACAACCGGGAAGTCTTAAACCATTCTGCCTCCGAAGGCTCCAACAACTGGATAGTGATCCTGGCGCTGGTGACAGCGCTAATCGTAATGGCTCCCTTTTTTGCTGCGCTCTAGGCAGTCAGGTTTGGCGATCGCCCCAGACCTCGCAATCTTTACTGGTGACCCTTTCTCCCATTTGATAAGCTAAAGTCACTCTCCCAGAGGGCACGCTATGGTACAGTCTCAGCCGCTGCCATTCCTCCTGACCGAGGATGACCTCCCCGACACCGACAACCAGCCTGTGGATAACGAACTCCAGCTTCTTGCCCCCTTCCTGCTGCGGGCGATTTTATTGCTGCACTGGACAGGGCGAACCGACTGGTTTATGGGCATTAACCTGGGTGTCTATTACGACTCACAAAAACCGGCCATTGGTCCCGACGGCTTTTTGAGTTTAGGAGTCCCGCTGTTTCGACCCAACGGCAAATTACGGTTGAGCTACGTTGTTCCTCAAGAAAGTGGAGTGATGCCCCAATGGGTTCTGGAGGTCGTATCGAAAGCGGTGGGGGGAGAGTACGGCGACAAGATGCAGGAGTACGCTTTAATGGGGGTTCTGTACTACACGGTGTTTAACCCCAACCACTGGAAACGGGATAAGCATGAGCCGTTTGAGGTTTATCGCCTGGAAAATGGCAGGTATGTGAAACAGTCGGGGAACCCGATCTGGATGCCGGAGATCGGACTGGGAATTGGCATGGAAATGGGGAGTCACGATGGCAGCCCCCGCCAGAACTGGTTGTACTGGTATGACGAGGCAGGAAACCGCCTGCCTGCTCCCGAAAATATGCTGGCTCTGGAACGGCAGCGGGCAGAACAGGAACGGCAGCGGGCAGAACAGGAACAGCAGCGGGCAGAACAGGAACGGCTGCAACGGGAAGCAGCCGAGCAGCGGTTCGTAGAGGAGCGCCGGATGCGTGAGCAAGAGCAACGCCTGCGCGAGGATCTGCTGGAGAAACTGCGGAAGCGGGGAATTGATCCCGATCAGCTTTAGCTCCCACCCCCAAGATCCCCGGTAGTGTTTCAAAAGTGTTGATGGTTTTGGTGGGGGGGGGGGGGGGGCCCCCCCCCCCCCCCCCCCCCCCAAAAATTGTTTGAAAAACCCCGGACGGGGG
>CAZVXA010000244.1:0-9782 GCA_964630955.1 uncultured bacterium | reverse complement strand
CGCGCCACTCGCAAAACTGGGTTTGGAAATTTGCAAAAGCGGGATGCACCCAGTTACTTAGATATAGGTCAACCTTGCAGAATTAACATTAATGCGCAAAACCAGTTGAGCACCATTTACTTCTGGAGTAATAGCCTCAAACCACCCCCCCTTATCCTGGATCTCCTCAAATTGGGAGGCACATCGTACACCAAATCCCCGCAGATCAATGCGATCGATACCAACCTCGTAATCAACGATTGTCAGAGTGTAATCAACCTCGCCTCTATTAATGGCAATAAGAAAAATGAAGTTGCACACAAAAATGCCTGTCTCTGGGTAGTCGCTTCCGAGGTTTTGCATCCCTTATTTTTGTTACTAACGACTTGATTGGTCGCTCGTAGCGAGGTAAGGAATATGCAAGACAACAATCAAGCTTCCCGGAATATTGCTGTGGATAGCTCTGATCGGGTTGAGATGGACAACTATGATCGGGGGATTACTCCAGCAGAGACCGCTGCTCGTAAGGAGCGCGAGGGCGATCTGTACAAGACGGTACCAACGGAAGAGCGAGAAGCCAGCTAATGAATCCTCCCCCACCTGCTTGCGCGAGGTGGGGGTATCGTGATCTACCCTGTCGGTAAGTGACACCATAGCAGGGAGAGCGTAACCGGGATTCTCGGTGCTGAGCGGGAGCATTTGCCCACCCAAACCTCCTGGCTGTTTCCACTCAGGAGTTGATAGAGGTAGCGGGAAGCAATATTCAGCGCTCCATTAAGGTCTGCTGAATATCGCTTCCCACTCTGAAACACAGCAAGCGCATAATTCTTCGCATCTCGCTTCACCAAACCAGAGCCGTCGTAGGCGTACTTGCTGGTATAAGCGGGATTCACGTAAACGACCTCACCGCCCTGCTCCTCCCACTTGGCTTGAGTGCAAGTGGCAATCATGCGGTGCAGCCAGCCATGAAAGCGCTGCTTGAGGGTTGAGCCTTTCCGCCCACCTTTGGGTCGCCATCCTTTCAGCCGCTCAAACACAATCACCTTTGCGCCAAATTGAGCCGCGATTGCAGCAATGCGCTTGGAGATGTGATGAGCAACATTCTGGTTAATATTGCGACACTTGCGGTAGCTAGTTTTGCAGAACCCTTTGTGAAGTTTGCCCCCACTGCCCATCGTCAGACGGGCTTTTCGTCGTATCCCCGCCAGTCGCTGGTCGCGTCGGTCTATGTCTCTTCCTCTGTGAATGAATTCACGGTGGATTACAGTACCGCGTTGATCGACCACAACAACCGTTGCGGTGGTGTTGATGCCCAGATCCACTGCTACCACTACATCGCTTTTTGAACGCTTAGCAGGGTGGCACTGAAAGGGAATCGACAGATGGCACCGGGACTCATCGACAATCAGGTAGGGCGAGAGCCGTTGATTGGCGCTGACCAGATGACGCTGACGATGACCTGTTACAGGTATTATTGTCCAGAGCCAATCCGTCCCAGTAAAAACTTTGATTGTTGCTGTTTGGTAGTCCTCGCTGAACTGAATGCACTGTCCCTGATACAACGGTGGGTAGGCCACAGTTTCAGCATTCAGACGCGGAGGTTTTGCATTCCTGCTACTGCGCTTGCCGCTCTGCCACTCTGAGTAGCGAGTGACAAACGAGCTGACTTGGCCGAGTGCAAACTGAATTGCCCCACGCCGATAGTAGCTGGGAAACTTGTGGAACCGTTGGTCGAAGTAGCGGTATCGGGGATTGGGATTGTGCCTGGTGTGGTGGATTAGCTTCTCCACCGCGCCAATTTGCTTCTCCCCTGGCAAGCCACCCATATAAGACCAGTGCGTATAGATGACCCCAATCAGCGCCCGCACCAGAAAACGAAACTCACCCACCGTCAGGGTCAGATAGTGACGCTGCTGTGCAGATGGCACAAGCGTCCACTTATCAGTCCTGACAATGGGCAGTTTACGGTTTACCATAGAGCTATTGTACTATGACAGTGTCGATTATGCCAAAAGGCTTCAGAGCTTTTGCCCACTGTATTTGCAAAATTCACCTGCATATCGTGTTTGTTACTAAGTACCGTCATCCTTGCATCACCGAGGAGATGGAGGCGCGAATGCAGCAACTGTTTAAGCGAATTTGTGAAGCTCAGAAATGCCTGCTCCTGGAGTGCAAGGCAGATTTAGGGAAGAAGGATCATATTCATCTGCTGGTGGACATGGCTCCCGACGTGCCGATTCCCAGGCTGGTCAACACGCTCAAAACCATCAGCAGCAGGGAGATTCGCAAAGAGTTTGCAGAGTATCTGCGAGCGTTCTACTGGAAACCTGTTTTCTGGAAGCGTGGGTACGGCGTGGTGAGTGCTGGTGGGGCAAGCCTGGAAGTTCTCAAGCAATACATTGAGGAGCAGGGATATGAGGATTGATTGGCAGTTTCGCGGGCATCGAACCCGCTCTCCTGCCTCGTCTTGACCCCACCCTGCTAACGCGAGGATGGGGAGTGCGACGAAGTTTGTTCAATGGGAGTCTGAGGGCACATTCACAAAAGGGGTGCAGTTGTTATCCGTTTACCGCGATCTGGCTTAAGTAGCTTTACTGACCGTTAGTACGACAATTTTACTGGGAATTCTGAAAAAATCAGAGGTGATGACAAACCTGTGATTCGCATTTTCGGAGGCATCTACCCATGCTGTCGGACTCAGAACTTGTCCTAAGCTTTATTGAGCAGTCAATTCAAGGCAGGGAGGTCTTGCTGGCAAACCGTGTGCTCAAAGCGCAGCGATTCGGTAATACCAACCAACTGCTTAAGAAATCAGGTGAGGTTCTGCAATCCTCGCAGAACAAGGGAAGTACTGCCCAATTCATGGTGAAGATGGACCCGGAATACTGGGAACTAATGAATCAACATCTCGCCAATCGCTGCTTCCTGGCGGTGAGCGACCCTGATAATCACGGGTTCACCCGATTTGAGTACTGTAAGGTGCCCAGTGGCTATCAGATGCATTGCACCCGATCGGTTCATCTCTGGAGAGCATGGTGGCAGTGTCGCCGTCGTATTTCACACGCAGTTCTACCGATGGAACTGCTGATCCGCGCTCGTCAAACCTGGTACCCCATCAGGGATATTGAGTTTGGTCAGGGATTCCTCTACATCAAAACCCTCGGTAGCGAGATCGACGTGACATCTGAGGATTTGATTTGCTGGTTAAGAAAGACTCCTGTAGAATCTCTGGGAGTCAGTTCTCTGCCTCAAGCGGTTCAGCATTCAGGATTTGGAGAAACTGCCCAACGCCGTATTCCTCTCAATCGCTAAAAGCTACGAGATACAGCACCTTGCGCTGAGGGACAACCAAAGCTTTTGTTGAGAGCTGCGCTGTGTTTTACTTTCCAGTTCATTCCTAGTACATTGGTATTTGATGCTGGCGGTTACACCCCCGTTTAATTTGCGGTGTACGCCAGGGCGGGTTTTAAAACCCGTCCTGGCGCTAGAATCAGCAAAACCTCTGCTGGCTGAATTGCCCTCCCATGCAAATTTTGTCCGTCACCCTGAAAAACTTCAAAACCCACAGCGATCGCCACTTTGTGTTCCAACCAGGAACCAACGCTATTTGTGGGGAGAACGGAGCGGGCAAAACCAGCATTCTGGAGGCGATCGCCTGGACATTATTCAACCACAAAGGTTCCTACCGTTTAGAAGACCTGATCCGCAACGGCAATGGCAGTGCCCAGACCACCGTTTCCTTTGTTTCTAACCGGGATGGGCGGACCTACGAAGTGCAGCGCTGCACCAGCAAAGGTTACACACTCTACGACCCGCAGTTGTCTGAGCAGTTGGGGTACAAACACATCGAGGAAGAAGTGTTGCCCTGGTTACGGCAACATTTAGGTGTCGCACCGGGTACTGACCTGGCAAAGTTATTTGCCAACACGATCGGTGTTCCCCAGGGGACATTTACCGCAGATTTTCTCAAATCGCCTGAAGACCGTAAAAAAGTCTTTGACAGCGTTCTCAAGGTGGAAGAATACAAGCAGGCCAATCAGGAATTGCTGTCGCTGGAAAAGTACGCCAAGGCCGAGGAGGAGAGCCTGCAACGGGCGATCGCCCAGTACAACGAAAGCCTGGAGGAGCGTGAACCCCTGTACCAGCGACACCTGTTTCTCACTAAGGAAATTGCCCAGGATGAGGCCACTCTCCAGGCACTGCAAGCAGAACTGGCCACCCTCCAGATCGAGAAGAACCAGCTTGCCGCCCAGGCCAAACAGGTGCAGCAACTGGAGACCCAACTGCATACACTGACCAGCCAGATTGAGGGAAAACAGCAGACGATCGCCCTGATCGAGCAGTCCCTGGAGCGGGCAAAGCAGGCCGTTCTTCAGTGTGAACAGTTCCGCGCCAGCTATCAGCAGTACATCCAGGCAGAAGCAGCCTTAAAGGGGCTGGAGCAGCGGGCAAAACAGCGACAGGCGCTGCAAAAACAGCGGGAGGTAAAACAAAAAGCGCTGGGCGATCGCCAGACTGAACTGACCCGACTGGCGGTGCAGCTTGAGGGATTGAAGCAGTCCGCCGATCTGCTGGAAAAACTGCGGCCCCAGGCTCAGCAGCAGTTGGCGCTGGAGCAACAGCAGGAGGCTATCGTCCAACAGTTGCAGCAGCTTCAGGCATTGAAGTTGGAAGTGCAATCGCTGACTCAGCAGCAAACTCGCCTGAAGGGGAATCGGGAACGGCTGATGCAGGAAATTGACCGTCTGCGATCGCTGGAACTCATCGTCAACAAAATCCCTGAGATGGAACAACAGCGTGATCGCCTCCAGGAGCAGTTGAGCCGCATTGAGGCAGCACAGCAGTTTGAAGCAGACCTGCGGCAGCTATTCAGTTCTGGACTGGAGCAGCGCGATCGCTATCAGGTGCAGGCCCAAATCGCCCTGGATACCCTTCAGAAAATGCAGGAAGCGGTACCGCTGCTGGCGATCGCCTCCATCGAATCGGTATTGGGTGCCATCCAGTCCGGTGTGGATTTGAACGACAACCTGCTGGGGGCGCTGCGTCAAATTCTGACGGACCTGTCGGAGCAGACTTCGGCTCCTCGATTGCAGAAGTCGCTGAAGCAGGTGAAGACCCAGATTGACCTGACTTACCAGCAGCGAGCCGAGTTTCTGACCCTGGAGGCAAAAGGGGAACAACTCGATGACCTCCAGGCGGAGGCAGAACAGATTCAGGAGCGCTTGGCTCAGCTCCAGCAGAAGCTTGTCATTGAGCCAGCGCTGCAAGAACGGCGATCGCTCTTGACCAATGATTTAAATGACCTGGGCGATCCCCGCAGCCGCAGCCAAATGTTGGAGCGCGATTTGAAACAGATGCCCCAGTTAGAATCCGCTCATATGCAAATCCAGCAAACGCTGGTCGATGCTCAACAGGAAATCATTCTGCTTGAAAGCCAGCTTCAGCAATACGCTGATCTGGAAACTCAGATTGAACAACAGCAGCAGTTTCGACATATCCACCAGGAGGGTTACCTGACGTTTGTGCAGAACCAGAAGGCGGCTGAACAACTGCCAGAATTGGAGGCGAGTTGGCAGGAGGCGATCGCGCATCTCGAACAACTGATTATCCAGCGGCGAGGTCTGAAAGACCAGTTCGAGCAGCTTTCCCAAAGCTATGATCCTCAGCGCTGGCACCAGGTGGAAGCCACCTACGCTGAAACTCGCAGTCAGGCGGATCAGATTGCTGGAGGCTTACCGCAAAAGCGCAAGCTGCTAGCGGAGTTGGAAGGTCGCCTATCGTCGCTGCAAGCGCTAGCCGAAAAGCGCGATCGTGCCCGTCTTGATCTGAAGCAGCGGGAAAAGGTTCGCCGTTTCATTGCCTTCGCTCGCAAAGCCTACAAAGAGGCTGGCCCCCGAATCACAGAACGCTATGTCCAGAGCATCTCTCGGGAGGCCGATCGCCTGTTCCGGGAACTGATCAACCGTCCCAATGTGGCGCTGGAGTGGACACGGGACTACGAAATCACCGTTCAGGAGGGGGCACACAGCCGCCGCTTCATCAACCTATCGGGGGGAGAGCAGATGTGTGCGGCACTGGCTGTTCGGTTAGCTTTACTTCGAGTTTTGGCAGATATTGATGTGGCTTTCTTTGATGAGCCGACAACCAATATGGACAAACCCCGCCGGGAGAGTCTGGCGGAGGCGATCGCCAACATTCGTAGCTTCCAGCAGATATTTGTCATCAGCCACGACGACACCTTCGAAAAAGTGACGGAGAACGTGATTCTGGTGGAGCGGGAGTAGCGCTTCCCTGCTCACGACAGGCCAGCGATTAAAGTTATAATCGCGGGTATGAAAGCGAATCGCACGCGCAACCAGGAGCGCATCTTGCAACTACTGAAGACCATGAACCGGGCAGCCTCGGCTCAGGATATCTACATGGAGTTGCGGAAGGAGGGGCATAGCACCGGGTTGGCTACGGTTTATCGAGCATTAGAAGCACTAAAACTGGAAGGCGTTGTGCAGGTACGCACCCTTGCCACGGGTGAGTCGCTCTACAGTTCTACCCAGGAAGACCGCCACCATCTCACCTGCTTGCAGTGTGGTAGCTCTATCCCCATTACCGAATGCCCGGTTCACGCCCTGGAGGAGCAGCTCCACCAGAGCTACAAGTTCAAAATTTATTACCATATGCTGGAGTTCTTTGGGCTTTGCACTCACTGTCAGATGGCCAACGCTCAGAGTGAGTCTACTGGTTGAACTGGCGATTTCGGACTCTGATAGATTTGTAAGGGACATAGTCTGGCTATGCTCCATTAGCAAACGATGAATGGTGCGAGAGGCGATTAGCGCCTTTGCGCAACTCCGGAGGAAACGCGATGCAACCCACTTCAGAACCCACGATCAAAGATAAATTGCTGAACGGCCTCAACTTTGTGCTGATGCTGGACATTTTTTTTGTTCTGTTCAGCTTTGCATGGTTTGCGATCGCCCTCGTCGGTAAATCCCTCAACGTCAACCTGGGGTTCGACCTATGGTACGGCCTGTGGGAGCCAGTGTTCATGCCAGCGATCGGGATCGTAATGGCGGGGGCATTAATTAGCGGGTTGATCAGCTGGGTTTCTAAGAAATTGGGAACGAAGGAAGCTTAGGATCTTGGATTAAGAGCCTATCTAAAAACCGAAAACCCAAATTCTGGCAGGCGCGACGCTGTAGCGTCGCGCCTGCCAGAATTTGGGTTTTCGGATAGGCACTCAATAAAACCGAATATTCTTGGTCACCTCCCCGGAACAGGTAACCGCTCTCTAATCCTCCGATGACTCCGGTAGCCACACGATGACTGCTGTTCCCTGCTCCCACTCAGATGCAACCAGTCCACTGGTATGGGCGGGGCTGAACACCTGAATCTCACCGTGCATTTGCTGCATCAGGTCACGGGCGATCGCCAGTCCCAGACCCGTCCCTGGAATATTGGATTGGGCCTGTGACCCCCGATAGTGCCGTTGAAACAAACGGGGCAAATCTTCAGCGGGGATACCTGGACCATTGTCGATAATTGCGATGCCCTGAAAAGCAGTGGTGGCCACCATCTGCTCAAGACCTGCGATGACTAAGACCTGACCACCCGATGGGGTGTACTTTAGTGCATTATCGATCAGATTATTCAGGACTTCCTGTAGGGCTTTCAGGTCGATGTGGACGGTGGGCAGGTGGGGTGGAATTTCGACCCGGATCTGGATCTGTCGATCCTGGGCGATCGCCATCTCCGTATCCAGCAATGGCTCCAGTACCTCATTGACCTCATGGGGGCCGAGCGTCAGGTTGGCGACAATGGATGTTCCGGGGAGAAGACGGGGAGCGTCTTGACCAACCGATGAGGCTGTCGAGGGTGAGTTATCCTGTGCCGGAGGTAGAAGTCCGGCTGGTCCCACGTCAATGGCGCTGTCCAACTGCAGCAGCAGATCTTGAAGGCGATCGCTCTCCCGCACAATCCCCTCCGCCACATTGCGGTTCGGGTCTTCGGGCAGCAGCCGTTTGACCAGGAGTTTGCCGAAGGTGCGCAGGGCAGTGAGGGGGTTGCGAAACTGGTGGATCAGGTCGTCCATCAGGTCGTGCTGCTGCGTACGCAGGAGTGCCTGCTGCTCCATCTCATGGTCAGCCCACTGTGCTTTCTGGTCCAGCATACAGGCGATTGCCAGTGTTCGGGCAATGCGTTCGACCTGGGTTTGCTCCTGCGATCGCCAGGGACGGTCGGAGCGAGCGGTTACCAGCAACCCCATCACCACGCCTTCATGCACCAGCGGCAGCACAATCTGCTGGGGGTACTGGGCGGGATGAGCCAGAGCTTCACTGAGGGGTGCAGTGGGATTGACGGAGGTCGATCGCTGAACATCGGTCAAACCCACCTGGTGCTTCTCCTCCTGAGCGCCACTCGCTGAAGGAAGTTGCCCCATTAGCTGGTTGGGAAGCGAGCGACCCGATAGCAATGCGACAATCTGCTCCCGGTCCCAGTCGGCAGCAGCCTCAGGATGGGCCACCACAGGCACCAGATTCGCATCCTCTCCCTGATTCCACTCCTCCGTCAGGTACACAATACTCAGGTTGGCTCCCAGAGCCTGCGTCAGCAGTGCCACCTGCGATCGACACAGGGCAACGAATTCGGCACTGGCAGGCATCAACATAGGAGCGACAGCGGTAGCAAAAACGGGAGCCAGGAGTCTGCACTATCAAAACATGAAGAAATGTTACTGCGACGAATTCCTTCCACCAGGACAACATTTACTCTGAACTGGCAACGTCGCCTATCAAAATCTCACTTCTTCAGGAATTATAGTCATCCTGGGGGCCATTTTCCGCCCGCTGCATTGTAGATCTCTATCCTGCGAGATAACCTATAAGTAACTAAAGATTTCGATACGTTCAAGATTTTTTATAGATTTCCTTTAGAACTTGTATCTTTAGGTTAAAAGAAGTTGAAAATTTGAACTCAAATCGATATACTTTGCACGGTCAATGTATTTTGTAACCTCGGTTACAGCTTACATGGCCCAATACAGGCGGTTTTGTGCGGTCAGGTTGCACAGTAACGCTTTGTAAACCAGCTATTAAGGGCTTGTCCGAAGAGTTGGCAGGGGGATTGGTTGTACTATCCCTCGGTACTGGTGCAGACGAGCAATGTGTACACCTACTTGTGAGATAGGAGGTCAGGAGGTTGGCAAGAAGACGTAAGCGCAAGAGCCGTCGTCGCCTAGAAGGGCGCAGGATTCTCGAGCTTGTCCCTCAATTTAGCATTGAGAGTGGCGAAGAGAAGCCAGTTACGGCAGCTCGCAACTTTATTCAGGCTCAAGGAATTGCTCCCCCAGCGCTGCTTTTAGTGAAGCGAAACGAGCATACGACGGACCGATACTTCTGGGCTGAAAAGGGATTGTTTGGTGCTCAGTATGTTGAAGAGAACCATTTTCTTTTCCCCAGCCTGCGGGCGATGCTCGAAGAAGAGGCCGAGGCATTATCGGCTGTCTCTGGACGCTAATTATAGCGGCAAGGTTGCCCCCCAATTGATCTACCCTCAGACGCATTCGCTGCACCTCTGAGAGCCAGGGTATTTAGCTTTGCAGTTGCCTCTATGTCGGCTGTCGAGCCAGCGCCCCCTCGTTCATTGACTGCTGTTCGATAGACGGTACATAAGTTTCACCTGTAGAGACGCTAAAAAACGAGGACGCATCTGTGGCGTTCCTCGTTTTTTAGTTCGAAAACCCATATTGAGAAGTGGGGGGGGGGGGGGGGGGGGGGGGGGGGGGGGGGGGGGCCGGGGGGGGGGGGGGG
>CAZVXA010000243.1:0-9806 GCA_964630955.1 uncultured bacterium | reverse complement strand
CGGGGTGGGGGGGGGTGGTTTGGTTTTTTGTGTTTTTTTTTTTTTTTTTTGGGGGGGGGGGGGGCGCCCCCCCCCCCCCCCACTCCCAAAACTGGGATGCACCCTAATCTATCTGCCTTATGGGTAAAGCCGAAGTCCTCAAAGCTTTGCACCAGCTTACGTTAGAAGAAATGCTAAAAGTGATCGAAGTTGCTTCCCGTCTTCTGCGCCAAAACATGGCTCCGCCCCAAAAACTTAGTCTTGGGCAGGCGGCTGAAAAAATGCGTCCCTTCTATGAGGTGGGGAGTGAATTGACCCGGTGGACTGACGAGGACCCTGAAGACTTCCAGGACTATCAACCCTATGCGTAGAGGGGAAATATGGCGCAGGCAATTGATCTGCACAAGCAATGCCTCGAAATCCGGCGGGAACTGGGCGATCGCTGGGCAGTTGGGGCATCGCTCGCTGAAAGTGCCGAGGCTGATATCTTTCTCACTACGGACGATCGCCTGCTCCGAAAAGTCCAGGCCAATTCATCGTTGTTGCGAGTTCAAGTTGCCAATCCGTTGCAGTGGTTTATTCAGAATCAATAGCCTTTCAGGAGAAGCACCCCATGACCCCGATTGAACTCAACTACAAAGGTTTTCAGGCTCTGGTGGCAGCACTGGGCTATGTAGACGCGATTCGCTTTCTCAAACAATTTGACCAGGGCAGCAGTAACTATACCCAGGACCGTGATCGCTGGCTCGATTCTCTCACCCTCGACGAAATTTGGCTGGATCTGAATCCTGCCTCTCGACAACAATAATGATGCAAACTAACAATTACGCTGAACATCGCATTTTGAGTTAAGCTGCTTAAGTTATCGATAACTTCTGGATTTCCAATTGAAGCGTTCTCCTTCGTTTCAACCACCAGTCCCCTATTTCTTGCGGCGTGTGATTGCTCCCACTGACCTGCTGTGGGCTTTAGTTGGCTTGATCCTGACCATTGGCGGCACTTTCCTACAAGCCTCCATTACCAATGCTCCCTGGAACTGGGGAAATGAGGGGTTGCAGGCGCATCCGCTAGGGATTACCTATCAGGTCGGAGCGGTTCTGCTGATCGGCTGTCTCGGCGGCAAGAATGCTGGGGCCATGTCTCAGATCGCCTATCTGCTCCTGGGGCTGACCTGGTTCAACATCTTCACTCAGGGCGGCGGCATGGATTACGTCCATCGCCCTGGTTTTGGTTACCTGCTGGGGTTTGTGCCTGGAGCCTGGATTTGCGGCTGGTTAGCGTTCCGGGTACCGACCCGGTTGGAGTCCCTGGCCTTCAGTTGTCTCTGCGGTCTATTGACCATTCATCTGGTGGGAATGAGCTATCTGGCGATCGCTACCTCTAGCAACTGGCTCAATCAACCGACCGCCCCCCTGCTGCAAAACATTTACATTCATTCAGTGTTGCCGCTTCCCGGTCAACTGGCGCTGGTCTGCGTCGTAACCGTGCTGGCTTTCCTGCTGCGGCACCTGCTGTTTCTCTAATTTTGTGAATTCTCCGCACTATCCATCGCTTTTGCTTGCATCATGAGTCTGAAAAATCGCCTGTTCTGGATAGTTGCTATTTCTGGCCTGCTGTTTGACCAGATTACCAAACTGCTGGTAGTGCAAAACTTTCAACTGGAACAGTCTCTCCCGCTCTGGCCCGGTGTCTTTGAGCTGAAGTACGTTCTCAATGAAGGGGCCGCATTCAGCCTGTTTCGTGAACATTCGCAGTGGCTGCGCTGGCTGTCCCTGACGGTCAGCCTGGGTCTGGCGGCTCTGGCCCTGCTTGGCCCTCACCTGCACCGCTGGGAGCAGGCCGGCTATGGGTTTATTCTGGCAGGCGCACTGGGGAATGGGATCGATCGCTTTCGCATTGGCAAAGTCGTTGATTTCCTCTACTTCAGCCTGATCAATTTCCCCATCTTCAACTTCGCCGACGTGTTCATTAATGTGGGGATTATCTGTTTGCTGCTGGCGGCTTTTCTGGTAAAACCCGTTCGTAATCATTAGCCTTATCTGCAAGTGCTGTGTGGCATCCACAGGGTGGATGCCACACAGCACTTGCAGAACACAAAGACCTGTGCCGTCCACGGAGTGGACGGCACAGGTCTTTCTACGCCAACAACTTTCTACTGGGCGGTCGAAACGCTCAGCGTATAAGCACCCTGGCTAGAGCGATCGTAGCCATTGGCAATAATGGTGTATTTACCATCGGCGGGCAGAGTCACCTGAATCGCGGAATTATTGCTGCCCTGTTGAGCATCGTCATTTTCGCCGATGATTTTGCCTTCGGGATCCAGCAGGCCCAGGTAGGTGTCAAACTGGCTGCTTTCCATACGGATGGTAATTGTCTGGCCCTGCTTGCCGTCAAAGGTGTAGGCATCATAAAGACTACCATCGGACCGCAGGACGGCGCTGGTTCCCTGCTTCAGTTCCCCTTGAACTTCGGTTGGGATGGTAATTTGCTTGGGAGCAGGGGTTGCAGCAGGGGAAGGAGTGGGAGCAGGGGACTGGGCCGGAGCCGGGGATGCCGGGGCCGTGGGAGCCGGGGCAGGGGTCGCCTGGGCACGGTTGTTGCTAGGGGTTGATGTCGCGTTCACAGGGGTGCGAGCAAATGCTGCTCCAGCAAAGCCTGCCAGCGCCAGGGCGGTCACCAGTCCGCTGAACCAAACACGCCCTTTCATAAGCTTCTCCATAAATCCATGAGTGTGAAAATCTCCTTACACCATAACCGCGAATTCCAGAAATTCACCCCCCTAAATGTATAGCGATCCTCAATGATCAGTGAGTCTGGTATGGGGGCAACCCACACCAACCCACACCGAATCATTTCACAAATCAAACCGCAGGCTCTGTGGCAAAATGGATGGGTTGAAGCCAGCAGGGGCGATCGCACCCTATTTCAGGTATGACCAAGTTTGTGTTTGTGACGGGCGGGGTGGTGTCCAGTATTGGTAAGGGGATCGTGGCTTCCAGCCTGGGACGGTTGTTGAAATCGCGGGACTATTCGGTGTCGATTCTCAAGCTAGACCCCTACATCAACGTAGACCCTGGCACGATGAGTCCGTTTCAACATGGAGAGGTGTTTGTTACCGAGGATGGAGCCGAAACCGATCTAGATCTGGGGCACTACGAGCGGTTTACCGACACGGCCATGTCGCGCCTGAACAGCGTTACCACCGGATCAATCTATCAGGCGGTGATTAATAAGGAACGGCGGGGTGACTACCAGGGCGGTACAGTTCAGGTAATCCCCCACATTACAAACGAGATTAAAGAGCGCATTCATCGGGTAGCCCGGAATACCAACCCGGACGTTGTGATTACTGAAATTGGTGGCACCGTGGGCGATATCGAGTCCCTGCCTTTCCTGGAAGCGATTCGCCAATTCCGCAAAGACGTGGGGCGGCGCAACGTACTGTATATGCACGTCACCCTGGTGCCCTATATCGCCTCCGCCGGGGAGATGAAAACCAAGCCCACTCAGCACTCTGTGAAGGAACTGCGATCGATCGGCATTCAGCCGGATATTCTGGTCTGTCGGTGCGATCGCCCCCTGCCCCCCGGTCTCAAGGAGAAATTGTCCGAATTCTGCGACGTTCCTTCGGCCTGTGTGATTCCTGCCCCCGACGCCGCCAGTATTTACGAGGTGCCGTTGAATATGGAGAAGGAGGGGCTGGCCCATCAGGCACTGGAACTGCTTAATCTGGAACAACGAGAACCCGACCTGACCCAGTGGAAGACCCTGGTAGATCGGTTGCATCGTCCCGGTCATCCAGTGGAGATTGCGATCGTTGGGAAGTACGTCCGGTTGAATGACGCTTACCTCTCGGTGGTCGAAGCTCTGCGCCACGCGGCTCTGTTCCATGGAGGTGACCTGCACCTGCGCTGGATTAACTCTGAAGATATTGAGCCACTGACGGTGGATGAACTGCTTAAGGGTGTTCACGGCATTGTGGTTCCCGGTGGTTTTGGGCATCGGGGCATCGACGGGAAAATCACGGCGATCCGCTTCGCGAGAGAGAATCAGGTTCCCTTCCTGGGGTTGTGCCTGGGAATGCAGTGTTCCGTCATCGAGTGGGCACTGAATGTTGCAGGTCTGGAAAATGCGAACAGCTCGGAGTTTGATGAACATACATCCAACCCGGTGATTAACCTGCTGCCCGAACAGCAGGATGTGGTTGACCTGGGGGGAACGATGCGCCTGGGCGTCTACCCTTGCCGGATTGTGCCCAACACCCTGGCAGAAAAGCTTTATGGCGATGAGGTAATCTACGAGCGCCATCGCCACCGTTACGAGTTCAACAATGCCTACCGCAATCTTTTCTTCGAGTCGGGCTATCAGATCAGCGGTATTTCTCCGGATGGCCGACTGGTCGAAATTGTAGAGTTACCTAGCCACCCATTCTTCATCGCCAGCCAGTTCCACCCTGAATTCCAGTCGCGCCCCAGCAAACCCCATCCGCTCTTCCGGGGCTTTGTGGAGGGGGCAATCGCCTTTTCTAACAAGGTGGAGCGATCGCTGGAGCCAGCGGTTAGTTGAAATATTGAAATGAGATTTCCAGCAATGAAATTACCCGTTGTGTGGTTGCCTCTCCCGCACAGTGGGAGAGGCAACCACACAACGGGTAATTTCTTTTGCAGAAATCTCCTTACTTGCTGGATTTTTCACTAAATTGCGCCGATTTTTCCTGAAAAGCTGACGTAGTTAGCTTTTCAGGAAAAATCGGCGAGATAAAATTAAGTTCACCGCGAAACGCTCTCCGGAGAGCGTTTCGCGGTGTTATGGGGCAAATAGTCAAAAGTCCAGCTAAGAAGAAATGGCGCGGTGCGAAACACCGCGCCATTTCTGAGGGCTTCAAATTGTTTTGTTACCGATCGAAACTGCTGGAATTATCAAACTCATCGTCTGAGTAATTGATGGGTTGATAATCCACATAGTTTGCAGAAGACTCTCCATCCTCAGGAGCGCGACGGGAGTAGTCATCCTGTGAGGAGCGTGAGCGCCGTGAGCGGGAGTCAGAGCTGCGAGAAGAGCGAGACTCATCGGTGGTAGAACGACGGGGCTCGTCATCCCAATCGCTGTTGCGAGAAGATCTGGAGTCGTCGTCGTCCCAGGCGCTACGGGAAGAACTGGAGTAATCGTCATCCCAGGCGTCTACACGCTCAGCTCGATGGGAACGATTATCAGCAGCGGAGGAACGCCGTTTGCTGCGGGAAGTGCTGGAATTGGAGCGATCGCTTGCCGCTCGAATCGATGGTCGATTCCGGCGAGACTCGCCATAGTCATCAGCATCACTCCCGGAGCGATAGTCTCTGGAACCGCGAATTCGCCGGGAGGTTGGGCGTTCATCCTGAGCAGCCAGGTCATCCAGCTCTGCCCGATAGACGCGGCTCACCGGACGCTCATCGTCAATGACTGGAGAGGAGCGCTTGGCTTGCTCCACCGTTGCTCCCCGCAGACGCAGGGCCTCCAGTGCAAAAGCAGCGGCGCAAGCTGCGAGCAGGAAACAACCAAACGTCAAAATCGGGTCAAGCCGCCAGCCCTGGAAGAACAGGATAAAGCCTGCCAGCAGAATCACTGCCGCGAGCGCAATATCCTGATCGCGCACCAGATGCGGACGGAACGTTCTCAAGAAATAGAGTCCGGCACCTGAAACCGCCAGGGCAATCCCCAAAAATGCAGCAGGGTTTGCGCCAAAGACGACCTGAGCCAGGACAGGTTGGGGTTGCAGGAACATTGCTCCCGCAACATGACTCCAGTTCAGTCCAACATCTAGCATTACTTGTCTCCGTCAGGATGAGCGAATCCTACTTGCCAAAAAGTTACGTAACCTAAACTCTTAAGCCTAAATTAGTAAACCCAAATCATTAATCTAACTTTTAGCCGAATTGTCCGAGTTAGAGCGCAGGACGCTAAAGTGGAGTGTTACAAAGCGCAGCAACCCCTTTCGGGCTGCTACCACTTTAGCGAATGCGAGCCAGGAATGACAGAAGATGCAGCAAGGGAGGGACACGAGTTGTGCCCCTCCCCATTGACTGGAAATCGACTAGGAACGCTGAATCTTATCTTTTTGGCTAATAAAAATGAGACCGACGACAACGGGGATAACGACGATGAAAAGCCCCGCCAGCAGGCTGTAGAACAAGTTAACCAGGGATGGTGTCATGGAATCTTAACCCTCTTTCGCACACAAATCTTATGACCATTCTATCGGGGGTGTTCCCCCTTGAGAAGCCAATTTATCAGTAATTTTGTCCAGTAAGCTCGTCTAACGAGTCTGGATGGCTGATGAGCAGTGGAGCGGCACTGCCCAACCCACTGCTCATCAGCCATCTCACAAATCAGATCAAGGAGATTTTCAGCAAAGAATCTATCTGCGTTGTGTGGGTGGTTCCCCCGCTGCGCGGGGAACCACCCACACAACGGGTAAATTCTTTTGCAGAAATCTCCTAAGATGAAGCTAGTATTGCGAGTACTAAATTTTGCAACATTAGGGGGTTTGGGGGGTGTGCCCCCCAAGCCCCCTCAAGGGGGAATCACCCCTTGCAAAACTTTTGTTTTGCTGCACTAGATTAAATTCCTTAGAAACGAGCGATCGCTCTGATTGGTGGTGCTATGACTGGCATAGAGATTACCTCCCTGGTTCTGGGGCTGCTTTTGGGGTTAATGAGCCTCCTGTTTATCTTTCGGATTGTGTTGACCTGGTATCCCCAGGCCGATCTCAGTAAGATGCCCTTCAAACTGGTGGCGTTTCCCACTGAACCCTTTCTCTCCATCACCCGTAAGCTGGTTCCCCCCCTGGGAGGCGTTGATATCACACCGATCATCTGGTTTGGTCTCTTCAGCCTTGCCCGTGAGTTGCTTCTGGGACAGCAGGGGATTCTGACTATGCTGAGCGGCGGTATGTCCGGTGGAATGTAGGCCGTGACTCGCTTCTTCGTGGCCCTCTTGCCACCACAAGAGATACAGGACTACACGAATGGGGTGATCCAGGAGTTGGGTATGCGCTTCTGCACCAGCACTTCGAAATCCCCACCGCATATCACCCTGCAACCTCCATTTGAATGGCCGACCGAACAACTCTCCGATTTGGAGGCAGCTCTGGTCGGTTTTGCCCCGTCTCAGTTTTCAGTTCCCGTTACCCTCTCAGGGTTTGGGTCGTTTCCTCCCCGTGTTCTCTATATCAATGTGCTTCAAACTCCTGGTTTGATTTCCCTACAGGCAGCGCTGATCCAGGCACTGGAGCAACGTTTGGGAATTGTTGATCCGAAGTCGAAGCAGCGGCCTTTTGCGCCTCACATGACCGTTGCCTCCCGCAACATTACCCGACAGACGTTGAAGCAGGCATGGGAAGTATTGGGCGATCGCCCGGTGGAGTTTGAGTTTGTGGGCGATCGCCTGACGCTGCTGATCCATAATGGCCAGCGCTGGTTAGTTCATAGGGAATTCCCCTTGTCGGTTTCCTCCCCCTGATAGGACGGTTTTCTAGATAGAAAATTTTGGCTGAAGTCTTGACATAAATCTCCAAAACGGTAACAATAAATACAGAAAGTAAATCGTTCATCTCTCTTGAATGTTCTTGCGAACGAGAGAGACGGAAGTAAGGAGATATCCTGAAGGAACGCGCCTCACATAAACTCTTCACTTGAGAGGCGAGACCTATGAAACTCAACTATCGTGGCACTGGTTACGAAGCAAATGCCGCTGAAACTCACTTCTTCAACAGCCAATCGACCGCTGCTGATTTAACCTATCGCGGTGTCGGCTACCACGCCGATTTCCCCACCGAAGCGGTTGCTCACGAGGTCAATGCTGATTTGACCTATCGCGGCGTTGCCTATAGCCATTCTGAAGTAGCATCCGTGCCTGAGGCAACTCCTGAGACTCTGAAATATCGCGGTGTTGCGTACACTCCGACTGTTCAATCGGCTCCAGGCGTTGCAACTGAATTGAAATATCGGGGTGTCACCTACTGTGCTGACCACACTCCCGTCGCTACTCCTGCTGCTGAGATGAAGTATCGGGGCGTGGCTTATGATGCAGCAACTCCAGTTCCCGCTGATTCTGAAGTTGCGGTTCCTGTGGTTACTGAAGCGGTTCCTCCTGTTGCTGTTCCTGTTCAGGCCACTCTTTCCACCAATGAGCGTGCTCGCATCTTGATGATGAATCACCACCGCATGGTGAAGCAGCGTCAGCAGGTGATGCTGGTGCGTCTGGCAGAAAGTGTGGGGCTACCTGTTGATCAGGCAGCTCCCTACTGGAATCACATTCAGGGTAAGGTTCACCCCAGCTTCTGGGCGACCTACGATCGAGGCCATGCCTCCGCAAGTTAACGATTTCATTCTTCAGGCTGTCTAATCTATAACGAATCAGTCTCCATCGTTAGCTGGTTGCGGCGCTGCTGATGCAGCGCCTTTTTTGTTTGGATAGTATAGCCATCAGGAGGTGGCGTAGTGCGGCAGCGCGCGTCACTTTGTCATAAATCAATGGGGTGAGGAGAAATAAGCCAATGCTGCTGCAAGGATTGGGTTAAGGTTTTGACCAGTGGAGACTGTTCACTGATTTCCTGTAATCCTGAGTCGTTTCGCAGCTTAATTCCCCTTTGGTACAGCGTGTAGCCCCGGCTCAGTGTGATGCGAGTTCCCAGGTAATACTGAGGTTCCAGTCCTGCCCAGGCCAGCGATCGCTCCACCTGCTTCAGGATTTCCTGCTGCTGGTCGCTGCTCAGGTGGGACACGTTGTAGGCTTTGGGCAAATCTCGGTCGATGAACCGACGGCACAGGTCGGCCAAAACCGTATCGGAGTGCTGCTGCCAGCGCTGGAGATGATACATAAACACGCCATCGTCCGCCGCCAGATAATGCTCCAGACTGAGGGTGTCGCAGTCTTGCTGAAACCAGGCGCTGACCGTTTCGTCTGCTATCAGGTCGTCCTTGGCAAACAGTTCCCTGGCCCGCCGAAATGCCTGCGTCAGCACCCAGGTAGCCGCCAGGTTTTTGGGATGGTTGTAGACCTGGGCGTACATGAAGTAGCGGACAATCAGGTAATGCTCGATCGCCCCCATTCCCTTGCGAGCCACCACGAGCTGACCCGTATCAACGTCATAGTCCAGCGCCAGCAGAATGCGGTCCAGATCCAGTCTGCCGTAGGAGGCTCCGCTGAAGTAGCTGTCGCGCATCAGGTAGTCCAGGCGATCGCAATCCAACTGACTGCTCACCAACTGCCACACCAGCGGAATCTCATGTTGCTTGTGGTAGACCCGCTCCATCTGTATCCGCAAAGCCGGGTCAAATTGCTCCAGTAGACTGCGAATCGGAGTCGATTCCCGGAGAATTCGCTCCGTCCAGAATTCATGGTGTCCGCCAAAAATCTCCTCGCAGGTATGACTGAAGGGGCCATGTCCAATGTCATGCAGCAGCGCACTACAGAGGACGGTGGCGCGATAGGGCAGCAGTTCGGGATATGTCTTACCTAATCGGTCAAAGGCACGGCGGGCGATCGCCATCACTCCCAGTGAATGGGTGAACCGGGAACTTTCGGCTCCGTGAAACGTAAGGCTGGCTGGCCCCAACTGTCGAATTCGCCGCAGTCGTTGAAAGGCGGGCGTATCAATGAGCTGAATCAGCAGTTTCTCAACCGGGTCGGTGCCGTTGAGGGCGATCGCTCCATGCAGCGGGTCGTGGTACGTGCGTCGAAGGTTCGACATGGGTGGGCTGGCAGCGAACCAGCGAATGAGAACGACTGAGGGTGTATCTCAGTTTTGCGAGTGGGGGGGGGGGGGGGGGGGGGGGGGGGGGGGG
>CAZVXA010000242.1:0-9860 GCA_964630955.1 uncultured bacterium | reverse complement strand
TCCTACCCCATCCCCCCCCCCCCGGGGGGGGGGGGGGCGGGCCCCCCCCCCCCCCCCCCCCCAAAACTGGGATACACCCTGCAAAGGGTAACTCAATCTAATTTTGTGCTGAGGTTGCAGTGGATTTATTAACCGTCAGCGACGATCAATTGCAAGGCGAATTGTTGACTCCTGGATTGCAAGCCGAGGGTCTGGCTCTGCCTGAAAATAGCGAACCCGTCATTGCGTCTCCCTTCACCAGAGCGACGAAAGACGCCATCCGCAACAGCCTCAAAGCATCCACGATGGATGGGGTATTTGCGACCGTCTTCTCCAACATTACAGGCGGCGTTCTGCTGACAAACTTTCTCCTGAATCTCGGTGCAACGCCGACAGAGATTGGAATGGCTGCTGCGATTCCGCTGCTCGCCAATCTGCTTCAGCCGATTGGTGCCCATCTTTCAGAACGCACCACCAGCCGTCACTATTTCTGCTTGTGGATCTATGGTCCGGCGCGATCGCTCTGGCTGCTGCTGCTGGGTGGAATTGTCCTGGCCAACCTTGGGCTGCTGAGTGCCCACACGCTGATTTACTGGACGCTGGCGATCGCCCTCCTGAGTACCAGTATTGGCGCAATGGGCAGCGCCCCATGGGTAAGTTGGATGGCAACGCTGGTGCCGCGTCGATTACGGGGACGCTACTTTGGATTGCGCAATAGCGCCGCCAATCTGATCAATCTGATCTCAGTTCCTCTACTGGGGCTGTTGATTTCTCGTTGGGGTGGCGGTTCATTGCAGGGATATAGTGTTGCTCTGACGCTGGGAATTCTGGCAGGACTCTTCAGTCTGTGGTTTCAGAATTTCATGGTGGACGTGAATCCCCAGGTGCAGCAGGTGATCGCTGAAAAGGAGATGGCCGTCCTGTCGAGTGAACTGGATCCGAGCACCCATTCCTTGTTGCAACCCTCCGCAGCCACCGCTTTTCTCTGGTATTTTGCCTTCTGGATGTTCGCGGTTAACCTCAGCGCCCCTTTCTTCAATCTCTACCTGCTGGATAACCTGCACCTGGATGTAAGTCAGGTCACCCTCTACAACAGCCTGACCGCAGGCGCAAACCTGCTGATGCTGGTTCTGTGGGGAAAACTGGCCGACCACATCGGCAATCGCCCCATTCTCCTCGTCGTCGGCATCGTGGTCGCCCTGACCCCCCTGCTGTGGCTCCTGGTTGGTTCCGACCCCCTTTCCGTCTGGCTCTGGCTCCCTCTACTGCATCTCCTCATCGGTGGGGCCGGAGCCGCTGTGGATCTTTGCGGTAGCAATCTTCAGCTCGGCGTCGCTCCTATCCAGCGCCAATCCACCTATTTCGGCATGGTAGCAGCGATCGCCGGAGTCAGCGGTGCCCTCGGCACAATGGCAGGCGGCTTCCTGGCGCAACAGTGGTCAGAGGGACTGATTGGCCTATTCGTCCTCTCCTGCATCGTGCGCCTGGTCGCCCTGGTTCCCTTGGTGCTGGTCAGGGAGGATCGGAGCCATTCACTGCGGCAGCTCATGCGATCGCTTCTGCCAATAGCGGAAGCTTCATAGCCAGAAACCCACCCCTACCCAGTCCCAACACCCCCTAAGGATCATAAAAAAATAACCTGTAATTGTTTTTGAGAGAGGGTTTCGCGGCGCTATAGGGAAAACAGTCAAAAGTCCAGTTAATAAAGTCCCATTTTTAAGTAGGTAGGTGCGCTTAAGCTTGAAACCCCAAAAGCTGTTCCGCCCGCTGCGCGGGCGGAACAGCTTTTGGGGTTTCGACTTTCTCCACGCCCACTTACTTTATTGCAAGCCCCCTATAATGAAAGATGAGAAGACGTAAAGTTATGTAAATCTCGCAGGAGAACTTATGAGTCAGTCCAGTCTGGATCAAATCGCCACCCAGCTCGACAGTCCCCAGCTCAAAGACCGAATGCTGGCCCTCGCTTCTCTGCGCGATGTCGCCCCCCAGGAAGCAGTTCCCCTCATCCGCAAAGTTCTGAACGACGAAAGCCTCCAGGTGCGATCGATGGCCGTCTTCGCTCTTGGCCTGAAACCAACTGAAGACTGCTACCCCATTCTCATCAACCTGCTGATCAATGACCCTGATTACGGCATCCGGGCTGACGCTGCGGGCGCACTGGGGTATCTGGGCGATACCCGCGCCGTTTCCCCACTGCTCCGCGCATTTTACGAAGACACTGATTGGCTGGTACGCTTCAGCGCTGCGGTTTCTCTCGGAAACCTGAAAGACCTGAGAGCGCAGGATGCTTTGCTGAGCGCCCTTGACAGCAAAGAGGTCGTGCTGCACCAGGCGGCGATCGCCGCTCTGGGAGAACTCCGCGCCGTTGAAGCCATTGATGCCATCCTCCGGTTTGCCCAGTCCCCCGATTGGCTGGTGCGTCAGCGTCTGGCGGAAGCGCTGGGGAATTTGCCTTCACCCAAGAGCATCTCTGCTCTGAAGTACCTGGAGAAAGACAGCCACCCACATGTTGCAGCATCGGCTGAGATTTCTCTGAAGCGATTGGAATCAGAGGCATAGAAGTGTTGCGGTGCCTGGTACCGCAACACTTCTTCTATTGCTTAAAGCTGGCCTTTGTTTCTGACCTGTTCGTACAGGTTCTCCATCGCTTCAACAAAGGAATTATCACGGTTCCAGAAAGCAGGGAAATCGCCCTGTTTTTTCACGGGAATTCCGGGAACCAGGGTTTCCGGCAGAGGGTCGATAACCTGCGGCAAACGTTTCGCGCCATGCCAGAAGTCCCGCAGACCTGGACGATTGCCGATGGGCTGAGTGGTGGGGCGAGTGTAGTAGGACGAAACAGGGGCGGGTGGGCGTTTTTGCGCCTGAAGCTCGGCGGAGAGCGCCTGTCCCAACGGTGATTTCTCCAGTTCCCTGAGCAAGTCTTCCCGCGACAGGCCGCGCAGCTCAAACAGCAGAAAGGGATCGCGATCGAGTTCCGCCGCTACGAGGTAATGTACACCTGCGATGTGCTTACAGGGATTGCTGTCGTCGGGGCAGGAACAGTTGGAGTTGAAATCTTTACGGCTGTGGGGCAACAGGTGCAGGTTCAGTTGGGCAAACGTATCTTCGATGTTGTCAGGAATTTCGTTCAGCAGTAACCGCGAGATCAGGCTGGCTTTGGAGGAGATGAGGGCGATCGCCTCTCCCCAGTTGGCCGCGCTGATGGGCTGGAACTCAATCTTGGTGGTATACAGCGGTTCCTTGTAAACCCCGAAATAGGGATTCACCGACCCTCTTACCTTTGCGGTGACAACACCGTTCTTGATTTCAAAGCTTTTGACTTTACCCCCGCTGGCGTAGGAGCGTCCCCGACTCAATCGCCCGGAGTCAGTGAATGCTTCTAGCGCTTCGATAAATTTTTTCCCCCACCAGCTTCTTGAAAACTTAGCCATATTCCTACTCCATAATTGCACTCTGGTTCAAAGTGATCAATTTTCTAAAGGCATCGTTGTCTAACTCTGTGAGCCACGATTCATCGGCACCGACGATCGCCCCCGCCAGTTTTTTCTTGTCCTCGATCATTTCGTCGATGCGTTCCTCCAGTGTTCCGATCGCCACAAATTTATGGACGAAGACGTTCTTTTTCTGGCCAATGCGGAAGGCGCGATCGGTGGCCTGGTCTTCGACAGCGGGGTTCCACCAGCGGTCAAAGTGAAACACATGGTTGGCCTTGGTGAGGGTAATCCCGACACCACCTGCTTTCAGGGAAAGCACAAAGACGGAGGGTTCTGTTTCCGGGTCTTGAAATTCGGTGATCATCTGCTCCCGTTTTTTGCGGGAGGTGCCCCCGTGCAGGTAGTAGGTGTTGGTGTGGAGTACCTGACGAAAGTATTTTTCCAGCGCTTCGCCAATTTCGGTGAACTGCGTGAACACCAGCAGGCTTTCTTCCTGGGCGATCGCTTCCTGCACCATCTCGTCTAAGCGGGACAGTTTGTGCGATCGCTCCGGCGTGAAATCGCTGCCGTCCTGGAGAAACTGCATGGGATGGTTGCAGATTTGCTTGAGTTTGGTCAGGGTTGCGAGGATTAATCCTTTTCGTTGAATCCCTTCGGTTGTTTCAATTTTTTCTGCAACATCTTTGACTACGGCCTCATACAGGGAAGCCTGTTCCTTTGTCAGGTTGCAGTAGAGTTTCTGTTCCACCTTATCGGGCAGATCTTTGATGATGGATTGATCCGTTTTGACCCGACGCAGAATGAACGGCTCCACCAGCTTCTTCAGCGTTTCGGATTGGGACAAACTGTTGTTTTTCTGAATGGGTAGCTCAAAACTGCGGCGAAACTGCGTTTGATTCCCCAGGTAGCCGGGATTGAGAAAGTTGAAGATCGACCAGAGATCCATCAGGCGGTTTTCAATCGGTGTTCCGGTGAGCGCCAAACGGTGAGGGGCAGACAGCTTCAGAACGGATTTAGTCAGGTCGGCTTTGGGGTTTTTGATGTTTTGCGCTTCATCCAACACCACCCGATGCCATTCAATCTCGCTGAAAAGACTGATATCTTTTCGTGCCAGAGTGAACGAAGTAATCACCACATCATGCTCTCGACAGGCTTGCTTAAAGACTTTGTTGTCCTTCGTGCGCTGGCTCCCGTGATGCACCGTGGCCTTCAACTGGGGCGCAAACTTCTGGATTTCGCGGTACCAGTTTCCGACCACGGAAGTGGGGGCAATCAGAAGCGTGGGCGGAATGTTCTTGACGCGATCTTGTGCGGCCAGTTCCCGCTCCTGCAATAAACGGGCGATCACCTGAATCGTTTTTCCCAGCCCCATGTCGTCGGCCAGACAACCGTTCAGACCAATCTCCTCCAGATATTGCAGCCAGGAAACACCCCGTTTTTGATATTCGCGCAGCTTGCCCTGCAAGTATTTGGGATCGCTGATCGGCTGAAGCTGATTCTTATCGTTGAGCTTATCCAGCATGTCGGCCAGCGCATCCCGGCGATCGACCTGCACCTCCAGACCATCCCCATCAGTGCCCGCCGTCAGCTTCAGAAAGTCCAGCAGGCTCAGCTCCGGGTTCTCCTGCTGGTGTGTCTTCCAAAACTCCAGCATTTGCCGCATCTTGTCCTGGTCCAGCTCCATCCACTGGCCCCGGAACTGAACCAGCGGCGTTTTGGCGCTGACGAGCTGCTGCCATTCCTTTTCGCTGATCAGTTCATCCCCGATCGCCAACTCATACTGGTACTCCACCAGACTGTCATAGGAGAAATATTTTTGCTTTTTGTCCTCCCCGCCCGACAGCGACTTGCCTTTTGCCTTCAGCCGCACCTTCGCCCGCTGGCGTCCCTTTGGCGTCCACCAGGAGGGCACGATCACCTTGTAGCCCGCATTCTCCAGCACCCATGCCGCTTCCTTCAGAAAGTTAAACGCCGCATCCAGATTCAGCGTAATCCCAACAGGCTGGTCGGTTTCCATCCCCTGCCAGAGGGCTGGATAGATCCGCGCTGCATAGCCCAGATTCATCAGCAGGTGTTGTTCAAAGTCGTCTCCCATCTGCTTTTTCACCTGTTGCTGCTGCTTCGGTTTCATCCGCCAGTAGTCAACGAGCGCAACTCGCAGTGACGGGTCACTTTTGGGCGCGACCTGTAATTGAAGTTCCCAGAGGTCGTCAGGTTTGGCTGGGTCTTGTAGCTGGAAGCAGAGGTAGAAGGGTTGCTCGGTCTGGGTGCGGATGATGCGATCGCGCCACCCCTGCCACTGCTGATATTGCTCCAGCGCATCCACCGTTGTCCAGGGGATTTGGGAGGGATGCAAGCAGGCGTAGAGCAACGTATCAGCGATCGTCTTTTCGTATGTCTGAGTCGTTGGCGTATGCGTTACAATATCGGCCAAAAGACATTCAGAAAAGTGTCTCAGCAACGTTTCGCGATCGTAAAACTCCAGGGTGTCCTGGGGTTGTGAGAATCCAGCCACGCAGATCAACGGCATATAGTCTACATACTGTCGAATCGTGGATTCATATTCTTCACCCACCCATTCCCAACCGGGATAGATTTCAAACTTTGGAGTGGCGGGGATTGCTTTGACATCAATGGTTTGAGACGCTGCGGAGGTGCGTCTGGCCAGGTTGGCCGATCGCCGTCTGCCTCGAACCGTTTGTTTGGGTGTCTTTGGTTCTGGCTCATCGACGGCTTTGCTAGCTGCTGGACGACGAGTTTTCTGTTGGGGAGCCTCCTCATTGGATGTTGCAGCAGTTTTAGAGGCACGGCGTTTCGTTTGAGTAGTTTTTTTGGTTTCTGCCGATTCGCCCTCCGCAGCAGTGGTTTTAGAAGTTCGCTTTTTCGATTCGGGCGTTTTTTCGACCTGGAGTTCTCGATATTTCAGGGCGGGAATGTACTGGTCTTTGAAGAACAACCGTTTCAGCGCTTGAGTGTAGTGAAACCAGAACAGCAGGTCTGACCCCAACTGAATTTCTGCCAGGTTATGCAGCGCCAGAAAGTGTAGATCATTCAGCAGGGTGACGACTGAGTTGACAGAGCCTCCCGTTTTCACCGGAACCTTCGTCGGGTAGCAGTCCACCTGCCAGTACTGCCATTCAAAGCTTTCGGGTAATTCCTCCTCCAGGTAGCGAGACAGTTCCAGAGAGGGCAGGGGTTGATTGTCAACGGTGGGCAGGAGAAAATACTGGGGGGCGATCGCATCCTTCATCTCTCGCCGCACGCCGGGAGGCTCCACCCCCAATTCTTGCTGCAACAGCACCGCCAGTTCCGCTGCCGCCAATTGTCGGGGATGCCGCTGGCTCGGCTGGCGAAACTGCTGCTTCTCAGTGGTTTCAACCCACAGGTAGAATGCACCCGATTGGAGGAACGGTGTCCCAGTAGACGCTTGATTGCTTTGAGGAATCCAGGTGCCGTGAAGAATCTGCATACCCATCCACCCTGACGTGGTAATTGTTATCTTTCAGGGTATCAAGTGATTCAGAATTTGCTCACCTGCCGCGATACGCTACCCCGGAATTTGGCGCTGAAGCCACCCCACCCTTTTCACAGATCGTGATGCATTCTGATCCAGTCCAACAAGAGTATTCGCGTCTTGCGCCCCAGTACGATCGCCGCTGGTCGTTTTACATTCATTCAACGATTCAGGAAACCATTCACCGATTGGCCATCAGTCCCCATGAGCAAGTTCTGGATCTGGGCTGTGGCACCGGAACCCTGATTCAGCAGCTCATGCAGCTAGCACCGGAAGCGATTTTTGCAGGTTTAGATCCCTCTCCCGAAATGCTGAGTGTCGCCCGCCAGAAATTACCTGATTCAGTCGCGCTTTCTGTGGGCACCGCTGAGCATCTGCCATTCCCTAACGAAAGCTTCGATGTTGTGATTTCAACGAATGCTTTCCACTACTTCCGTCATCCTTCTCAGGCCATTCAGGAAGCGAAAAGAGTGCTAAAGCCTGACGGTCGGCTGGTAATCACTGACTGGTGCCACGATTACTGGACCTGTCGCGTCTGTGACACTTTCCTTCGTTTATTCAATCGTGCCCATTTTCGCACCTATGGCATTCGTGAATGTCGGACAATCCTTCGGGATGAAGGCTTACACAGAGTATCGATTGAAAAATATAAGATTGATTGGCTTTGGGGCATGATGACCGCGCAGGCTGTGAAACAGAAAATCGTAGTCTGACTGTGCACTAATTGGAATAGCGCGCTGTGCAACTTTACACAGAGATTCCCGTGGGGCGGGCATCTTGCCCGCCAAGTTTCAGGCAGGCAAGATGCCCGCCCCACAATAGGCAGACAGTGGCATGGGCATCTGTTGCTAAGCCATCGGATGCTAAGACAGCGGGCCATCTTTCCGCTGCGCCAGCGCCTGCTTCAGCCGTTCCTGTAGCGCTTCATCGTGTTTGTAGGGGGCAAAAGCAGCGATCGCCCCCTGCGCATCCTCCGGACTCCCCTCTGCCGCCAGCGTCAGCAGAAACTCAATGGCGGGTTCCTGACGAAGAAGGGCGATCGCCAGCAACCCCGACCGCCGAAGTTCCGGGTCAGTTATCTTCCGCCACCAGGGAACCAACCGTTCAAACGCCTGCATCAGGCGCGACTCTCCCAGCGCCAGGGCCGTCAACTCCTGAGTTTCTGGATCGGGAGCATCGAGAAATTGAGCGACAAAATCTACAGACTCCTGGGGAGCCAGCTTCAGCAGACCCGTCAGGCATTCCGACAGTACAGGGGGCACGTCACCGACGCGGGCACGCAACCTCAATAGGGGAACGCCGTGCTGCTCATCCTCGGTGTAGGCGATCGCCTGAGCCGCCCCCACCCGCGCTTCAACCTCCGGGTCCGCCAGCAGATCCGCCAGTTCGACCCAGACGCCCAGGTAATTCATCCGCACCAGTCCCAGAGCGCAGGTGGCTCTTAGTTTGGGTGCCGTGTCCACTGTGGTGCCCCAAACAGGTTCCTTCTGAACATGGTGAATTCCCTTCAGAAGCACCGCCGCATCCCGATAGTCCAGCGTGTAGAGAGCGTTGGCGATCGCCTGTTTGGCGAGACAGTTGGGGTCGGTTTCAACCGGCTTGAGCAGAAAGCGATCGAAGGCGGCG
The DNA here is from genome assembly GCA_964630955.1 of uncultured bacterium. GTDB lineage: Bacteria > Cyanobacteriota > Cyanobacteriia > Elainellales > Elainellaceae > CAZVXA01. The sequence goes on along the minus strand of CAZVXA010000242.1, from coordinate 1,304 downwards.
ACCAGTTCGGGGAGGAGTGTTGACCACTCGCGTTCTTTCACCAGCTTTGCAGCCTGGGCTACGATCGCCGCGTATTTGCCCTGGAGGATGGTGCGAGTTTGGGCGATCGCGTCCTCCTCATCGGGGTTAGCGCGGGCCTGTTTCAGCAATTGCTGAAGCGCTTCTAGCTTTTGCGACTTTGCCATGCTCCCATTAGGGTGGGTGGATTGGGGGTGGTTAGACCATGCTGACGGACATCAGCTCATCGGCCATCTCAAAGTTGGCGGTCACCGACTGCACATCCTCCAGGTCTTCCAGCATATCCATCAGCCGCATCAGGGCGATCGCCTGGTCAGAATCCGTCACCTCCAGGGTATTGTTGGGAATCCACCGCAGTTCCGCCTGGGCGACAACAAATCCTTTTTCTTTGAGCGTCTGGGTCAGGTTTTCCAGATTGGTGGGGTCAGTGAAGACCTCGGCACCAGGGAGGTCATCCTCCAGTTCCAGAAATTCGTAGGACTCTGCGCCACCCTCCAGGGAAGCCTCCAGCAACCATTCTTCATGCAGTACGGGGGACTCCTTCTTGCTGGCAGGTGGAGCCGCCTGAACTGTCACGACCCCCTTCTGGTCAAACATCCAGCCCACACATCCGGTCTCCCCCAGGTTACCGCCGCGCTTATTAAACGCAGCCCGCAGGTCGGCAGCGGTGCGGTTGCGGTTGTCGGTCAGCGCCTCAATGATAATCGCCACCCCACCGGGGCCGTATCCTTCATAGCGAATCGCCTCCAGCGCCGCTTCGTTGCCCAGTTTGCCTGCACCTTTGGCGATCGCCCGCTCAATATTGTCGTTGGGAATCCCCGCTGCCTTGGCTTTCTCAATGGCGGTTCTCAACTGAAAATTGGCTGCGGGATCAGGCACCCCCGACCGGGCCGCCACAATAATTTGTCGGGAAATTTTGGCGAACGTCTTGCCCTTGACTGCATCCACGCGGGCCTTCTGACGCTTAATATTCGCCCACTTACTATGTCCTGCCATGACTCAAACGGTTAACTATTAGTAGTGTGCCACACGGATTTTGTCAGTCGGTATGGCTTTGGAGCGCAAAGCGTTGTAATCACGCGTTAATCAGAAGTTAGAGTGCTCTCTTAGTTACTGGACTTTTGACTATTTTCCCTATAATGCCGCGAAACGCCCTCTGCGAGGGCGTTTCGCGGCATATTCAATTTAGCGCCGATTTTTCCTGAAACGCTGGCTGCGCCAGCGTTTCAGTAAAAATCGGCGCGATTTAGTCAAAAGTCCAGTAGTTAGAGTGCTCTCTTTTTGTA
>CAZVXA010000241.1:0-9891 GCA_964630955.1 uncultured bacterium | reverse complement strand
CCCCCCCCCCCCCCCCCGCGCCCCCCCCCCCCCCCCCCCCCCCCCCCCCCCCCCCAAAACTGGGATGCCCCCAATCAAGCGTGCCTCACCAGTCGATTGAGTCTGGCAAGGAAGATTTGCGGCCCGACTTCGCGATCGCCATCCCACCACCAACCCGATCGCTTCCGGAGAAACGCCTACTGAGATAAGCAGAATTTCTCCTGAGATAAGCAGTGGAGTAAAGCGAAACTGAAGGCGCGATCGCCCACTCCACCTGCATTTCAGCGATATCCTGGAAATTTCCCCAAAGTTCCTGCTTAAGAGCCAAAACAGCGATGGTGGCAACAGGGGAATTGGGACAGACTAAGGACATCAGACAGCGTAGTCCCCACTGCAACCGCCCCCTGAGAAACCTTGCAACCCCCAAAGGAAAATCGTCATGGAAGAACGGATTTATCACGGTGAAACCATCCCCCCTCCACCAGCCTCTGTTACCTATCAGAAACCTGCTGGACTGAACTGGCGCTACCATGCCCCTGGTGAAGTGTATGGCACCGTAACCCGCTCGACTGGCATTCAGCGTACCCCTCGCACCACAAACTGGCGGTACGACGCCTAGAGCATCACAACGTTGGTTCGCCTGTGCCCATCGCCATCGATGGTGGTGGGCATTTCTTAACCTTTGAGTCGCCCCTAATCAAGCCCTTTCACTGTCAGGAAGCCATATGCGTGGAAATTCTGGGCTGACAACGCGCACCGTGACACAGCCCCCAACCCCCACTTTAACTGCTCAACACAATACTGAAATTGCAATGGGATTGTTCGCCATCCTTTTGCCTGCCCTGTTCGCCCTCACCGTTGTTGTCCGTCGCCACCACTGTAAGCGCGTTATGAAGCAGCGTATCGCTGAACTGGAGCGCCTGTGGAAACTCAACGTTCATCAGCGGCCTCGTTGAGTTTGCTAACTGAGGAGATTTCTTTCGTAGAAATCCACTTAAACCTTCTTTTACCCTACAAAAGGATCACGATGAAAACACTCAATCAGCCCGTCCTCTCTCTGCAAAATGCTCCCCTGAGTCAGTTCTCTCTCAATCAGGTTTCGCGGTATCCGGTCTCTTCAATCCGAACCCAGCGACTCCTGATGGCAGCCAGACAAAAACTCCTCGTTCCCCACGGTTCTCCGCTCCTCCAGATGACTGCTTTCCTCCGCCTCTCTTGTGCTGCTCTGGAACAGTCAGGGACATACCCACGTTTGATGCAGACGTTGTTTGACCACAACCCAGAGTGGTGGAAAACTTGTGAAGTCATGCCCGAAGGGACTTTGCAGTCTTCAGATCCAGAGATTCAAATGCACTTAGCGGTAGTTTTGCAACTGCATTCCTCCTGCGGGCTGTAGTGCCTGTGGCCACCCTCTGCGCAATTCATTTGATTTGAGGTCTCCGTAGCCCCTATGACAAAGCTTAAACCTGCGATCTCCCCAGCCATTCATCTGTCTCCCTTCGATAGAATGGCGCTGTTCTTTCGGTTCGCCCCGCTCGGAACCAGCATTTACGCTGAACTGATCGCCAGTCTCACCATCTTTATGACCACGGCCCCCGTCCTCGTGGTCAATGCCCACCTGCTGGGCAATGCGATTTTTCTCGACCATCCCGGCGATCTGTTTGAACAAATTCTGGTGGGGGTGGCTTTGTGTGCGGCGATCGCCAGCGTTCTGATGGGACTTCTGACCAACTATCCGTTTGCGTTGGGACCCGGTACAGGCACCGCTGCGCTATTGACCTTTTCGATTGTGCTGGGTATGGGCATGAACTGGCGACTGGCGCTGACTGCTGTTCTGGTGGAAGGGCTTCTCTTCACCGCCCTTTCCCTCAGTCCGTTTCGTCGTCAGTTGATCGACGCCATTCCGGCTTCCCTTAAGCAGGCGATGGTGGTGGGTTTGGGATTATTCCTTTCCTATATTGCTCTATCTGGCAAAGTCACTTCTCCCAGTTTGGGCGCAGGCATTATCGTTGCGGGTACTGCTACGACCACCGCCTTCGGTTCTCTGAGGCACCCTGTTACCCTGATGGCGGTTTTCGGCATTCTGCTGACCGCTTTCTTGATGGTGAGACAGGTCAAAGGTGCGATGCTGCTGGGGATTTTGGGAACTGCCAGTCTGGGCTGGCTGGGGGGGGTGGCACCGTTTCCCGACCGCATTCTGTCTCTGCCTCAGTTGCCAGTGGATTTGATGGGACAGGCGATCGCCGGATTCCAGTACCTGACGCTGTCACGGTTGGGAGATTTTGTTGCAGTGGTGTTTATCCTGCTGTTTGTCTCTCTGTCAGATACGATCAGTTCGCTGAATGTGCTGGGCCAGCAGGTCAACCGCATCAAGCCGGATGGCGACATTCACCGCTCAAAGCAGGCACTCCTCGCAAACTCACTGGGTACGGTGTTTGGCGCTTTGGTGGGCAGTGCTCCGGTGATTCCCTATCTCGAATCTACCTCCGGTATTTTTGAAGGGGGACGCAGTGGCTTTGTTGCCGTCATGGTTGCCGTTCTCTTTTTGATTTCGACGCTGTTCACGCCACTATTCGCGGCCATTCCTGCATTCGCCACAGCCCCCGTATTGCTGATGATTGGCGTTCTAATGATGAGCTGTGTCCGTTTGATCAACTGGAACGACCTGACAGAAGCAATCCCTGCGTTTCTGGTGATTCTGATCATGCCGCTCACCTTCTCGATCGCCGATGGTCTGGCCGCCGGGTTTATTGCTGATCTGGTGGTCAGAACTGCCAGGAAAGATGGCAAGCGAGTGCCGCGATCGAGTTTGGTACTGGCGGGGATTTCAGTAGCATACTTTGCTCTGATTACTCTGGAATCGCACTAAGTGCCTATCCGAATACCCAAATTCTGGAGGGCGCGACGCTGTTGTGTCGCGCCCTCCAGAATTGTAGGATGGGCAAAGCAAAGCGTGCCCATCATGCAGCCGACTGGGGATGGGCACGCTTTGCTTTGCCCATCCTAACTAATCGATAGCTCTATTTCCTTGCAATGCCGCGAAGCGCTCTCGCGGAGAGCGCTTCGCGGCATATTTGGTTCTAGCGCTGATTTTTCCTGAAAAGCTGACGCAGCCAGCTCTTCAGGAAAAATCGGTGCAATTTTTTCCATGTCCCTACTGCCGATTTTGCGCCTGCTGAAGCAACTGCTCCGCATTCGTGGCCCAGGGACGATTGCCCTGCGCGTTAAATAAATCTCTGGCGTATTGCAGAACTCGTTGGGCTTCCGGGAAATTGTTCTGCCGCAGAAAGACCAGCCCCGCACCGTAGTAGGCGTTCGGATAGTTGGGGTTGACCTGGGCGGCGCGACGAAAGGCGCTCAGGGCTTCGTCCAGTTTGCCCTGCTGGAAGAGAATAGAGCCGAGGGAGTAGTGGGCTTCGGCGTAGCCAGGGCGCAGGTTGATCGCCCGCTGGAGGGCATTCACCGCCACCAGGAGCTGGTTCTGTTCCTGATAGAGAACGCCCAGGTGGTAGTTGGGTTCAGCGGCGCTGGGGGTGAGCTGGGCGGCGCGTTGGAAGCTGGCGATCGCCTGCTGTCGATTTCCCCGCAGTCGGGCCACTAAGCCCAGGTTGTAGTGGGCCAGCCCCAGGTTGGGATCAATCTGAACCGCCCGCTGCAGGTACTGCTGGGCCAGGTCGAGGTTGTTACCTTCCAGCAGGGCCGCTCCCAGATTGGCGTAGGCCAGGGAGAATTGGGGATCGGCCTGAATCGCCTGATGAAAGGCGCTGGCGGCGGCCTGTAACTGTCCCTTCTGGCGCAACCCCAGACCCAGATTGTAGTGGGCGGCTGCGAGACCGGGATTCTGGCTGGCGGAACGACGGAAGGCGGCGATCGCATCATCCAGCTTGCCCTGCTGGATCAGTTGCAGGCCCCGGTTCAGCTCAGCCATGCCTGGAACGTTGGGTTGGGCTTGGGCAAGTCGTTGGGTAGAACCAGGATTGGCCCAAACGGGGAGTTGGGTCGCTGCAATCGGAGACAGGGCAGTGACCAGGAGTAAACTCAGGAGCCGATTTTGGCGGTGCATACTCGACTATTGCTTTTCTAAGCGCGACAGGACACAGGACGTATTGACCAGATACAGGCCGTTGGTTTGCACCACTGAACAGGGCTGCATCAAGCCTGCAAGTACTGGAGTCTGGTTGGCCTCCAGGGTGGCGATCGCCCGGTCAGTTGCAGGTTGAAACAGTTTCAGCCAATTATTGCCGGAAAGATAGTCTGCTGTAAATGCGTTGTCATTAATTAATAGAAAATCAATGCCGTATTTCTGAATTAACGCTTTGATCACCGCTGGGTCGGTGCTGTACTGGGCGTTGATCACATCCAGAATTCGCGCTTTGATCAGGTTGTAGTAGCCCAGGTGCATGGGCAGAGCGTGTTCTTTGCTAAACAGCACCGATCGGGCGGCAAAGGTTGGCAGATTATCTGCTTCCTTTGCCAGGGATGCTACTAGCGTATCTTTGGGCTGTTGGGACAGATATTGATAGAGTTCGGGCGATCGCCCCCGCACAAAGTTGAGGGCGCTGAGGGTGACAGCAGGAAGGGTAGGGACGACGATGGAGGCCAACAAAAACAGACTGACGAACCCGATGAGAAACTGCTGCCAGAAGCGGAGCCGTTGCCACCGTTGTTGCCGCAGCCAGCTCCAGCCAGCCTTTAGCATCAGCATCAGCAGAATGCCTGTGGCGATCGACATGATGACTCGCAGGCTATGCTGGGTATAGCGATTGGGAAAATAAAGTTTACCTAAAAGAAGATGCGCGAGTAGCCATAGTCCGAATGACCCCAGGAGTAGATCGGACAGGACGCGAACATCGGGTGAGAGGGATTGGTGAAGGGTGCTGGATAACTGTCTGAGGCTTAAATCCAACGGTAATTGACGGCTCCTGGAATTCTGTTTTAACCTTTCTTTAAACAAAGTTTGAATCCGTTCTGAGAGCCAGGGATACCCGTACACCACCGGAAACAGAAAGGCGAGGAGAGCGATTGGTGGATAGATCAGAGGATTGATCCCGCCATTGCTCATCCACCAGAAACGCAAGGGATTGCTGACGAAGTAGACAATTCTGCCGCCCGGATTGAACTCCGGCATCGCCAGCATCTGTGCTCTGGTGACAACAGGGGAAAACGCTGCGGTGTCTCGCTGAAACAGGAGCAGCAGCCCCACGGTAAAACTGCTTCCCAGCAACCAGATCAGCCAATCGAATCGACGTTGGGAGAGCTGCAATCGCCCCTTTCGCCAATCCAGTAACCGCACGGTTAAGGTGGCCGCCTGTACCAGAGACATGGCCGGGAAGAACAGGGCTTGTAGAATGATGGCGAGGAGGCAGGGGAGGAGCGATCGCTTCAGCAGGTAATACAGGAAAGCGGCAAAGATGGGATAGAGAAACGCCCGTCCCGTTGCTGAAATCAGGTCATCTTCGAGCCATAGCGCCTGGGTAATGATGGTGGCGGTGAGAAATGCAGCCGATGGCGACGGAAATAAATGAAAGGAAACCCAGAATAAATAGATGGACGTGATCAAACCCAACCCAATGGGGAGCAGGTTGGCGAGCAAAAACGGAGAGATTCCCAGGTGAGCGAACACCGCATAGAAAGTTTCATATCCCGGTGGTGCAACCGCCTGAAAGTAATCGGCAATTAAATCGTTGGGAAACAGATCCGGATCGAGGTACCGCTGCATCCAGAAAACATGCTGCCGTGCATCATCCTGCACCATGTATTCCCTGGAGAACGCTTTTTGCAGCGCCACCAGGCCATAGTAGATCGGCAGCACCAGGCTCAACCCCAACCAGGTCTGAACCTTCGACAGGAGCGGTAGACGATGCGCGGAACCTTGCATAGGAAAACACCGAGGATGCGCTTTGCATCATAGCGTGCGATCGCCCCTCCTCACTTCGCCCCATAGATCTCCTGAAACAGTCCCGGCTCATCGCTTCCCCCCAGAACCAGCTCCGCCATCCGTTGAAACTGCCACTCGTAGAGCAGATCTTCCGGACGGTTGGCCAAACCCAGTAACTGACTAATCTGATCCAGTGTTGCCGCTGCATAGCCGCGATTCGACAGGAGCCACTCTGCCAGCGGATGCTCCCAGGTTTGCAGGAACAGGATGATCTGGCCCTGCTGGTCGGGATTGAAGGTGGGATTGCTGGTGATGACGTAGAAGTCGCGCTCATCGGGGGGATGGTTCTGGCACAGGCGATCGCCCCGAAACGTCTGCCAGCGCTCGGCCAGCAGGGGCGGCAGCATCTCCACAGAGTATTGCTTCTGAGCGGGAATGACCAGCAGGTCGGTATCCGCCTCTTCGTTTTCTGTCCTATAGGTCTGGAGTGCCCGGAAAAAGGGCTGCACGACTTCTCGATGGACGGCGGCACCGAGGCGATCGCCCGCCTTCGAGTAATCCGTCGTCTGCGCGGTGAAAGCCTCTGCCTGAATCCGCTGATAGCGCTCCAGTGCCAGACTCAAGTCCCGCTGGGTGCGTTCGTGCAGGCAAAACCAGACGGCATTGCCCAGACGGGTTTTAAGGTCACGAGCAATTGCCTCCAGGTCAATGGGCGGGGCCGACCGCTGCATCTGGGTTTGCAGAGTGACGATCTCCGTCTCCTGCGCCTGGATGGCGGTCTCCTGCGCCTCCAGATGGGCCTGAAGTACTTCGTACTGTTGCTGCTGTTCCTCTGTGAGCTGGGTGATCTGCTGTTGCAGCAGGGCGATCTGCTGTTGCAGCGTCTCTATTTGTCGATCTTTTTCAGTGAGGAGGTCGTCTTTTTTTTTAGGAGCTGGTCCTTATCGGCAATTTCCAGTGTGTCCAGGGCGATGCGAATCAGATTGTAGAAGTGCGGCTGGGCAATGTCTACTTCCTGAGCGGTGGCCCGACTGGTGCCCAAAAGCCCCTGTTTTCGGTGGGGCTGCACCGCCAGTACCTGCCCTGCGGGATTCTGAATTCTCAGCTCCCGACCACCTTCAACCAGGGCAATGCAGCAGCTATACTGCCGTGCGTTGTAAAAGAAGAAGCTTTTGGGCGGTAGTTCGTCGGTGAGTTCCTCCTCCATGCTGAAGGAGGTGTCGTCGGTGTCCAGCGAGGCGATCGCAGGCTCTGGTTGAGTTTGAGGAGCCGTTGGCGAACTGAGCGGTTCAGAAAATGCAGTGCTTTCGGTGGATGGTTGAATTTTTCGCTCTCTGGTCTGGGGAACTACCGTTCTTGCCGCGATCGGGGAATCTACAGTGCCCAGTTCCACCTGATCAGTTCTCTGCTCTGTGGACACGCCACCCGGCAACCGTGCCCCCACCAGCTCCAGTTCCACCGCCCGTTTGCCGTTCCATTCGTTCAACCGCAGACGGTAGGCAATATCCATGCGACTGGGGACGGGACAGTACTCACCCCAGCGCCATGCGATCGCCTTAATTCCCACATCACCACTCTCCTGGGCCACCACCAGCTTCAGGTGTGCCTGGTCGCGGCCTATCGTGCGCTGCTCCACTACACAGATGTTGGGTGTCCAGAACACGGGGTCGGGGTTGTCGATGCCACAGGGATGGAGCTGGTCGATCTGCTGGTAGAGATCCAGCGTCAGGTCAGACAGGTTGGCCTGGACATCGATGGTGACCAGCGGTTTCAGGTGGTGGGGTTGCAGGTGCAGGTTGGCAAACAGACGCAGGCGCGATCGCACCGCTTCCAGATTTTCTGCCTTAAAGGAGAACCCCCCAGCGGCCTTGTGCCCCCCAAATTTCTCCATCAGGTCGCCGCAGGCTTGCAGCGCATCGAACACATTAAATTCCGGCGTGCCCCTGGCTGACCCCCGGATGTGCTGCCGATCGTCGTCCTCGTAGGTGCCAATGAAGACGGGCACGCCGTACCGCTCCACCAGCCGCGAGGCCACAATGCCAATTACCCCGTGGTGCCAGCCCGGATGTACCACCAGCAGCACCCGGTCCTCCAGGAAGTTAATCTGGCGCTGCTCACACCAGGCGATCGCCTCCTGCTCGATCTCCTCACACAGCTCCTGGCGGCGGCGGTTCACCTGCTCACACACCATCGCCAGCTCCAGTGCCCGTCCCGGATCATCCGTAGTCAATAGTTCAATCACGGTCTGTGGGTCACCAATGCGCCCGATTGCGTTGATGCGTGGCCCCAACCGAAAGCCGATCGCCTCTGGCTTCAGGGCACTCTGGTCACTACCTACCCCAGCAATTTGAATCAGCGCCTGCACGCCCACCAGTTGTGATTTGGGCAGCAGCGTCAGGCCGCGCCTCACCCAGCGACGATTGACGCCCGTGAGGGGAGCCAGGTCGGCGATCGTACCCAGGGTAAACAGTTCCAGCAGGGGATTGGTCAGATCCTGGGTCTGTCCCAATACCTGTGCCAGACTGATCGCCAGAATGTAGGCCACCCCTACTCCCGCTACTCCATGAAATAGAGAATCTTCGGGCAGCAGCTTGGGGTTGAGAATGGCGTTGGCGTTGGGCAGTTCGGGGGGCAGATCGTGGTGGTCGGTGACGATGACGTTCAGCCCCAGTTCGCGGGCGCGGGCGATCGGGCCATGAGCGGCAATCCCGTTGTCCACCGTCAGAATCAGCTTTACCTCTTCGGCGTGGAACTCCTCCACAATTCGCTGGTTGATCCCATAGCCCTCGCTCATGCGGCTGGGAATGGCATAGTCCACCTGTGCGCCCAGCGCCCGCAGTGCCCGCAGGAGAAGCGCCGTACTGGTCATGCCGTCGGCGTCGTAGTCCCCGCAGATGGCGATCGCATCCCGGTTGGCGATCGCCCGGATCAGCAATTCCAGCGCCATCTCCAGGTCAGGAAACTCCTCCGTGGGCGGCGGCAGCACCATTTTTGCAGGGTCAAGAAAAATTTCTGCCTGTTCAGGTGTGTCAATGTCCCGGTTGACCAGCACCTGCGCCAGCAAGGGGTCTAACCCTGTGGTTCGTGCCAGCCGATTCACCTGAATTTTTGCCACTGGGGCGATCTGCCACCGCTGGGATGGCAGAGATCGAGAGCTGCGCTGGGGCGAATCGGGAGAAAAGGACACAGGGGAGTTGGCAGGCGTTAGGGAGAAGCTTTTAGCACACTATATTATGCCGCAGTTGCCGGATTATGCTGCAGTTGCCGGGTGTGCGACTGTACTATTGTCTGTGGAATTCCTGTGGGGCAGGCATCTTGCCTGCCCCACAGGTTTAATGCACAGTTCTAGCTGTGTCAGACCACTACAACACAGAGCAAAACCTAAAAAATCCCCACGAGTCCATTCGATCGCAAGAACAGGGATCGATCGCCCGGTGGTCTGGTGGCGGGCAGCAGCTCCACGAACAGAGTTGCGTCGTCTCTGCGGGTCAAAACCGCCCTCAGCGGCTGGTCAGACTCACTCCAGAAAACGACGGGAATATCGGGTTCCTGTCTCGGATCGAGGCCAATTTCCAGGTCTTCACCCGGATCAATGGACTTTGCATCGTCTTCCAGCACTTTTCCGACCCGAATCGCGCTATCAGTGCGGTTGACCAGCGCCAGCCTGATGGATTGACCCGGCGCAAACTGGATGCGGGGAGCGTTGCAGTTGACGCGGCAACCGCGTGTCTGGGCTGGAGCCGAAAGGGGAACCAGTGCAGTCATCAGGGCGATCGCCCCCAGGAGAATAAAGCGATTTTTCATAAGAAAAACTAATGCACGAGTCCGGTCGAAATTCAGTTGAAACAGTATATTACCCGCAAAGTTGATTTCACTCCCACCCAGGTCGGCCAGTTTTTACCAGTCCTGAGGACACTGACAAAAATAATTTGAGTCACTTTTTTGGGAAGGTACGGCTCTGCCGTACCTTCCCAAAAAGTGGTGTTGTTCTAGACGTGTTGATGGTTTTGGCGGGAGCGGCGCAACGCGCCGCT
>CAZVXA010000240.1:7641-9936 GCA_964630955.1 uncultured bacterium | reverse complement strand
CCCCCCCCTGGATTTTTAATTTTTTTTTTTTTTTTTTTTGGGGGGGGGCGCCCCCCCCCCCCCCCCACAACAACCAACCACACGCCCAGAAAATTAGCCAGTACCAAATGTAAATACACAAATGCAATGCCTTTGAAAAAAACCATTGACTCTCCACTGCGAATTGTTGTCATCGGGGCGGGTGTCGCCGGGTGTCTGGTCACCCAGGGATTGATGCACCTCCCTGGCGTTGAGGTGGTTTGCCTGGAGAAAGGGGATGAACAAAATGAATTGGCGGGAACGGGCCTCAACGTCGGCCCCAATGCCCTGAAGGTACTCAAACAAGTTTTTCCAACTCTGGCAGAGGAGTTGTATGCCAACAGCCTGCTCTGGTCGTCGTGGAAGGCCGGCTTAACCGATGGCACCGTCATTCTCAACCTGCCATTGCTGGATGTTGCCGACAATCCGGGGATTCGCATCCGCTGGTCGGAACTGTACCGCTTATTAAGAGCCGACCTCTTTTCCCACGTCCGCTATCACACGATCGTGACGGAGATGGGATATATGGCATCTCAGGATGCTCCCCTGTACGTGACCACTCGCAACCAAATCACTGGTGCAAGCGATCGCATTGATGGCGTCGATCTAATTGTGGCCTGTGATGGGCGCTATTCCCAGGTGCGAGAAACGTTTTTCGGTACGCCCCAACCCGAACACCTGGGCGTTTGCCTTTACCGTTTGCTTGCCCCCAACAGCAGCGATCGCATGATTGACGACTATCAGCAGTGGTTCCACAACGGCAGTCGCCTGCTCACTTTTGCAATTCCAGGGGATGAGATTTATATTGCTGGCTCGTTTCCCATTGAGAAGGGCGGCGAGATTCTGCCGGAGACCAAAACCAGTAATTTTTTGCGAACAGTGTACCACCCTGAGCAGGGATACAGCGAGGTTTGCCAGTTTCTGGTGAATACGGTTTGTGACAACATTGACCAGATCCACTGGGCGCGACTACAAGAAATTCCTGTGGTGTTCCGCGATTGCCGGGGTCATGTCCTATGTCTGGGCGACAGCTCCCACGCAATGGTGCCCACATTGGGACAGGGAGCGACACAGGCTTTTGAGGATGGCTGTTTCTTTGCAGCTTATCTACATCAGACGCTTACCCATGCTCAAATTCATCAAACTGCTGTGGATATTCCCACGCTGACTGCCGAAATTGAAGCAGCACGACGCGATCGCGTTGAGTTTGTCAAAACCTTCTCCAGAGACGCCAGCCATGCACTACTCGCTGGATCAAACCCCGCCATAGAGCTACAATCCTGGAACCAGTCCCCCTTCCTCACAAAACTCACACAGCTTTATCGAGACACTTTTACTCCCAATCATGGTTATCACAGGTCTATTTCACGTTGCAATTAAAACAAATAACCTCGATGCGACTGTGCGCTTCTACACGGAGGTATTGGGCCTGCGGCAGGTAGAGCGCCCAAATTTCGGCTATCCTGGTGCCTGGTTGGCCTGTCCCACTCCCACAGGTGAAGCCATTGTTCACATCTATGCGGGTGGTCCTGCGCTGGGTCAGGAGGGCCGTGCGCCGACAGGAACAGGGGCGATCGACCATATTTCCATCAGTGCGGTAGGTTTTCACCAGTTTCGCCAGAAGTTTGCTGAGTTTGGCTTGCAGTGGCGAGAGTTTTTAGTCCCCGGTACCAGCCTGTGGCAATTATTTGTGTACGACCCCAGCGGAGTACAGCTAGAGCTGACGTTTAACGGAGCGGCAGAAGCTGGCTCACCTCCAGATATGTCTCCAGGCAGAGCCTACGTTGCAGGAGATAGTTTCTTTCACGCTGAAGATTACAACCAGGTAGATCATCAGGTGGATGCCTATCGGTTGGTCGATTGCAACTTCCATGACGAACTCGAAGCATTGGCCACCCTACGGCAATCCTGCAAGATGGTTTATCGAGCTGTGGACGGTGAAGTTGTCGAAGTCGAGGATCAAATTGTGGATATCTACGCGGCTCACAAGGCAGACTTCTTAAAGCTCAAGGATGGCACTGAGATTCGTCTCGATCGGATCATTACTGTCAATGGTAAGCCCATTGAATTTACCTGCGCTTAGGATCGCAAATTAAATAAAACCGAATTGTTTTTGATAGAGGTGCGGCTTCGCAGCACCTCTATCAAAAACAATTACAGGTTAATTTGTTCACGATCCTTAGGGACGTAGAACCCCAGTTTTCGTCTGTCGGCGCGCAGGCCCCGGCCGAGCAAAAAGGGGTTGGCTTGAAAAACAGAAACCCGGGCACAAAAAAA
>CAZVXA010000240.1:0-7631 GCA_964630955.1 uncultured bacterium | reverse complement strand
TTGTCCCCGTTCCTGTGGGAGGTACACCCCCTTTTTCCGGTTGCCGGGGCTACGCCGCGACCCCCCAAAACTGGGGTTCCATTAAACAGCAGATCCCGTAGCACAATCCTCCATTAGCACAACGCCGATCGCACCAGTTGACGAACATTCTCGAAGCCGCGCTTCAGGCGATCGGGCTGGTTATAGAGGCGATTCATCAGCAGCGTCCCCTCTATCGTCGTTAGCACCTGTTCTGCCAGCAGATGGGGGTCTACATCTGGTTTCAGCCCAGACTTGCCTGCCTGTAAAGAGTGTGCGATCGTTCCCTGCCACGCATCAAATACTTCCCTCAGATGCCCCTGAAATTCGGGGTCATGCTTTGTCAGCTCTACGATCAGATTGCCGAGGAAACAGCCGCCACAATCGGGTTCTGACAGATGTTTAGCCTCCAGGCGATCGATCATGTCAAACACCTGGGCGATCGGGTCATCTAGCTCTTGGACGGGTTCAATAATGACCGTTTTGACCTGACTCCATTTGTATTCAATCAGCGCATGGGCCAGTTCATCTTTGGATTGAAAATAGTTGTAGAAACTGCCGGAAGAAATATTACTGGCGGTAAATAGCTCCTTCAGCCCGGTTGACTGAAACCCCTGGTGATGGATCAGGTCAATGACGGAAGCCAAAATATCTTCACGGGTTCGTTTAAGATTAACCATACAGACAGAAGGCTGGCGGAAACCTGATTGACTGACAAAACTCCTGAAACACCGATTCTCGCATAGGTTGAGTTAGCGACTGCGTAACCCAACACAACCATTGCTGGCATTGGGTTTCACGCTGTTCAACCCAACCTACGACAAAGATTTGTCAGTCAATCAGGACGGAAACAGCAAATCTCTCACCCTGATTCCAAACTTAGCATTTTCAAAACTTGTTTAGCGAGTGGTGCAGGTGTTGCCCACACCACTCGCCTGCTCAGATGCACCCCTACCACTTCTTATAGGGGAGGAACTTCCCGTTCATCGTCACCTTAACGCGATCGCCCTTTGGATCCTCCTCTTTCTCGATATCCAGTGTGAAGTCGATCGCGCTCATGATGCCATCACCAAACTTTTCATGGATGATCGCTTTCATCGGCATCCCGTAGACCTGCATGATCTCGTAGAAACGATAGATCAAAGGATCGGTAGGAACCACAGGCCCCAACCCCTTGACGGAAGAAGCCACCAGTTCGGGCACCAGATCCTTGCTCAGATCCAGCGCGTACAGAAGTTTACTGGCTTCATCCTCCGAGGCGCTGGCCTGACGGTAGAAAACTGCTGCAATCCAGATCTCATCGCGGCCCACAACTGCCTCCAGGTCGGCAAAACTCAGCCCTTTGGCCTGCTTAGCGGCCAGCATTTTTTCGGTAATTGCCGACACTTCTACATCTGCCATGATTCAATGCCTCCTTTCATGTTGTTCAAACTTGCGGACTAGGGGTAACGTCAAGCCCTCATTCCCCTGAGCAAGCTGCCGAGTACACATCAATCGAGTTTGACTGCGTTTGCGTCTTTTGCGCCCCCTAAATCCCCCAACTTTGGGGGACTTTCAGAAGCCACTTCCTCTGTCAATCGTTGGAACAGTCCGATCGCTTCCCAAAAGCACCTATTAAAACCTTCTGACTCAGTTCCCCCCAGTATTGGGGGGCCAGGGGGGCGGTTCAGATTCACCACCCCAACCATCGGACTACCCCCTACCAATGCGGGACTCCTCGATCGCCCGTGTCTCCCGCGATAGGTGCAGTTCCAATTCTGCCTTCAGTGCATGGTAGTCGGGATACTGATCCAGACTTTCGCGCCTGCGGGGACGGGGGAACGACACATCCAGCACTTCGACAATGCGGGCGGCGGGGCCCCGGCTCATCATCACAATTTTGTCCGACAGCAGCAGGGCTTCCTCAATGCTGTGGGTAATCAGGATGACGGTTTTGCGCTGCTGTTCCCAGATACGGGCTACCTCATCCTGGAGAAAACCGCGCGTCAGGGCATCCAGCGCTCCGAAGGGTTCATCCATCAGCAGAATTTCCGGGTTAATCGCCAGCGCCCGGGCAATCCCCACTCGCTGCTTCATCCCCCCAGAAAGTTCGTGGGGATGCTTGCGGTCAGCCCCGTCCAGTCCCACCAGTTCGATGTACTCCCGCACAACGTCTTTCTGCTCTGCCAGGGACATTTGGGGGTAGACGGTTTCAATCGCAAATCGGATATTCTCCGCTACGGTCATCCAGGGCATCAAAGAGTAGTGCTGGAACACCACACCCCGATCTGGCCCCGGCTTGCGCACCTCGGTACCATTCAGCAAAACGGAGCCACGGGTGGGCGTCGTCAATCCGGCAATGATGCTGAGCAGGGTGGACTTACCACAGCCAGAGGGGCCAATGATTGAGACAAACGTATTGGGAGCGATGTCCAGGTTGATGTCGGCGATCGCCACAAAGTCCTGAGACGTGCGGCGGAGCAGCTTATCCTGCCAGCGCTGCCGCCCCGGAAACACCTTGAACACATCCCGCAGAGCCAGTTGAACAGCGGTATCCGTTTGAGTGACATTGGTGTGAGAAGAAATCATAGTACTCATCGCTCTCCGAAG
Organism: uncultured bacterium; assembly: GCA_964630955.1. GTDB lineage: Bacteria > Cyanobacteriota > Cyanobacteriia > Elainellales > Elainellaceae > CAZVXA01. The sequence goes on along the minus strand of CAZVXA010000240.1, from coordinate 5,024 downwards.
GAAACCCAGTGTTGCAGGAGTGCCAGCAGGCGATCGAGCACAACTCCCGTCGCCCCAATCACAATGATTGCGGTGATGATGCTGGTTACGTTCAGGTTATTCCATTCCGCCCAGACAAAACTACCGACGCCCGTCCCTCCAACAATCATTTCTGCCGCTACAATCACCAGCCAGGAAATGCCGATGCTAATTCGCAGTCCCGCCACAATATTAGGGGCAGCGGCGGGCAGGATGATTTTGGAAATGGTGCGCCAGCGAGACGCCCCCAATGTGCGCGCCACGTTCAGATAGTCCGCTGAGACGGTTCTGACACCGAACTGGGTGTTGATCAGGGTGGGCCAGATACTGGAGATGGCGATCACAAACAGAGCAGTGCCCTCAGAGCTTTTGAGCAATCCCAACCCCAGCGGCAACCAGGCCAGGGGAGACACGGGGCGCAGCAATTGAATAAACGGATCAACGGCCTTCGAGGTCACTTCCGACAGCCCGATCAGGATACCGAGGGGGATGGCGATCGCCGACCCCAGCAGAAATCCCGTCAGTACCCGCTGCAAGCTGGCCAGCAGATGCAGCCCGATGCCTTTGTCGTTGGGGCCATTGTCATAAAAGGGATCGCTGATCCAGCCCCAAAAGTCTGTGATCGTGCGGCTGGCGGATGGCATCACAGGGGAGAAGATGCCCAGATTGACACCCAACTCCCATACGATCAGAATAATGGCCAGCAGTAGCAAAAACAGGGCAAATGCCTGGAGGTTAGTATTTTGCAGGAAAGAGACTGAAGGGCGCGATCGATAGCGACCCAGTGCGGGTGAGGTCATGGGTTAGACTCCGTTCTTCTTGATTTGCTCCTGCACGTACTCAGATGCTTTGGCAGGGTCGAAGTCACCCGTCTTCAGTTTCTCAACGCGGGTTGCTTCGGCGGGTGGATTCTGCCCCAGTTCCTTCGCCAATTCTCGCGCCAGGTCTGTCATGTAAACCTGATCGGCGATTTCCTCATATTTCGCCTTCTCATCAGGCATCAGATCCCACCGCACCATCTGGGACGAGATCCAGGTGGCAAAGCTCTTCCAGGGGTAGGGGTCAAACTTGATGCGATCGGGCACATCCAGGGTTTGTCCCAGACCGTTGTCAAACTTACCCGTCAGCACCGCCTGCAACACGGGTTCTGGCTGGTTCAGATACTTCCGCTCACTCATCAGCTTGGCAGTCTCCAGGCGGTTGCTGGCTTCATTGGTGTAGCCAGCCGCTTCGATGATGGCTTTGTTGACTGCCCGGAAGCTGTTGGGGTTCGCATCAATCCACTGCTGGCTGGCGGCAAAAGCGCAACAGGGGTGACCATCCCACAGGTCTTTGGTGAGCATGTGGATGAAGCCGACCTTCTCGAAAATGGCTCGCTGTCCGAAGTTGTCCGGCATCAGGAAGGCGTCAAGCTGTCCGGCAGCCATCTTGGCAACGGAATCTGGAGGCGGAACAATCTCGATCTTCACATCCTTGTCGGGATTCAACCCACCAGAGGCCAGATAGTAGCGCAACAGTAGGTTGTGCATCGAGTAGGGGAACGGCACCCCAATCGACATGCCTTTGAAGTCTGCCGCTGACTTGACCTTATCTTTGTGCTTAATTGCAACGGCGATCGACTGTCCGTTGATGTTTTCGATGCTGGCCAGTTTGATAGGGAATGCGGTTGAGCCGAGACCCAGCGACATGGCGATCGGCATAGGCGACAGCATGTGGTAAGCGTCGAGTTCTCCGGCGATCGCCGACTCCCGTACCGCAGCCCAGTTGGGCATCCTCTTCAGGGTGACGTTCAGTCCGTGTTTCTTGTAAATGCCCAGGGGTTCAGAGGCCACGATAGGAATCGCGCAGGCGATTGGAATAAACCCGATGGTGAGATCCGTTTTCTCCAAAGTGCCCGTGGGAGATGCTGAGGTGGGAGAGGATTCCGTCTGATTCGCCCCGTTATTGACGCAACTGGCCAGGGTGACCACTGCCGCTGCCGCTGCGACTTTGGTCAAAAAATCCCGCCGGGTGAACCGACCCATGCGAATCGTATCCCCAAAAAATTCGGCAGCATTCGGCCCAAATGCGGCAGAAAACGCTGCTTCCAGACCACCCGCCTGCTGAATCAGGGCATTGCACAGATCGCGCTGTTCGGGTTCTGCCTCGTTAATCATGCGCATTACGAGGGCTTTCTGGAACCCGCCGTAAGTCAAATCTTTTGCCAGATCCAGCGTGGTATCTGCATAGTGACCCATCTTGATCAGGTCATCGACTAAATCTGCCGGATCTTCGGGCATTCCCTCCAGAAATTTCCAGTGATCTTGCGCCAGGTGCGAACCGCCACAGGCACACACTAATCCTTCTAAGGAGTACGCCCCGCTTGTCCTTGAAAACTCCGTGAGAGTCGTCATAATTTCGTGTGTTTTTCTAATTTTGCAACAGTAGGGTTACATTAACAGTTCGCAGTACAAAGAAATTGTTCCTTTTGATACTAAATCTATCTATCTTTGGGACTTTAATTTAACGCCTTCTCGTACGCAAAACAACCCCTTCATCTGAAAAAACAAAGGAGCATTTATTGAGATATCAAACTAGTGTTACGAACACCAGATTTTGTAGTGGGTACAGGGATTTCACCCCTGCACCCACTACAAAACTTTTTGTTTCTGTACTGGAGAGATAGCATCCAGAAAAATACTTTTAGGATGCAAGTCAACAGATGTCATCGAGTGAGTAAATAAACCTTCCTCCTAATGATATTTTGCGGCGATGCTTGACAAGCTTTCCTGGGATTGATGCCCCCTACCCCCCTTTTTAAGGGGGATTTAGGGGGATCTCCACCATCATCACCGCCCATTGCCTGTCCCCTCTATTTCTCCAAATCATGCAGCATTTTTTTCAACTGCTTTAAAGCAGGAGTCACGATCGCCACAAAATAAGACTCTCGCAGTTTACGCTCCGCTTTTGCACCGTGCAAATAGCCCCTTGCTCCAACGTGCAACATGGCAGTGTTGGCCGCTCTAAGGGACAACTCAGATCCCGAAATACGCGCCTGAATCACTTCTTTGAGAAGCGATCGCTCAATCGTCTTTTTGCCCGTAATTTCATCGGCAATCCTGTAGGTATTCTGCCGAAAAGTCTCTAACTCTTCGGAGAGATTATCGGTGCGGTCGTCCAGAAAACAGTTGACGTGACCATATCGCTGGTTGCTGCGCTCCATAATTTCAAGGCAGCTTGCCACCAACCCCAATCCCATCCCCACCTGAGTCAGGATAAAACCGGGACGGATCTGATTCACGTAATTCATACAGGGCGATGCCAGAATCAATTCGTCGGGCACGAAGACATCTCGAAACACGCAGCTATAGGTATTACTTCCCTCCAGGGCAACAAAGTGAGCATTCTGCCGCAGCGTCAGCCCCTCCAATTCATCTGAAACAATCGCCATCAAATAATCATCACAGTCAGACAACTGGGCGGCAATGCCGAAATAGTGTCCTGCACCAATGTTCGAAACCCAGGGCAACATTCCATTGAGGATGTAGCCCCCTGTGGTGCGCTGCGCCATCAGGGCGATCTTTTCAATCCCGGCAAAATGCTTCATCGGATTGGACAGGCCCGTGCCTCCAAGCCGATTTCCAGTTGCCACCTGGGGCAGGATCTGCCGCTTTAGATAGTCGTTCTCACTGTTCTGTATGTACCAGGTGCAAGCCACCTGACACCACACCATAAAGCCTGTGCAGAGACACTCCTGAGAAACCGCTTCGATCACCTGAACAGCGGCCCGCAACCCATTGCCGACACCGCCAAATTCTGGAGCAACCGCCTGGGCAAAACCGCCAACTGCACCAATGCGATGCATGAAGGCACGGGGATAGACCCCCTTCAGGTCAACGTCCGACACGATAGGTGTAAGTTCAGTGGCGATCGCAGCATTCAGATGAATCAGTGTATCGGCGATCGAGGTCGATGAATTGAATTCGGCGATCGGGGGAGAAACGGCTTGCATAGCGAAGGGAGAACTTGGGAGTAGATGAGCAATTGCAGAGATCGAGTCAGAGCAAGAGTCTATAGAGATGATTTGTAGGATGTTTTGAGCGATCGCGTAACACATCACACTTTTAGTGAGTGATACGCTACGCTGTCCCGACGCATTGACTGGTCTGACACAGCTAAAGTCGTGCAATCACAACTGAGGGTGTATTCACCATTGGGTGAGCATCTTTCCCGCCCGATTTGTGGGCAGGCAAGGGGATCATCTTACAGTGTGAATGCCCTACTTTAGTTGTGTCGAACCATAAGGATAAGCCAATTATGCCAGCGAAACATCCATGTTGACGGGCAGACGCAGCGTATTGGCCACAGGTGACCAGTAATTCGAATGTGCCACCAGATCTTCCAATTCTTCGCGGCTGGCATCCCCTTCCAGATCCACCTTCACGCGAATATCGGTAAAGCCCAGGCGCTTTTCAGCCAGATCGCCAATTCCCCAGACGCCCGTAATGTTGATGTCGCCCTCCAGTTCCAGTTCCAGCTTAGTCAGGGTGATACCGCGCATGGTAGCGTTGGCATGGATACCCACGGAGAGGCAGGAACCCAGACAGGCCAGCACCGCCTCAGAGGGATTGGGTGCGGTATCCTGTCCTAACAGGCCGGGTGGCTCATCAATGACGTGGGCAGGCAGATCCCGTACATAGGTCAGGTTGCGAAATTGCCCCTCGCAGACCGTCTTCACTTTCAAAGACTTGACAACGTTGGGATTTGCCTTTGCAGTCGCTGCCAGATTTTCCAACCCGTCCTTGCTGATGGGACGGAGGGAAGTCTTGACCTGCGTGGTCACGGTAGTCTCAGCCATATTCTTTCGTTTTAAATAGAACGACCTATTTAATTGGAACAGGATCTGGGATCTCAGGGTGTATTGGTTGTTACAAATTGTGGTATCGCTGATTGAGAGTGTGATTTTTTGTTGTTTGGGGGGGGGGGGGGGGGGGGGGGGGGGGGGGGGGGGGGGGGGGGGGGGGGGG
>CAZVXA010000239.1:0-10213 GCA_964630955.1 uncultured bacterium | reverse complement strand
CCCCCCCCCCCCCCCGCGCCCCCCCCCCCCCCGCCTCTTCTTATTGGGTTTTTAACTGACCCATGAAAAACTGACGCAGCATCTCTATTCGAGAACAGCGCCAGTAGTCGATATGGGTCGTAATTAGATTCTGGTCGTTGAGGGCCAATTCACTCCAACCGTCGATCCGTAGGCGGGGGTTCCAGGGGAAGGGGGCGGTGAGGTTGAGCGTCCAGTCAGTCCGGATCTGTTGGCCGTTGAGCTGGATCTGATGCAGCTCCAGTCTGGGATCGCGAAACAGGGTCTGGATTAACCCAATCATGCGCTGATAGCGATCGCACCCCCGAAACTCATTCATCGGGTCTTTAAAGTAAACATCGGGCGCGTAGATACTGTAGGTCTGATGGTAGGGAAAGTTCTGATAGTCCTGCCTGAGAATGTCGAGGATATCCGTCTGGCTCACATCGGACATATCAGGACTGTCAAAAGACGGTTAAATGCAGCTACACTTTAGCACTTCTCCACCACTGAGGTGCAATAGTCGGCGCGAAACTGCTCCACAACTTTGTCCAGACCAACGGCGCGGGAGGCTTTGAACAGAATGCGATCGCCCCCCCGCACCCCTTCCTTCAGACGCTGAACCACTTCCGCATGGCTGTAACACTGTTCCACAGGGACGGTGCCTGCGCCTTGTGTCATGGCTGCTCGCTCGGCATCATCTGCTAGAATCAGCAGCCTGTCCAACCCCTGTTTTTGAACTGCCACCCCTACCTGCTGGTGAAAGTCTGTGGAGCGATCGCCCAATTCCTTCATTGTTCCCAGAACTGCAATCCGTCGAGTTCCCGGTGTTTCCGATAGCAGTTGCAGTGCGGCCAGCATGGACTCCAACCCTGCATTGTAGGATTCATCCAGAATCACCACATCCCCCGGCAACTCATAGCGGCGAGCACGTCCCTGCGGCAGTTCGACCTGAATTCCCTGTTGCAGAGACTCCCAGGCGATTCCCAGCGCTTTTGCCACCGTCAGTGCCGCCAGGAAGTTGAGGGCATTGTGCTGGCCCGGTAGGGGCAGATGAAACTTCAGTCCGCCTACCTCCAGCGTATCCAGGTCGATCAGTGATCCCGGCACGTTGCCCCCCTCCAACCCATAGGTCAGTGTGTGACCGTGCCACACCTGCTGGGCAGTTTGCATCAGACGAAGATTATCGTGGTTGAGAACAGCAATTCCGCCGGAGGGCATTTGCTCCAGCAGTTCGCACTTGGCATTGGCGATCGCCTGTTCTGACCCCAGCCGTCCAATATGAGCCGTTCCAACATTGGTAATCACTGCCACGTCAGGAAGAGCGATTTCTGCAAGCAGACTGATTTCCCCCGGTCCCCGCATCCCCATTTCCACAACCGCAAAGGCGTAGCTGGCATCCAGTTCCAGCAGTGTCTTAGGAACACCAATCTCGTTGTTGTAGTTGGCCTGAGTTTTCAAAACTTTGCCCTGAGTCGCCAGCACTGCTGAAATCAGCTCTTTGGTAGTGGTTTTACCCACCGATCCCGTTACTGCTATAACCTTTGCTGGCTGCTGATCCCGCCACCAGCGAGCCAGAGTTTGATAGGCGATCAGGGTGTCAGGAACAACGAGCAGGGGGAGGCCATCAGCCTCCGGTGGAATCTCCGAGACGACAGCGGCAATGGCTCCCTGAGCGATCGCTTGCGCCACAAACTGGTGTCCGTCAAACTTTTCTCCGCGCAGGGCGAGAAACACCTGCCCTGGACTGATTGTGCGGCTGTCAGTTGTGACATCGCTAACCAGGACTTCTACGGCGGCGGCATCCACATTCAGGGGTTGGGCTGGCAGAACCTGAAGGAGCTGTGTCAGGGAGAGATTGAGGGACATATAAATCTGAGGGTAGAGATGAGCATCATATCTGCTGCCGGGACTGGTATGAGAGCCACACGCTGCGTGGCTTTCATGCCAAAGACTGTGGATTGCCTGAGCGCGAAGCGCTAATTAGCGTATCAAAACTGCTACACAGAATCAAAAAGATACGCTATATTTCTCAGAAATTACCCATCAAACTTTAACTTCATCAGTGGTGTTCTGTTCGGTCTCTACAACCGATTATCAAATTAAAGTTTTGCTTTCAGGGATTCTACGGTTTCCAAAGCTGCTCCTCATTGCGTAGATCAGTTTCAGTCGGTGAAATAGCAACAGAACTTTTTAGCCCCCAGAACATACTCAGGTTTCATGAGAACTTCATGGCTCCTTGCCCCCCTATTACAAAGGGTTGATTTAGCCCCTTGTAAAATTAGTTACATGGGGAAAAAGCGATTCATGAATCGCTCTCTGTTTTCCGTGCATACCCCATTGTCTCTATTGGAGCCAATACTAATCTGGTTTGGTAGAGGAGCGTCAATCGTGGTGACGATTACAAGTAGACACAATCGACCCATCTCCCCAGACGAGCAGATGATCTACGATCACCTGCTCCAATGCATTGAGGTAGAGTCGCCTGATGAGATGCTGGCTCGGTTTAAGCTGCTCTTTATTGATGGCGTGCATTACCCCCACACAGAGGTTGTCGCGGCTCTCGATCGGGTCACCAGTTCTCGTCTGGCGGAAGAAGAGTTTCGCTTTGTGCTCAACCGCTGCTGCCATATTCTGATTAACCGATGGCAGGCTCGCTCCCAGTCCCAACTGGCCATTCCCCGTCTTATCGATCTATTCGAGACCGCTAATCCTCCTGGTTACGCGGGTTTCAGGCGGAGCCGGTTTGTCACGCGCCTGCGTCAGCTCAATCGCCAGTTCACCCAGACTGAACAGTACCTTAAGCTGCGCCGTTTGGCCCAGATTCTCACCCAGAACGCAGACGGTAATACCTATGCGGGCACCCGACCACTGGGCACCCTGATCCATCGTTATCCCTATCTTTATGAACACTGTCTACTGAGCGAAGACAGTGCGTTCGAGCAGCAAAGCACCGTTCGGCAGATTCAAAGAACTGCCCAGCACCAGTTCGAAATCAACCTGTCTCAATACGTAACTTATCAGGTGCGGCAGGAGCAGGCTACGTCAAACCTGATTCTGCCGCAGCAACCTCGTCTCATTCAGCCTGTGACCAATCCCACACTGCTGGAGGATCGCGAGTTTAAGCGGGCGATTAAACATTATGTTGGTCGAGTCGAGGGGTCTCGCACTTACCGGGATCTGGCGCATAGCTTCCTGATGCAGAGTGGGCATTCCCAAACTTTCCGGGCCTTCAAGGACGACCTTTACAGCTACATCACTGCGGGGGTTGACCCGGAGTACGGCAAGCGACAATTCAACAATCAACTCCATGTTTATTTAAAGGACACGCTACCAGATAGCGACTCGCGGATTCTGGACGACTTCCTGATTGTCCGTACCTGTAGCAATCTGCTCAATTTTCTGGTGGTTGGTGGCCAACAGCAGGCCAGCCATTTTATCTTTGTTGATCTTCTAAATAACCTTGGCCCCGTTCAGACTACAGGGTTGCTGCTCAAAATTGTGCTGCTCTGCCGCAAAGTCAAGCCTGTACTGGAAAGACGATTCTCTATCCTGTTCGGCCACTATGAGAGCTGCACCCGTGATGCAGTTCAGTGGTTGGTCAGCATTCTGGAGAATCTGAATGTGGCTTTGAGTGCACATTTTGGGTCGATTGACCTGTCATTTGTTCACTAGCAAGAATTCAAGCGGGCGCGACGCTACCGCGTCGCGCCCGCTTGAATTCTCGCTGACGATCGCGCTGGCCATCGACAACGATTTTCAGTTATCGTTTATTGTTAGAAAGTAATCCTGTGTCCATTTACAGCTTTTAAGGAGAGTAGCTAGCATGACCCAGGTGGTCTTAGGCGAAAACGAGGGAATTGAGTCGGCATTGCGCCGATTTAAGCGGCAGGTTTCCAAAGCAGGCATCTTGGCAGATGTAAAGAGCCATCGTCACTTTGAAACTCCGCTCGAAAAGCGCAAGCGCAAGGCAATCATGGCCCGCCGCAAGCGCCGTTTTCGCTAAATTCCCATGAGCTTGGCTCCCACCCACTTTACTAATTCCTTTTATTTCAGCAGGATTGCTGGCGGTTGCGCTCAGGTGCTGTCCTGATCCTTCCCCCGACAGTTCATCCAGAAATCGCTAGGATAGAAGCACCAGGATTGAGCTGTTTTGGGGCAATTACCCTTTGGGGAACTGCGAAGCAAGTTCATCCTGAACAGGTGGGTCAAGTATCAGTTACCTTGTCTCCGAGCCTGGTTGAAACAGGCTCTTTTTTGTATCTGATTTGGCCTGTTGGCATTACCTGCTTCACCCGTGACAGAGTTCGGCGCATTGCGCCATCCAAACTGGCTTGTCTTTCATGAGCGATACCCGGCCATTTCTCGACGGTCAATCTGGATTAGCGTATGAACTGGAGGAGACGCTATCGAGCTTCCAGGACATTCAGGCTGAGCTGAACTATCGGCAAGCCCAGGATGTACTGCGCGAACTGGTAGACCGGGTTGACCTGTCTTCACGGGAGCAGGCGGGTTTGCAGGCGGAGATCGACAGCCTGCGATCGCTCCTCCACAAGCTAGATACACTCACCGTACAGATTGCTGTCTTTGGCATGGTAGGCCGGGGGAAGTCCTCTCTTTTGAATGCACTGCTGGGACAGACGGTCTTCCAGACGGGAGCAGTGCATGGCGTAACTCAGGATGTCCAGACGGCTCAGTGGAGTGTGCGGCGGGAGCCGATCGCAGGATTGGAAGATACCTCCGGCGGACAAAGCAATCACGCGATTCTACGGGCATCGCTACCCGGTTTAGGCACCTCCCAGGTCGAACTGATCGACACTCCCGGCATTGACGAGGTGGATGGGGAGTACCGGGAACGATTGGCGCGTCAGGTGGTGCAACAGGCCGATCTGATTCTATTCGTCGTTTCGGGAGACATCACCCGCGTTGAGTTTGAGGCATTATCTCAACTGCGGCAGGCCAGCAAGCCGCTCCTGCTGGTATTCAACAAAGTGGACCAGTATCCCGACGCCGACCGACTGGTCATTTATCAAAAAATCCGGGATGAGCGGGTGCGGGAGTTACTTTCCCCCGATGAGATCGTGATGGCTGCTGCCTCGCCCCTGACGGCTCAGGCAGTGCGTCGCTCTGATGGTTCCCTCAGCGTGCGGCGGTTGGCGGGTGCCCCCCAGGTGAACGACCTGAAGCTGAAGATTCTGGAGGTGCTGCACCGGGAAGGAAAGGCACTGGTGGCACTGAACACGATGCTGTATGCCGGAAATCTGAACGAACGGCTGGTGCAGCGCAAAATGGCCATTCGCGATCGCGCTGCCAATCAGGTGATCTGGAACGGTGTGATGACGAAAGCGGTGGCGATCGCCCTTAACCCTGTCACCGTCCTGGATCTCCTCAGCGGTGCCGTGATCGATATTGCCCTGATCATTACCCTCTCAAAGCTCTATGGAATTGCCATGACCCAGCAAGGCGCACTGGATCTGCTGCGCAAAATTGCCCTCAGTCTGGGCGGAGTGACCGCGACAGAATTGGTGGCGACGTTGGGCCTTGGTTCACTCAAAAGCTTACTGGGTCTGTCGGCACCTGCAACCGCAGGGGTGTCGCTGGCTCCCTACGCCACGGTGGCATTGGCTCAGGGAAGTGTGGCGGGTGTCTCGACCTACGCGATCGGACAGGTGACCAAAACCTATCTAGCAAATGGTGCCTCCTGGGGACCGAATGGCCCCAAGGCGGTGGTCAATCAGATTCTGGAATCGCTGGACGAGGAATCGATTTTGAGTCGGGTCAGGGAAGAACTGAAGCAGAAATTGCAGCCGGAGGAATTGGACGGAATGCAAGACAGGGGCCGTTAATTTAAGACGGGCAGGACAGGCTACGGAGATAGGACTGAATACAGGATGGAAGAAAAATTACGAACGACCGATCGGCTGGAGCTACGGCGGGGAAATACCAGACGCCAACCTCCTCGAAGACCAGGATGGGAGAAAATCTTTGGTGGGCAGGGCGGTTTGCAGTCAGTGCTCGGAAATCTACCCCTTGCCACCAGTGGACGGAGCACACAAAAGAAACGAAGGAAAAGCCGGGTGACGCATCAGGTATTTGAGCAGACGATCCAGATTAACGCCAGTGCTACCGCAGTGGAACAGTGCTTCACTGACCTGGAACTGATGCACCGCTGGCTGAATCCTGCCCTCCGCTGCGAACCCATGGGCGAGTGGAATACTAAACTGGGAGCTAAAAGCCGCTTTGTCATGCAGGTGCCGCTTCTGCAACCCTCCCTCACCAGCACGGTGGTAGAGCGAGAACCCGGACTAGTGGTGTGGGCGTTTGAGGGCTTCTTTAAGGGGCGCGATCGCTGGGAATGCCAGCCCAACGAGCAGGGCACGACGCTGGTCAACCGCTTTGAGTTTGAAGTTCCTAATCCGCTGGTTCGCTACGGTTTTAATACCTTTGCTGCTACCTGGACTCGACAGGATATGCAGGCTCAACTGCGGCGACTGAAGCGGGTGGCGGAAGAAGTGTATCAGGGGTCGGCCTGATCCTGGTAATTCCTGAATCTCCGGATTCCGGCAGTGCATCGTTAGAATAGACTTGAGATCTCTGGCCTCTGCACCGGAGATAAATGGGATATGCCAGTTCCTCTGACTCGTCTGACAGGTGATCGCTGGCAGTTGTCTCACCACCTTATCAACCTCTTCACAAGGGAAAGAACGTCATGGGACTGTTTGACCGTGTCAGCCGGGTTGTCCGCGCAAACCTCAACGCTGCCGTTAGTTCCGCCGAAGACCCAGAGAAGATTCTGGAGCAGGCATTGATTGATATGCAGGAAGACCTGGTGCAGTTGCGGCAGGCGGTGGCCAGTGCGATCGCCAGCCAGAAGCGAATGCAGCAGCAGTACAACCAGGCCCAGTCGGAGGCCAACAACTGGCAGCAGCGGGCACAACTGGCGCTACAAAAGGGCGATGAGAACCTGGCGCGGGAGGCACTGAACCGCAGGAAGGTGCAGACCGAGACGGCCACCGCTCTGAAAACTCAGCTTGACCAGCAGTCCGCAACGGTAGACACGCTTAAGCGCAATCTGATCGCCCTGGAAGGTAAGATCTCCGAGGCCAAGACCAAGAAGGATATGCTGAAGGCGCGGGCCAGTGCTGCCAAGGCCAACGAGCAGCTCCAGAATACGGTGGGTCGCATGGGCACCAGCACCGCGATGGGAGCTTTCGAGCGGATGGAGGAGAAAGTGCTACAAATGGAGGCCCGTTCTCAGGCGGCAGCCGAACTGTCTGGCTCGACGCTGGAAGAGCAGTTCCGTCAGCTTGAGTCAGGGACTAATGTGGATGCCGAGCTGGAGGCGATGAAAGCGCAACTGCTGAGTGGAGCAGCCCCGGATCAGGCACAACTGCCCGCATCTCAGCCAGCGACGTCTGCCCCCAAGGACCCTGCGGTTGAGGATGAGTTGGAAGCCCTGAAGAAGCAAATCGACCAGCTCTAGGGTGAGTTTGATTCAGGTCTCCTCGTCCCCAGGCTCTGCCTGGAGACGGGCTACTGGAGGCTCTGCCTCCAATTTGGAGCAGGAGTCAGTGCCATCCTCATTACTGGCTAGAGGCCAGTAATGAGGATGGCACTGGTTTAGCAGCGTGCAGTGCTGGCTGAGCGGAGTCGAAGCCAGCCTTAAGGGGCTTGCCATAAAATAAAATCCCAGTAGAATCTCAATTTTTGTTTGGCGCGGCTTCGCCGCGTATCTGTTTAGCGTTTTCGGATTCCAGCCTGGGCGTCGCCCAGGCTGGAATCCGAAAACCTATTTTTAGCGTCTCTCGCGTGCCCCTGCGCCGCAGAGGCACGCAAGAGACGCTAATCGCATACTTCGCCGGGCCAAACGAAAATTGGGATTTTATTAAATAGCAAATCCCTAAGGCGTTGTAAACAAACAACTTCACCCCCCTCAATCCCCCCCTTGCAAAGGGGGGAAGTCCGGACTCCCCCCTTTGCAAGGGCTGGGGTGGGGTGGGGTGCATTCATTCCATAAGGTTATTTCTTTACAAGCCCTAAGTCCTGGACTTTTGACTAAATTGCGCCGATTTTCCCTGAAACGCTGACGCAGTCAGCGTTTCAGGGAAAATCGGCGCTAAAATTAAATATGCTGCGAAACGCCCTCGCAGAGGGCGTTTCGCAGCATTATAGAGAAAATAGTCAAAACTCCAGTAACTCCTTTTGTGCATTAAAGTTCCTTGTGGAAAGCACCGTTTTCTTTGACTCTGCTCAGGGCACTCCTTCGTGGCTGATGAAATGGCACCTGCGATCGCAGGTGCCATTTTTCAAGCAAGCCCCAATGAGTCGGCAATGTGGCCTGGGGTTATCTCAGTTTTGTGAGTGGCGATCGATGAGCACCTGGAAGGATCACATTTGGCTGAAAATCAGCCAGGGCAAACTTTTGGTGATGAGTTTTAGGTCTATAATGGCTCGTCGGTTTTTTCTTCCTGTCCGTCACTGCGATGCGGCGATCGCCCTCTCCATCTTTTCTTCTGAGCGTTTTCTTTGGCAGCCTGCTTCCTGTTGTAGCGCTGCTGGCGGCATCCTATTACCAGGCAATCTTGCGCACGCAGGACTGGCTCAATCACGAGATCCAGCAATCGATTCAGCGGACGAATAACCTGCTAATCACTGCTGACGATCTGCTCAACCGAATTGCCGCCGACACAGGTGGAAAAGTTACGCCTGACACACTCCATATCATCCGTCGAACAGTTTATAACGACCCACGCTTTCGCGAGGTTGGCATCATTAATTCACAGGGTGATCTGGTGATGACCAGTCTGGGGGAAGTTCAGCCACCCATCCCAATTCCACCGGAAGACCGTGCAAAACCCAGTGACAAGTCGCTTCAGGTTCTGGGCATTATTCGCACGGCAGTGATGCGCGAAAAGTCGTTGATTCTCAGTTTGCCGACTGGGGGTGAAGGAGAAGTCAATCTACTGGTGGACCCGGTGGTGCTGACCTATTTTCTGGATGACAGCGAACTGGGGCCTGATGGTTTTATCGCCTTCTATCAGCCAGATGGACGTTTTGTTGCAGGTGTTGGTTCAGCGCAGGGTCGCATGAATCTTGCTGGGGAGAATCAGCCCCGCACGCTGCTGAATATAGCCCAGGTTTTTCCGGTAGACCCGATAAAAATTCACACCCAACAATCGACCCTCAAGGGAGAACTGCTTCTCGTAGGGGAAATCCCCTATCGTTGGGCACTCCGTTATTGGTGGCAGAATCTGGCGCTGGGTGCACCGCTGGCCCTGATCAGCAGCGCCCTTCTAACCTGGTTCTTCTTTCGTTCTGCCCGTCGTACCTATGGGATTGAGCAGGACATTCGGATTGGCCTGGACAACAATGAATTTGAGATCTACTACCAGCCCATCATTGATCTGCAAACCCGATGCTGCGTTGGCTCAGAGGCACTGTTGCGATGGCACCATCCCGACCTGGGGCTGATTTTGCCAGAAGTTTTCATTCCCATTACCGAGAAAACAGGACTGATCCACGATTTGAGTAAGTGGGTGGTGCAGCGGGTTCTGCGAGACCAGGCAAATCTACCCCAGGGCAATGACTTTTATATCTCAGTCAATCTCTCCCCCAGCCTGCTGGGTTCCAGGCAATTTCTGGATTACGTTACCCAACTGCTGCTGACAAAGCGATTGCCCATCCACCGCATTTTGTTTGAAATTACAGAGAACCGCTTGATCGAGACCAATCACCTGGAGAATATGTCGGGGTTTCGCAGTCTGGGAATGCGGCTGGCGCTGGACGACTTTGGTAGCGGCTATTCTAACCTGGACTACCTGGACAAATTTGAATTTGACTATCTCAAGATCGATCGCCGCTTCGTCCAGCGCATCCAGTCCAGTAACGACCAGAACCCCATCGTCGATACCCTGATCGAACTGGGCCAGAATCTAGGTTTAGAAATTGTGGCCGAAGGCGTGGAAACGGAGGTGCAGTCCCACTACCTGCAAACCTACGGGGTTCGCTATGCTCAGGGCTGGTTGTTTGCCAAGGCTCTACCGCTGGAGGAGTTCAAACAGTTTTTGCAACATCAAACTCCCAGTTAAGTAGGTAGGCGCGATTCAGCTTGAAACCCCAAAAGCTGTCCCGCCCTTCGACTTCGCTCAGGGCGGGACAGCTTTTGGGGTTTCAACTTTTTCCACGCCCACTTACTCAACTGGACTTTTGACTATTT
>CAZVXA010000238.1:0-10330 GCA_964630955.1 uncultured bacterium | reverse complement strand
GGGCGAGAGTCTTGATGGGCAACTCTGCTCCGCTCCATTGCCGCGCTATCCATCCTCACCGCATCGGCGGATGGGGAATTCCGCGGCTGGGTTAAATGGACTTTTGACTAAATCGCGCCGATTTTTCTGAACCGCTGGCAGAGCCAGCGGTTCAGAAAAATCGGCGTAAAATTAAGTTTGCTGCGAAATGCTCTCCAAGATAGCATTTCGCAGCGTTACAGCTCTTTTCGTCCTGGTGAGGTACGGGGTGGGGCGGTGCCCCCCACCCCGTACCTCACCAGGACGAAAAGAGCTGTATAGGGAAATAGTCAAAACTCTGTTAGCGACTACGAACGAAGATCTGAGTTGTGCTTTCACCGATCCAATTGTCGCAAAACTCAATCAAAATTGGTTCAGAAGCTCCGCTTACTGTTAAGAAATCTATCCAAAGGTACAAGAATTGAGTTTACGATTCCTTTAGATTTCTATCTGACATTCCATCCCAGCGGACGATTGACCCCGCTGCCTGAATGTGGTGATGTAGAACTTGATGTAGAGTTACAAATTTAAGGATTGGTACAAAGACGTTAAAACATGGGGTTGCTATAGTAGATTCAATTTCATACATTTTTTTTTCTGGCTGGCTTCCTTCCTACTTCAGCATTCGACAAGTCAAATTAATTACATCCTTCAGCGAAGTGCCTAGAATCAGACAGTTTGAACCATCACTTGTTAGCTTGGTCAACTAACGATACGACTATTTTTCAAACTCTTGCTTCGTCTTCTACCCTTCGTCTTAGTCTACTTGGCACCTCTTCCTGTGAGTGAATTCTGTAGTAAGGAAGACAACATCTACTTTTGTTTCGGTTAACGTTGTTCCAAGTAAAAATTATCAATCTGTCTGCTACAACAACTCCCCATTTCAACACAAACCTGACACTGCTTAGTAAACCGCTCATAACAATTCCCTCCTCACTATGGCAGCGAGATTTCACCCCGATTCTGATTCCTCCCTTGCAAGCTCTGTGTTTGCATCGACCGATTCAATGGCGCTGGAGACTTCCCTGGAAGCAGACCTGCTTGATCGCCTAGTTCCCCTGACTGAGGAAATGCCAGAGGAGGAAGACCAATCTGCCGATGACCTCGACCTGCTGGGAGAGTTTTCGCCCGATGCTCCTCCAACGGATGTTGAGGATGAGTTAGAAGAGTCAATCGACAATACTGATGTGGAGCGTGAGGACGACCCAGTCGGTGGCTATTCTCCGGGATACCGCAAGATGAGTTCCGATGATGCAGTGGGCGCATTTTTCAAAGAAATGGCCCGCTACCCTCTGCTGAAGCCGACCGAAGAGGTTGAACTTGCCCGTCAGGTGAAGTTTTTGAGCGAAGTTGAAGAACTGCGCGATCGCCTCCAGGCTGAACTTGGCCACCCCCCCACCAAAGCCGAAGTTGCCCAGGCGCTGGACATGAACGAGCGCCAACTGGAACAGCGTCTCTACCGCAGTCGCACCGCCAAGCGCAAAATGATTCGCTCCAACCTGCGGCTGGTCGTCTCCATTGCCAAACGTTACCTGAATCGGGGTGTTCCCTTCCTGGATCTGATTCAGGAGGGCGCACTGGGCCTCAACCGCGCCACCGAGAAGTTTGACCCCGACAAGGGCTATAAATTTTCCACCTACGCCTACTGGTGGATTCGCCAGGGCATCACCCGCACGATCGCCAACGACGCCCGCACAATTCGTCTACCGATCCACATCGTTGAAAAACTCAACAAGCTCAAAAAAGCTCACCGAGAATTGCGGCGCGAACTTAACCGCAACCCGACCGAGGAAGAACTGGCAATGGCGCTGGAGATTCCCCCCGACCAGTTGCGCACCCTCCAGCAGGTGAGACGGCGCTCGCTCTCCCTCAACCACCGGGTCGGCAAGGGTGAAGACACCGAACTGATGGAACTCCTGGAAGACAACAACACTCGCTCCCCCGAAACCCAGATGAGTGAGGCTATGATGCGCCAGGAAATCTCCACCGTCCTCGAAGATGTTCTCACCGAGCGCGAAAAAGACATCATTTCCCTGCGCTACGGCCTCACCACTGGAGAACCCCACACGCTTGAGGAAGTCGGTGGCCTGTTCAACCTCTCCCGCGAGCGCGTCCGCCAGATCCAGACCAAAGCCATGCGCAAACTCCGCCGTCCCCAGGTTGCAGCGAGATTAAAGGGTTGGTTGAAATAACCGCCCGCCGTAACCCCCTCTTCCATAGGGAGAGGGGGTATTTTAATCCAAACTCTTTCCCAGCCACGACTCAACCCTCTCGCGGTCGTGGGTAACGCGCTGTGGGCTGCTGGCTACTCATGATTAACCTGATAGGAGGGGGGTGGAGGACGAAGCGTCCCCCAAGCGGGGGGGCAGGCTGCCCCCCAAAAAACTGGCACGAAGCCAAAATCTTAAAACAGCTTCACCCATCCCCCTGAATTACCAACTTTTATGTTCTAATCAGCAGAGCCACCACCACACAAAACGAATGCCTGATTCAGAACTCACCCCCGATCACCCCACCCTCCGCCTCGCCACCCCTACAGACGCCCCCACTATTTTCCATCTGATCCAGGCTCTGGCCGACTATGAAAAGCTCTCCCATCAGGTCACAGGCAGCGCCGAAGCTCTCGCCCAGCATCTGGAACAATCAACCGTTGAGTCAATTTTGGCCGAGTCCAGCGGTCAGGCCGTTGGTTTTGCCCTGTTCTTCACCAACTATTCCACCTTCCTGACCAAACCCGGCCTCTACCTGGAGGATCTGTTTGTTCTGCCCGACCACCGCCGCCGGGGTATCGGTAAAGCGCTGATCCTGCATCTGGCAAAACTGGCCCATGAGCGGGGTTATGGCCGACTGGAATGGAGCGTTCTCGACTGGAATGAACCTGCAATCGCTTTTTACCAGAAAGTTGGAGCTACCATTCTCTCCGATTGGCGCATCTGCCGAATTACAGAAGAAGGTCTGCGAGCGATCGTTACGGTGTAGGGTGTAAAAAGAAATTACTTCTCTATCCTTCGCCCTTAAATCCGTCATGCCTCAGAAAATTTGGGTTAATGAGCAGATCGATCCTTCCGGCATTATCCATGCCTGTATCGCTACCTGCAACGAAGCCCAGGCGCAAGACTGTCACGAATCCTTTAACCAAAACCTGACCCTTGCCCAAAAAGAAATGGGCTGGGTTGCGAATCTCCGCATTGTTGAGACCTGGGACGAGGTTCCCGTGAACGCGCTAAAGCTGGACTAGAGTCTTTCAGCGCATCTTCATCGGTGCTCATCCTCCTCGTCGAAATTCTTTCTTCGGTCAGAGCGATTTGCCCAGCGCACAATGAAATAGCTCACAGACAACGCAAACACTGCTACTCCCAGGCCAATCAATTGATCGCCTCCAGTAGTAGCCTTGGAATCAAAGATAATGATCTTTCGAGCGACAGCGGTCAGAGAGGTAATAATCACCAGCTCCAGTTGAACGACGTGTTTCTTCAGATAAGCAGTGATGTTCTCCAACACCTCTAGCGCGATCAAAACGTTCAGAAATAAACCGAAGATCTGGAACAGCGTCGTCGAGAAATCCTGATTGTCGCTGGTGGTCAGTGAAAAGAAGGGGCCAGTGGTGAGGTTCAAAAAGAGGTAACGGATCAGGTCAAAAATCGCTGATAGCAGTACCACCACCATTGCAATCGACAGCACCTTCGAAGCAAAACTCTCGACATGCTTGAGCAGCCGCAGAAAATTGGAGTCGCTTGTGAGCGAACTAATCTGACGAGTGGTTCCCTTATACAGCCGCCGAAAAAAATGCATACGGTGAATGAAAGAGCGATCGCCCCGTAGATAGCCACACTGAGAGAACCCTTAGCATTTTACCGGGACACTGCACCCAATACTTGCCGACCGGGGATTTCTTTGCGTTCTGTCGCCACTCCAGATTGTTGTCTATAAGGGAGTGATATCATGTTTGCTTAAAAACCAACACTGGAAGTGGCGCGGCGCTTCCAGGTAAGTGGAGTTTTGACTAAATCGCGCCTTTTTTTTCTGAAACGCTCGCTCCGCCAGCGTTTCAGAAAAAAAAGGCGCTAAAATTAAGTTCGCCGCAAAACACTCTCTGCGAGAATGTTTTGCGGCGTTATAGAGAAAATAGTCAAAAGTCCAGTCAGTCAGTGGGCGTGGAAAAAGTCAAAACCTAAAAAGCTGTTCCGCCCGCTGCGCGGGCGGAACAGCTTTTTAGGTTGCAAGCTTAATCGCACCTAACTACGTAGTGTGTTTTTTTAGCTTTAACTGATGTAAGAGGCTGATTCATGCTGACCGTCATTAATCCAGCGACTGAGACCGTCATTGAAGAACTGGTGGAAGACGATTTCACCACAATTGCCCAAAAATTTCAGCTTGCCAAAGCCGCACAGAAAGATTGGGCAGCCCGTCCCCTTGGTGATCGCCTTACTCTAATCCGCCACTTCGGAGAACTCCTCAACTCCCAGGTGAATCGGTTAGCGAATCTGCTCACCAGCGAAATGGGAAAACCCATCCAGCAGGCACGAGCGGAGGTCAGCACCACGGTCAGCCGCATCAGCTATTTTCTGGAGCAAACAGAGAAAACGCTTGCTACGGAGGTACTCCTGGAAGAACCGGGACTGCGAGAGCAGATCAGCCACGAGCCACTGGGTGTCATCGCCAATATTTCCGCCTGGAACTACCCCTACTTCGTCGGCTCCAATGTCTTTATCCCCGCGCTCTTGGTGGGTAACGCAGTGCTGTATAAGCCTTCGGAGTTTGCCTCCCTATCAGGACGGGCGATCGCCCAACTGATGCACGACGCCGGCATTCCTGATGAGATTTTCCAACTGGTCATCGGCAGCGGACAGGCGGGTGCCGCACTCCTGGAACAGCCCCTCAACGGTGTTTTCTTCACAGGCTCCTACGCTACCGGAAGCAAAATTGCCATTGCTGCCGCCAGACAACTGATGAAAGTTCAACTCGAACTGGGCGGCAAAGACCCTGCTTATATTGCCGAGGATGTAGATGTTGCCACTGTTGCCCCTGCCGTTGCCGATGGAGCCTTCTACAACACGGGACAGAGCTGCTGCGCCATTGAGCGAATTTACGTCCACGAGCGGATTTACGAGCCGTTCATGGAGACATTTATGGCAACAGTGAAAGGCTTTGTTGTCGGTGATCCCACCCAGGAAACCACCTATATTGGCCCTCTGGCCCGTTCCCCGCAAATCGATGTTCTGAAACAACAGGTGGAAGATGCCGTTTCTCAGGGCGCAAAATTTCTATGCGGCGGCGCTCCGTTGGCTGGGACAGGCTATTTCTTCGCGCCGACAGTTCTCACTGAAGTGAATCACCAAATGCAGGTAATGCGGGAGGAGAGCTTTGGCCCGATTATCGGAATTCAGAAGGTGAGCAACGATGCAGAAGCGATCGCCCTCATGTCTGACACCCCCTACGGCCTCACCGCCAGTGTGTATACGTCCGACCGCGATCGGGCCGAAAACATTCTGCGCCAGATGAATACCGGAACGGTGTACTGGAACTGCTGCGATCGTGTCAGTCCTCGTCTCCCCTGGTCAGGACGGAGCCACTCTGGAATCGGTCTCACCCTTTCCACCTATGGCATTCAGACCTTCACACAACCAAAAGCCTGGCATCTGAAAGGCTAAGCAACTGCATACACAGTCCCAATCCCCTCACCTTTTAACCCGCGTTACTGGCGTCCCGCCAGTAACGCCCGCCAGAGAATTTGCCTCCTGCTGCTCATACAGCACTTTGCGCTGGGTTCGAACCAAATGGTTTGTTGAGAGCCACGCTTGTGCGGTTAGCATCTCTCGCTGCCCTGCGCCGCAGGGGCAGCGAGAGACGCTAAAAATAGGTTTTCAGATAGGCACTCAATATGACGTAAAACGCTCTCTTAGAGAGCGTTTTACGTCGTTGAAGGAAAAATAGCCAACATTCCAGTTAGAAATATTTAGTGAGCTAATACTCCGCTGGAGTAAGGCAATCATTAAGTTTTTGTCATAATCAACTTTTGCAAGGCATGATGTAAAGAGTTGTTACACAAGCGGCCAAACTTCACCTGGGGGACTTGAAAGGCTTTTCTGAGGGGCGATCGCTCTACACATCCATTTGCACTCCTGGAGAAAACTTGATGGTTTTGGCGAAAACTGCCTGCATGGATCTGCATCACCTTTGGGAAAGATTAGTAAAAGTTCAACACAAAAAGTCAATCTCTGTTTACTTAACTTTACAAATCGGGTATTCTGTTTATTAGGTACAAATCCTTAACAACCTGATCCTGTTGGCTTGGTCTGTCGAGAAAAGGTTTGCGGGGGCGGTGTCGGTCACGCTCATAACGGTCTCTTGGCCTCTACATCTATCTAGTTCTCTGGAATTGAGCGTCTAGCATCATCCAGCCTCCCCATTTTCCAGTTCGGTGCGTTTCTTCACAGACCCAAGCAGGCGCTGCTTTTCAGTTCGCTGATGCAGCCTGTACGCCCGTCGATATCAACGTTTTTGGGTAGGCTCCTCAATCATGACGACACAATTCCCCTGGCTTACTGCTCTGATTCTTTTTCCTCTAATCGCAGCTCTGCCAATTCCCTTCCTGCCCAACAAGTACGGTAAAACCATCCGCCTCTATGCACTGGGCACAGGATTGACTGAGTTCGCGTTGATGCTTTACGCCTTCTGGAAGCATTACAACTTCCAGAATTCTGGTTTCCAGATGGTCGAAAACATCTCCTGGATTCCCCAAATTGGCCTTAATTGGTCCCTGGCGGTCGATGGCCTGTCGATGCCACTGGTGATTCTCTCCGGTCTCATCACCACACTGGCAATTCTCGCTTCCTGGAAAATTCAGGATAAGCCTCGCCTTTTCTACGCTCTAATGCTGGTAATGTACAGCGCCCAGATCGGCGTATTTGTCGCTCAGGATTTGTTGCTGTTCTTCATGATGTGGGAACTCGAACTGGTTCCGGTTTACCTGCTAATCGCCAACTGGGGCGGTGCTAAGCGTCTCTACGCCGCCACAAAGTTCATTCTCTACACTGCAACAGGCTCAATCTTCATCCTCATTGCAGCTCTGGCAATGGCCTTCTATGGCGACACTGTCACCTTCAACATGACGGAGTTGGGCCTGAAAGATTACTCCTTCGGCTTTGAGCTTGCCCTCTACGCTGCTTTCCTGCTCGCCTTTGGTGTTAAACTCCCCATCTTCCCCTTCCACACCTGGTTGCCCGATGCCCATAGTGAAGCTCCTGCTCCAGTATCGATGATTCTGGCGGGCGTTCTGTTGAAGATGGCGGGTTACGGCCTGATCCGCATGAACATTGAAATGCTACCCGATGCTCACGCCTATTTTGCCCCTGTGTTGGCCGTTTTAGGTGTTGTAAATATCATTTATGCTTCTCTAACCGCCTTCGCACAGCAAAACCTGAAGCGACGGATGGCCTGCTCCTCGATCGCCCATATGGGTTTTGTCCTCCTGGGCATCGCCTCGTTTACTACGATTGGTTTGAGCGGTGCTCTGTTGCAAATGATCTCCCACGGATTAATCGCTGCCGCGCTCTTCTTCTTGTCGGGTGTCACCTATGATCGCACTCATACTCTGATGATGGATAAGCTGGGCGGTATGGGCAAGCAAATGCCGACAGTCTTCACCCTGTTTACTGCTGGTTCGATGGCCTCCCTGGCACTGCCCGGCATGAGCGGATTTGTCAGCGAATTGACCGTATTCCTCGGTTTCACCAGCAGTGATGCTTACAGTACGACTTTCAAGACCGCCATTGTTTTTCTGGCGGCAGTGGGCGTGATTCTGACCCCGATCTATTTGCTGTCCATGCTGCGTGAAGTGTTTTACGGTGCTGAAAATCCTGAGTTGGCCAAGCAATCCACGCTAACGGATGCAAATCCTCGTGAGGCATTCATCGCTCTGTGCCTGCTGGTTCCCATCATCGCCATTGGCGTCTATCCCAAACTGGCGACGCAAACCTATGACGTGAAGGCAGTTCAAATTGCAGCCCAGGCTCAAACCGGACTTGCAGTCATC
This sequence comes from uncultured bacterium, assembly GCA_964630955.1. Taxonomy (GTDB): domain Bacteria; phylum Cyanobacteriota; class Cyanobacteriia; order Elainellales; family Elainellaceae; genus CAZVXA01. The sequence goes on along the minus strand of CAZVXA010000238.1, from coordinate 2,277 downwards.
GCCGACCATCCCTTTCATGTAACTCCCTCACTGTTCGCCCCTTCAGTAATTGGTGTTGAGGCAGGCGAACTGTCAGGAATCGTCAAGTAAGCACAAGTTTTCTCCTAGGCTAAATTGTCGTACCCGGCGAGATCTTTAGATCTCGCCTTTTTTTATTCCTGGCCTTTTGACTAAATCGTGCCGATGTTAACCGATGCCGTTGCTCTCTTTCCCATATGCCTGCCATGCCAGATCTACCAGGCCATTGACGATCGCCGCCGCCACCACCGCACTTCCCTTGCGGCCCTCAATTCGAATATGGGGTACCAGAGAATCCTTCAATCGTTCAACGGCTACATCCACACCGACAAATCCTGCCGGAGTTCCAATAATCAGAGCGGGACGAATCACTTCTGCTTCGATCAGTTCCACCAGGGTAATCAGTGCAGTCTGTGCCTGACCTACCACAAAAATTCCCTCTGGGTACCGCCGTGCCAGCGTTTCGATCCCCCAGGCGGCACGAGTCTTCTCCCGTTGTGGTCGGGTGAGGGCCTCCATACTGCAATACACAGGGTTGGCAAACGTATGCTGAATAATGGGCGCGATCCCAACCTGTACCATCGGCACATCAACGACGATCGTGCTGCGGGCTGCCAGTGCTGCCGCGCCAGCCTGAAGCGCCTGTTCAGAGAAGCGGATAAGAGACTTATACTCAAAATCAGCAGTAGAATAAATGACGCGACGCACAATCTCGTACTCCGCTGGAGAAAAGCCATGTTCGCCAATCTCCTCGTCGATTAATCTGAGACTTTGCGCATCGGTCACGTGCCACTCCATATCGCCCCCGTCAACTCCAACCCCTTCATTGTCGTATATTAAGTTGCCGCTGCTCTCTAGCAAATTTAATTTTAGTGTCGATTTCCCTGAAACGCTGATTTCATAAGCGTTTCAGGGAAATCGACGTAATTTTGCCAGAAGTCCAGTCAGCCAGTGGGCGTAGAAAAAGTTGAACCCCAAAAAGCTGTTCTATCCTTCGACTTCGCTCAGGGCGGAACAGCGTTTGGGGATTCAAGATCCTTCGTGCCTATCTAGGGCGTGCTTTAAAGGCCAGTAGATTCTTGATTTTGCGTGCGTGAAGCGCACGCAAAATCAAGAATCCAGCGGGTTTTAAAACAGCCCCTACTTGTATCGAAAGAGATTGTCCCACACCTGATCCAATACAGCATTTGCTTCTGCCAGCGAAAGAACCTGACAATGCCCGGTGCTGTCTTCACTCAATAAGGATGGGATGATGGGCGATCGCCCTATTCGTCCGAGTGTCTTCAGCGTTTGCAAAGCATTATGGATTTGAAAATCAACTCGCCATGATCGCCGCAGGTAGCGCGAACAGCAACCGATCTTTCGTAGGGATACGGGTTCTGACGTTGGGAAAGAGTAATCTCAGGTCTGGTCTGGGCAGATTTTTGTAGAAGAAGAGATAAGTTTTGCCAGGGATAAACTGGCGCGGAGCAATTGGTCGTTTGCGCTGATCGGACTGCGCCTGAAAATAGGCTTCGTCCTTAAATTGAATCAGCAGAACCAGGCGCTCAAACAATTGAACAGTTTGCTGCTTCCTCCAGAAAAGCAGCCGTTTTTGAGTGATGGTTATCTCTGATTTGCCACGGTAGTAACAGAGAACCTGCTCAAAGTCATTAAAGTCTATGTCAGTCTTGAGGTTCAGCAGGGCAGGAGAATCGAGTGCTTCATGAAGGGCGGCTGTTGTCAGGGGGACGTAGTTTGCCCGCTGCAAAATCGACTCGAATGCAGTTCCCACCTTCTGGCTCATCTGCTGAATCCGATGGGGTTTCGGTTCATATAAGAGAAATACATCCGTGTTTGGATCGAAGACTCGATAGCTCTCTTTTACCTCCTCCAAAACTCGATGAAACTGAAAGTGAAACAACGCCGCCAGAATCTCGCAGAAGGCTTGAAACTGTGCTATCTCATGTTCTGCAAGTCCTCCGTCCTCCAGGCACAATTGCAGGATGTCCCTCCGAGGGTAGGGAATAAATGCCTCGCGACAGACAGGCTCAATGGGAGAGTTTCGATTCACTTAGCGAGCCTCGCGGATAATCGGATCAAGGTCAATTTGATCGCCCCAGGTGTTCAGCGTCATGCCAATCGCTCTTTCTAATTCAGCGATATTGTTGAGTAGGGAAATCTGGGCGTTGAGTTGGGCATTTTGAGCATTGACGAGCTGTTCTTCAGTAACTTCTCAAAAACCGCTGGTAGTGGAGGGAGAGAGGGGTTGCCAAAAGG